>JBJSXF010000112.1:0-12687 GCA_046086225.1 Actinomycetota bacterium | reverse complement strand
TGAGGGCGGGGGCGAGCGCAGCGTTCGTGGTGAGGCGGGCCTCCTTGTCGGGGTGCTGGTGCTCGGCGCTCCAGAAGCCCCGGCAGTCGAGCTCGCCGTCGGCGCTGGCGATGGGCGCGAAGTGGGTGTCACCGCCGCTCTTCCAGTCCATGTAGGTGAGCGAGCGGTACTCGGTTTCGGGTACGGGCTCGGCCCGGTCGGTGAGGGCCACGAACCCCGTCGGGGCGAGCGCCTCGAGCCGAGGATGGGGTGTGGCGAGCGGAATCGCGCACGACCAGTGGTCCTGGGTCGGCCAGAACGAGGTGGCGGTCACGCCAGCAATGCTACGACCGGGGCCGACCGGTCCGGTGCCGCGATCGCTACAGCGGGAGGTTGCCGGTCGCGGCCCGGGTCGAGCCGGTGTCGCGGAACGCGGCGATCGCCCGCTCGGCGGTGCGCATGAGGTGGATCTCGTCGGCACCGTCGGCGAAGCGGGCCCAGCGGGCGTGGAGGAACATGTCGGCGAGCGGCGTGTCCTTCGAGTAGCCGAGGGCACCGTGCACCTGGATCGCCCGGTCGATGATCCGGTTCAGCGAGTTGGCGACGAAGTGCTTCGCCATCGACACCTCGGCCCGGAAGTCTTCCTTTCGGTCGATCTTGTAGGCGGCGTGCATCACCATGAGCTTGCACTGGTAGAGCTCGATGGTCGACTCCGCGATGAGCCACTGGATGCCCTGCTTCTCGGCGAGGAGCGACCCGTGCGAGAAGCGATTGAGTGAACGGTCCACCATGAGGTCGAGGGCCATCTCGGCCTGGGCGATCCAGCGCATGCAGTGCGCGAGCCGGGCCGGCCCGAGCCGGTACTGGCCGAGCAGGTGCCCCTGGCCCCGACCGCCGAGCATCTGGTCGCCGTGCACCCGCAGGTCCTCGATGCGGATCTCGGAGTGACCGCCCGGGCCGTGCATCGTCTCGATCTGGCGCACCTCGGTCCAGCCCTCGGCGGGCAGATCGACGATGAAGGCGCTGTTCGCGGCCTGTGGGATGTCGGGGTCCTGCTCGGTGCGGGCGATGAGGATCGCGAAGCGGGCACGGTGCGCCTGGCTGATGAACCACTTGTGCCCGTTGATGACCCACTCGTCGCCGTCCTGGTAGCCCCAGGTCTTGATGAGCGTCGGGTCGGAACCTGCGACCTCGGGCTCGGTCATCGCGAAGCACGACGCCGTCGTTCCCTCGCACAGCGGCTTCAGGTACTTCTCCTTCTGGGCGTCGGTGCCCCAGTGGAGGATCGTGTGCATGTTGCCCTCGTCGGGCGCCTGCGCGTTGATGGCGAACGGCCCGAAGCTCGCGCGGGCCGCCTCGGCCTGCACCATGGCGAGCTCGACGTGGCCGAGGCCCATCCCGCCCCACTCGGTCGGCATGTGGGGCAGCCAGATGCCGCGCTTTCGCGCCTCGGTGCGCATGGCGATGATGCCCTCGACGAGCGAGGTGCGATCGTGGCGATCCATGTCGCGCTCGATCGGACGCACGCACTCGTCGATGAGGGACCGGACCCGGGACCGGATGTCCTCGAGCTCGGGGGTGAGGCTGAAGTCGATCGCCATGGTGGAACGGGCGCGGGCCCGGTCAGGCCTCGAGCCGCTTCTTGAGCTCGGCGACCGAGCCCTCGTAGATGGGGAGGAAGAGCCCGAGCAGCTCGTCGGGGCTCACCTCGACCACCCAGGTCACTCGCGAGCCCGAGCCCTCGGCTGTCACCGAGATGGTGGCGAGGTGCGACTCGAGGTTGCCCATCGGCGATGCGATCACCGAGTAGGAGGTGCGCCGGGCCGCCTCGTCGAGTTCGCGGAGCTGCTCTTTGATCTCGATGCCCATCGTGCCGATCGTGCGCACGTCGCCCTCGACGGTGCACGAGTCGATGCCGGGCATCCACTCGTTGATCGTGCCGAAGCCACGGAGCAGGGCCCACACGTCGTCGGGGGTTCGGTCGATGTCGATGACTGCTTCACCTTGTGCCATGGACGGATCATGGCAGAGGCCGCCGCGGTGCCGCTACTGCGGGCGGGGGGAGCGGGTGGCGGTCAGCGCGCCGCGTCGGCCCAGGCCCCGGGCGGGGTGAGCATGCCCCGGTGCCAGCGGTCGGGGGTGCCCAGGATCGCCCGGGGGTAGTCCTCCCACATCCAGCGGGCGAAGTTGCGGCGCGTCCAGGGGGTGAGGCCGGCCGTCGAGATGGCGAGGTCGGCACCCCAGCGGCGGGCGAGCACGCGCTGGAGGAGCGCGGCGAAGCGCAGGTCGCGGCCGAGCGCACGGTGGACGAGGCGGGCGTAGTCGGCGCCCGTCGCGATCGATTCGGCGGCGAGGAGCCCCGTCTCCATCGCCTGGGCGATCCCCTCGCCGGTCATCGGGTCCACGACCCCGGCCGCGTCGCCGACGAACCGCACCCGCGGACCGTGGACGAGCCGGGCCGGGTCGTAGCGGGTCGGGATCGGCCAGGCCCGCACCGGCTCGGCGGCCCGGGCGTCGGGTCCGAGCACGGCCCGCACCTCGGGTCGGGCGAGGAGCGTCGGCCAGAGGTCCTTCAGATCCCGTCCGCGCTTCGCCGCGGCTCGGTCGGCGCGCAGCACGCCGTAGCCGACGTTGGCCCGTCCGGCCCCGAGCGGGAACACCCAGAGGTAGCCGGGGAGGAGATCGGCGGCGAACCACACCCAGAGCCGATCCGCGGTGGTGCCCGCGAAGTACTGGCGCACGGCGTGCCATTCGCCGAGGTCGCGGGACGTGCCCGGCTCGAGCATCCGGCGGACCGGCGACCAATGGCCGTCGGCGGCCACGAGGTGCCGGGCCGCGATGCCGTCGACGGTCACGCCGTCGGCGTGCACCTCGACCCGCTCGACCGTGTGGCCCTCGCGCACCTCGGCCCCGGCGGCCCGGGCCGCGTCCACCAGGCGGGCATCGAGGTGTCGTCGTTCCACGACGAGGGCGTGGGTACCGGTCGTCGGCATCGGCAGGACGACCCGGCGGCCGCTCGGCGCGGTGATCACCGTCGCGGGCACCGGAGCGGCGCCCAGGGCGTCGAGGTCGGCCCGGGCGAGGCCGAGCCCCTCCAGGATCCGCAGGGCAGCGGTGGTCAGGCCGTCGCCGCAGGTCTTGTCCCGGGGGAAGGTCGCCCGGTCGAGCACCACCGTGCGCAGGCCCCGCCGGACGGCCCCGATCGCCGCCGCACAGCCCGCCGGGCCCGCCCCCACGATGACGACGTCGGCCGGGGCGCTCACGGCTCTCGACGGTACCGGGCGCCGCTCCCGGGGCCCGGCTCGACTTGCCCGGTCCCGTTTCGACTCCGCGGCCGCCCGGTTGGCAGAATCCTCGGGCCTTCCCGTCGTGAAGAGGAGACCCATGAACGTCGTCGTCTGCGTGAAGCAGATCCCCGACCCGGCCGTGCCGGGTTCGCTCGAGGCCGACCACACCCTCGACCGCAGCGGCAAGCTCATCCTCGACGAGTCCGACAGCTACGGCGTCGAGATGGCGCTGCAGCTCGTCGACACGGCCGGCGGCGGCGAGGTCACCCTCGTCTCCATGGCCCCCAACGGCGAGGTCTCCGGACTGCGCACCGCGCTGGCGATGGGTGCGGCGAAGGCCGTGCTCGTCTCCGACCCGGCACTCGAGGGCTCCGACGCGCTCGGCACCGCCAAGGTGCTCGCCAAGGCGGTCGAGCGGGCCGGCGGCGCCGACCTCGTGCTCGCCGCCACCGAATCGAGCGACGGCTACACCGGCACGGTGCCCGCCCAGGTTGCCGAACTCCTCGGCTGGCCTGCCATCACCTTCGCCAAGCAGGTGGAGATCGCCGGCGGCACCGTGAAGGTCCAGCGCCAGACCGAAGCCGGCTACGACATCGTCGAGGCCTCGCTCCCGGCGGTGGTCTCGGTGACGGCCGGTGTGGTCGAGCCCCGCTACCCCTCGTTCAAGGGGATCATGGCGGCCAAGAGCAAGCCGGTCGACCAGGTGACCGCGGCCGATCTCGGCCTCGACGGCGGCCAGGTCGGCTGGTCCGGCGCCCGCCAGCAGATCACGAACGTCGAGCAGGCCCCGGCCCGCGAGGCGGGCGAGAAGTTCGAAGACGACGGAACCGGCGCCGAGAAGGTCGTGGCGTTCCTCGAGCAGCTGAAGGTGGTGTGACGTGGGCGTCGACAAGGTTCTGGTCTACGCGGAGTCGAGCGAGGGCAAGGTCACCACGGCCACCCTCGAGCTCCTGACGAAGGCGCGCGAGATCGCGGCGACCGTCGAGGCGGTCTACGCGGGCACCGACGACACCGCGGCGGTCGCCGCTCAGGTCGGCGAGTACGGCGCGACGAAGCTGCACGTCATCGACGCGGGCGGTGCCCTCCCGGGGCACGCGGCTGCGGCCGGTATCGCCGAACTCGTGAACGCGACGGCACCCGACGTGGTGCTCGTCGCCCAGACCTACGACGGTCGTGACGCGATCGCCCGGCTGTCGGTGAAGCTCGACCGTCCGGTCATCACCAACGGCTCGTCGCTCACCGCCGACAGCGGGGTGACGGTCGGGGTCGCGATCTTCGGTGGAGTCACGCTCGTCGACACCACCCCGTCGGCATCGCCCGCCCTCGTGGCGATCCGCCCCAAGTCGTTCGCGGCGGAGCCGTCGGGCGGCGGGGCCGCCGAGGTCGTCGCGGCCGGTGCGGGCGATCCGGGCCGGGCCGTCGAGGCCAAGGTGCTCGAGCGTCACGTCGAGGAGCAGCAGGGCCCGAAGCTCGAGGAGGCGTCCGTCGTCGTCTCGGGCGGTCGGGGCATCGGTGCGTCCGAGAACTACGGCCCGCTGGTCGAGGAGCTCGCCAAGGAGCTCAAGGGTGCCTGGGGCGCGTCGCGAGCGATCGTCGATGCGGGTTGGGTTCCCTACGCGCTGCAGGTCGGCCAGACCGGCAAGACCGTGAAGCCGAAGGTCTACATCGCGCTCGGCATCTCGGGGGCCACCCAGCACCTCGTGGGCATGAAGAACAGCGACAACATCGTCGCCGTGAACAAGGACGGCGAGGCGCCGATCTTCGCGGTGGCCGACCTCGGCATCGTCGGTGACGTGCACAAGGTCGTGCCGCAGCTCATCGAGATCATCAAGGCGAAGGGCTGACCGGATCCCACACGTCGCCCTCGACGAGCGCGACGGGATCATCGGTCTGCCGCAGTCGCCCGAGGGTGGCGCGGTGCTCCCACATCGCCCGGGCTGACGCGACGGCGTCGCGTTCGTCGTTCGACGCGAACGGACCCGGTGCCTCGACGAGGGGGCGCAGCGCGCTCGGGTAGATCTCGAACGCGACCCGGTCGGTCGGTTCGTCGAACGGCCAGATCGCGAACCCGGCGCGGCGCAGGCGGGGGAGCAGGGCCATGCCCCGCACCGAACCGGCGCCGACCTGACCGTTCCCGACGAGCTGGAACACCGATTTGGCGCTCGGGTAGCGCGTCTCGCAACGGCGGAACCGCTGCTCGGGGGGCACCGTGCAGCGGTCGCGCCAGAACGGCGGGGTCGGTGCGAGCCAGGCCTCCCCGTCGGTGTGCGCTCGGTGCCACACGGCGGGCGCCGAGGTGCAGCCGAGCTCGGCTGCGAACCAGGCCGGCACCGAGAACGAGAAGTCGAACCCGACCGCGACCGGTGCAGGGAGCGCGACCACGGCATCGATCGCGGTCTCCCGGGTGGCGATCGGGCGGCTCTCGACGAGCGTGCCGGCGCGCACGACGGCGAGCCAGATGCCCTTCGGGCGGCGGGCCCCCGACCAGTCGACCGCGGCGACGGTCAGCCCGGGTTCGGTCGGGCCGGGCACGACGTCAGTCGGCGAGATCGACGATGAGCGGGGCGTGGTCCGACGGACCCTGACCCTTGCGGGCGTTGCGGTCGACCGTCGCCCAGCGGGTACGTTCGGCGAGCGGCGCCGTGCCGAGCGCGAGATCGATCCGTATGCCCCGGTGCTGGTGGAAGTCGCCGGAGCGGTAGTCCCAGTAGGTGTAGAGCCGATCGGCATCGGGATACACGAGGCGGAAGAGATCCTGCAGACCCCAGGCCCCGAGCCGACCGATGGCCTCGCGCTCGGGCGCGGTGACGTGCGTCGAGCCGGCGAAGGCGCCGATGCTCCACACGTCGCGGTCCTCGGGCGCGACGTTGTAGTCGCCGCCGACGTAGAGCGGGTCGGTCGGTGCGTTCCCGGCGGCGATCCAGTCGTGGAAGACGGCGAGCCAGGCGAGTTTGCGGTCGTACCACTCGCTCGGCACCTCGCGTCCGTTCGGCACGTAGACGCTCACGATCCGCACTCCGCCGCAGGTGGCGGCCACGACCCGGGCGTCACCCTCGTAGGGGTCGACGTGATCGGGACCGAAGCCCGAGGCGGTATCGGTGAGGCCGACCCGCGAGAGGATCGCCACGCCGTTCCAGCGACCCTGACCGTGGTGCACCGCGTCGTAGCCGAGCCCGGCGAACGTGAGGGCCGGGAACGCGTCGTCGGCCATCTTGGTCTCCTGGAGGCACAGCACGTCGACGTCGGCGTAGGCGAGGAACTCCTCGACCCGTGGCAGTCGGGCCTTCAGCGAGTTGACGTTCCAGGTCGCGATCCGCATGGCGGACGGAGGCTAGGCCCGGGCCTCGGGAGGCAGGTGCCCGGGGTCGGCGACGAGCAGCTTGCGCCGCACCGTCTCCCGCACCTCGGCCCGCACCTCGGCGAGCCGGTCGTCGAACTCGCCGGTCCGGATGCGACGAGCCAGCTCGGTCTCTTGGGCGCGGGCGGCGGCGGTGAGCGCCCCGAGCGGACTCTCGGCGAGTTCGCGCTCGACGACCGCGAGCACGTTGGCGGCGACCCGGGCGTGGAACTGCAGTCTGCCCGAGGTGCCCGTCATCACCTCGCGCTCGAGGAACTCGCGCACGGCCTCGATGAGCTCGGTGACGGTCGGACGATCGGTCTGGGCCACGGCGCTCACCACCCGCCGTCGAGGAGGTCGAGGAGATCCCACTCGGTCTGGGCGACCCGGCGACCGATGGCGGCGAGCTCCACCGATCGGTGGGCGCCGCCGAGATGCGTGAACGCCTGGCTCATGCAGATGACTCCCCACTTGAGCGTGCCGAGGGCGACCCACCAGCGCAGCTCGGCCTCGGAGACCGGCGCGCCGCCGGCCGCGGCATAGGCGGCGAGGAGGGCGGAGATGTCGCCGAAGCCGCCGACGAGTCGGTCGTCGACCCCGAAGCGCCAGGCCCGCACGCAGAGCCAGCCGAGATCCTCGACCGGATCGCCGAGGTGCGAGAGCTCCCAGTCGAGCACGGCGCGGATCCCCTCGGGTCCGACGATGAAGTTGCCGTTGCGGAGGTCGCCGTGCACGAGCACGGGCACTGCGGGAGGGGGTGGCGCGTGCTCGTCGAGCCAGCGGAGCGCGAGCTCGAACGCGGGATGCGGCTCACCGAACGCGTCGAGGGCGTTGCGGTAGAAGTCCACCTGGGACGGTCCGTCCTGCACGGGCAGCCGGGGGAGCCCGTCGGTGGGAACGGCGTGGATGCGGGCCGCGATCTCTCCGCACTGGTCGGCGAGTCGGGGGCGGGCTGCGGCGAACTCGTCGTCGCGCAGGATCCGCCGGGCGATCGTCTCGCCGGCAACGTGATCCATGACGAACCCCTCGCCGAGTCCGTCGGCGGGACGGAGCAGGTAGCGCACGGCGGGTACGGGCACGCCGGCGGCTCCGGCTGCGGCGAGGAGGGCGTACTCGGTCGACCGCTCCGACCAGCCGTTCGCAGTGCCGGGGTCGCGGCGCAGTACGAGCGCACGGGTGCTGCCGTCGGCGGCGACGAGATCGAAGGCCCAGGTCTCGCGGGAAGCGCCGCCCGAGAGTCGGCGCAGCCCCTCGACCCGATAGTCGCCGAGGTCGACGAGAGCGCGGGCGAGGAGATCGGCATCGGGCGGCGCCACGGGGGGGACGCTACCGAGCGCGCTGCCGTCCGGGCTCGGGTCGATTCGGCCCGAGCCGACTCAGGCGGGGCTTCCGCCGTCGGGATCGATGCCCCGAGCGACGAGCAGCCCTCGGAGCCGCGTCGCTTCCGCTTCCCAGCGGCGAGCCTCGGCCCGCCACCGAGCCGTCTCGTCGGCGGCGCGTCCCGGACCACCGTCGGCACCGTCGCCGGCCGGGGGGTCGGGGTCGAGGCCCCGGGCGCGTTCCCGGGCCTGCACGAGCAGGTCACGCTTCGTGGGGCGGCCGTTGCGGCGCAGCACCGAGTAGAGGGTCGGCCGCGAGATGCCGAACTCGGCGACGAAATCGTCGAGGCGCGGCGTGCGGCCGTCCCAGACCTCGTAGGCGCGGACGATGCGCGCCTCGAGCGTGGCGTTCAGACGCGTCGCCGGCTTGGAACCGTCGTCGTTGGTGCCGCGGCCCGATTTCCGGCCCGCCCCGTCGCCCGATTCGTGGGCGCCGTCGACTCCTCGACGCTTCCGCTCGCCATGATCGCTTCCCATGCCCTGCCCCATGCCCTGGCGCCTGCCCTGGCGCCTGTGCTCTCTCGCCCGACTTCTGCCCTGTGCCCTTGCCCCGTGTCTCGCCCCGGACGTTCCCGATGCGGCAGGTGCCCATTACGAGACGATCGCACCGGCATCCGACGTGCCACGGAGAGTGCCATTGTGCCCCCGGGGTGGGACATCGGGGTGGAATCCCGTTCGCCCGGCCCTGTCCGGTTCCATCTCCACCATTTCTCCACAGCCGGAGCGGCGGCCGTCCGACGGGCTTCCGTAGGGTGGGGGCGTGACCGCGACGGTGCCGGTGAAGGACGCAGCCTCCGGGCGCTGCGTCCTCGTGATCGAGGACGAGCGGCCCATCGCCGATGCCGTTGCCGCCCGGCTCCGCAATGAGGGGCATCGGGTCGAGATCGCCGTCGACGGCCCCTCCGGTGTGGCGGCGTGCGACCGGCTCCGACCCGACCTCGTCGTCCTCGACCTCATGCTCCCCGGGCTCGACGGGATCGAGGTGTGCGAGCGCATCCAGCGGGAGCGGCCCGTCGCCGTGTTGATGCTCACCGCCCGGGACGCCGAGGACGATCTCCTCCGGGGTCTCGACGTCGGGGCTGACGACTACATGACGAAGCCGTTCAGCATGCGTGAGCTCGGCGCCCGGGTGCGGGCCCTGCTCCGGCGGGTCGACCGCTCCGAACGGGACCGCGAGCGCCCGGCGATCGTCGCCGGGGACCTCGTGCTCGACCCGGCGGCCCGGCGGGTCGAACGGGCCGGGGTGCCCGTGCACCTCACCCCCACCGAGTTCGACCTCTGCTACTTCCTCGCCTCGCGTCCGGGCCGGGTCACGACCCGTGAGGAGCTCCTCGTGCAGGTCTGGGGCTACGAGGTGCCGTCGGGCGGGCGCACCATCGACTCGCACGTGCGCTCGATCCGGCGCAAGCTCGGCGCCGATGCCGTCCGCACCGTGCACGGGGTCGGGTACGCGGCCGGCTCGGCCGGGAGCGCAGCGTGAAGCGACCGCACGCACCCGAGCGTCCCCTCGATCCGCTCCCGACGCTCAAGCTCAAGCTCGCGGTCGTCATCTTCGCGGCCGTGGCGGTCACGGTCGTCGTGTTCTGGAGTGGGCTCCGGATCGGGCTGTGGCCGTCGCTCGCCGGCGTGCTCGCGGCCCTGCTCGCGTTCGCCGTGGTCCGGATCATCGCTCGCGGCCTCACGTCACCGCTGCGCGAGATGGCCGACGCGACCAACGCGATGGCCCGCGGTGACTTCTCCCGGCGGGTGACCGCGTCGTCGCGCGACGAGATCGGTCTCCTCGCCCGATCGTTCAATCGCATGGCCGAGGAGCTGGCCGCGACCGATCGTCTTCGCCGCGACCTCGTCGCGAACGTCAGCCACGAGCTGCGGACGCCGATCGCGGCGCTGCAAGCCGTGCTCGAGAACCTCGTCGACGGCGTCGAGACCGCCGATCCCGAGACGCTCGCGACGATGCTCGCCCAGGTCGAGCGGCTCGGGCGGCTCGTGCAGCAGCTGCTCGACCTCTCCCGGCTCGAATCGGGCGCGCTGGCGCTCGACCGGCGACCGTTCGACGTGGAGTCGATGCTCGATCGGGCGGTGCGCGACACCCGGGCCCGTGCGCTCGGCGTGCGCATCGACGTCGTCGTGGAGCCGACGCCCTTCGCGCTCGTCGCCGATGAGGAACGGCTCCACCAGGTGGTCGTCAACCTCACCGAGAACGCCGTGCGCCACTCACCACCCGACGGGGTCGTGACCGTGCGGGCCGTCGCCGGCGCGACCGGGGCTCGGCTCGAGGTCATCGACGAGGGTCCCGGGATCCCGCCCGCCGAGGCGGAGCGGGTCTTCGAGCGCTTCTATCGGGCCGATGCCGCCCGCGCCTCCGCCGACGGCGGCGCCGGGCTCGGCCTCGCCATCGCCCAGTGGATCACCGAGCTCCACGGCGGCGAGATCTCCGTCGCTCCCAATGCACCCCACGGGTGCCGCATGGTCGCGACCATTCCCGGTGCGGTCGATGTCCGACCGGCTTTCGAACCCGTCACCCGCTGATCGAGAGGACGACTCCGTGGCCCTGACCTCCATCGACGATGCACTCCGCCGCCTCCGCCGCGGCGAGATGGTGCTGGTGGTCGACGACGCCGACCGTGAGAACGAGGGTGACCTCACCATCGCGGCCGAGTGGGTGACCCCATCGGCGATCAACTTCATGCTGCGCTGGGCCCGAGGCCTGGTCTGCATGCCCTGCGCACCCGAGCGGCTCGACGAACTGGCGATCGGTCCGATGGTTCCGCCCGACGCCGCGGGGAACGACACGGCGTTCACCGTCTCCATCGATCACCGGGAGGCGGGGAGCGGCATCGGGGCGCACGATCGGGCGCTCACGATCTCGAAGGTGCTCGACCGCGACTCGCGGCCCGACGACTTCCTGCGGCCGGGGCACGTCTTCCCGCTGCGGGCCCGTTCGGGCGGTGTGCTCGAGCGGCGGGGGCACACCGAGGCGTCGGTCGACCTGGCCCGGCTCGCCGGCTGCGCACCGGCGGCCGTGATCTGCGAGGTGCTGCACGACGACGGTTCACCCGCCCGGGTGCCCTACCTCGAGCTCTTCGCGGCCGAGCACCGGATCGCGATGGTGTCGGTCGCCCAGGTCGTGGAGCACCGCGAGCGCTCGGGCTCGGGAGTGCCGCCGACGACCGTCGGCTGAACGCTCAGGCCGACTCCTCGGCGGCGCCGACCGGCCGACCGTCGATGATCTGGTCGAGGTACTCCGAGAGGCCGTAGCCGGTGCGGCCCGCGCACGACCATTCGGTCATCCCCTCGGAGATGCGGGTCACGAGCTGCTCGCCGTCGGGTGTGGTGCGCCGGTTGCGGAGCGGGATCAGGTTCAGGACCCGACCCTCGATCTCGTAGGTGTCGTTCGCGGTCGTCGCCGTGGCGCGGAGGCGCCGGTGGTAGACGTCGTCGCCGTCCCAGTCGGTCTCGATCGTGGCGCGGTGGATGTGCTCGTACTCGCCGTCGCGCAGGATCATGCCGCCGTAGCGCCGACCACCGTCGCGGGACGCGATGATCGAAACGACGAACCCGAAGTCGTCGCCGAAGTTGGCGGTCAGCCACCGGTACCACCAGGGTGCCTGCCAGTAGCGCGGCCCCCACGAGTGGTCGCGGAGCCCGAAGCCGTCGACGACCCACTCGTCGTCGCCGACCCGGATGGTGCCGCTCACGGCCATGTGCTGCTCGTAGTGTCCGCGGGCGAAGCCACCCGAGTGATCTTCGGACAGCGGGGAGCCGTCATCGTTGACCGGCTCGCCTCCGTACATCGGCGACACGCCGCGGTGCACGAGCTCGACGTGCGCTTCGACCCACGGGCTCTCGGTGAACGCCTGCCGCGGATTGGCCATCACGAGGGGATCCTCGAGCAGCGCGAGCTTGCCCGCGTACGTGGTGCGCAGCTCGGCGAACGGGGTGACGACCTCGAAGCGGGTGCCGCCGGCGTCGAACGCATCGTTGTCGTGGATCTCGGGCCGGTGGTAGGTGAAGGCGACACGGCCGTCGGGCAGGTAGAGGCAGGTGGTGAGCTCGGCGTAGCCCTCGTTCGCCCGATTGCCGAGGCGGAGGAACCCGCCGACCCGCGCCTGCGGGTCGTAGACGTTGAAGTACATCGACTCGTTGAAGTTGGAGGCGGACTCCAACGGGTGCATGTACTCGTCTTGTGGGTCGAGGCGGATGCGCATGGGGCCATTTTGACCGGTCCCGGCCCGTGATGAAAACGTGCGGGCATGGCGAACCCCGAGATCACCGAGATCACCGACGGCCTGCGCTTCCCGGAGGGGCCGGTGGCCCGGCCCGACGGGAGCGTGATCGTGGTGGAGTTGGCGGCGGGCACGATCACCCGGGTGGCGCCCGACGGCACGAAGTCGACCGTCGCCGAGCCGGGCGGAAGCCCGAACGGCGCGGCGATCGGCCCCGACGGCGCGCTCTACGTGTGCAACAGCGGCGGGTGGGCGTTCACCGAGATCCTCGGCTTCATGATCCCCGACTCCGAGCTCCCGGCCGACCACGCCGGTGGACGGATCGAACGGATCGACCTCACCACCGGCGCGGTGACCGTGCTCTACACGGAGTGCGACGGACACCGGCTCATCGGGCCGAACGACCTCGTGTTCGACGCGACCGGCGGCATGTGGTTCACCGATCACGCCCGGCGCGAAGGCCGGGTGCAGCACCTGGG
>JBJSXF010000111.1:0-12219 GCA_046086225.1 Actinomycetota bacterium | reverse complement strand
CACCCCGGCTCGGTCGGCTGCTCGCCGTCGGCCTGCACACGAGTTCGCAGCTCCCGGTGCGGGTGATCGTGTTCCTTGTGGTCGGGCTCGTATTCGTCGCCAGCCACCTCGGGTTGGACGCCCTCCTCGGCGCCTTCGCCGCCGGGCTCGTCGTGCGCCTCGCGAATCGGGGTGAGCACGCGGCGGCGGTCGAGTCGAAGATCACCGCAGTCGCGGGCGGGGTGTTCGTACCTGCGTTCTTCATCGTGACCGGGTTGAGCTTCGACCTCCACGCCCTCACCGAGAACCCCGCAGCGATGGCGCGGGTTCCCGTCTTCCTGATCGCCTTCCTGATCGTGCGCGGCGTGCCCACGATCTGGAGTCTGCGCCGCGACCTCGGCCGGACCGACCGCCTCGCCGCCGGCGTCCTGGGTGCCACCGCGCTCCCCCTCGTCGTGGCGATCACGACGCTCGGGCTCGAGACCGACCGGATGCTCCCCGAGAACGCAGCCGCCCTCGTCGCCGCCGGGATGCTCTCGTTGCTCTGCTTCCCGGCGGTGGGCCTCGCGATCCGGCGCCGGGCCACCGGGGCCGGCCTCGTCGTGTGACACCATTCCGCCGTGACCGCCAGCGAACACCAGCCGACCGGACCGGGCTCTGTCGCCTTCGACTTCACCGGCGCGCACGTGCTGGTCACCGGCGGGACCTCGGGGATCGGTCACGCCGTGGCCCGAGCGTTCCTCGATGCCGGAGCGATCGTGACGGTCACCGGCACCCGCGACTCGGCCGCCGACTACGCGGTCGATCTCCGGCCGTTCTCGTACCGCATGTGCCGGATGGCGGACGCCGGTGACATCGCGAGCCTCGCCGCCGGGCTCGAACGCCTCGACGTGCTCGTCAACAACGCCGGACAGAACCTCCCGGGCGGTCGCAGCGAGTGGGACCCAACCGTGTTCGAGGAGGTCGTGGCGACGAACCTCTTCGGCGCGTTCCGCCTCGCCACCGCCACCCGGGAGCTGCTCGCCGCGAGCACGATCGTCGGCGGCGGGAGCATCGTGAACCTCGGTTCGATGGCCTCGTTCTTCGGGATCGAGCCGGTGCCCGGATACGGTGCGGCCAAAGCCGGAGTGGTGCAGATGACGAAGACCCTCGCCGTGGCCTGGGCCCGGCACGGAATCCGGGTGAACGCCGTGGCCCCCGGGGTGGTGGAGACCGCGATGACCGCACCGATGATGCCCTTCGCCGAGCTCACGCAGCCCCTCCTCGATCGCACGCCCCTCGGCCGCTTCGCCGCCCCCGACGACATCGTGCCCGCCGTGCTCTTCCTGGCGAGCGCCGGGAGCCGGTACGTCACCGGTCAGACCGTCGCCGTCGACGGCGGATTCTCGGTGGCGGGCTGATGCGCACGCCGACCGCCGCCGAGATCGAGGCCTTCCGGTGCGACGGTGTCGTCTGCCTGCGCGGCGTGCTGCCGCCGGAGCTCGTCACGGCCATGGCCGGCCCGGTCGAGATCGCCCTCGACAGCGGCCAGAGCGCCGACCTCAGTGCGCTCGCCGGCGCCCCCGCCGATCAGGCCCGGTTCCGGGCCGGCGTCGACCATTGGCGCCACCAGCCCGAGATGCTCGCCTTCGCCGCCGCCTCACCCCTCCCCGGCATCGTCGCCGCCCTCCTGGACTCGACCGCCGTGTTCCTCTACGAGGACAGCGTGCTCGCCAAGGAGCCCGGCGCGGTCGAGCGCACCCACTGGCACCAGGACCTCGGCTACTTCCACATCGAAGGCACCCAGGTGTGCACGACGTGGTGTCCGCTCGACCCGGTCGACGACGACTCCGGCGCCGTGCGCTTCGCCGCCGGATCGCACCGCACCGGCGCCTTCTACCGTCCGAACTTCTTCGTGAGCGACGAGCCCATTCCCGGAACCGAAGGCGACGTCGTCCCCGATGTCGAGGCGAGCGGGTTCGAGATCGTGTCGTTCGCGCTCGAGCCGGGCGACATCACCGTGCACGATGCTCGGACGCTCCACTCCTCGGGCCCCAACCGCTCGGCCGAGCGACGAAGGCGGGCCATCTCGGTGCGGTACTGCGGCGACGACGCCCGCTACCGGTTCCGGCCGGGCACGCCCCGCAAGCCCGAGCAGGCCGAGCTGCGCGACGGCGACCCGCTCGGGGCGCCGGCCCACCCGCAGGTGTGGCCGGTCAGCGCCAGGGCTTGATCGTCGCGAGCAGCCCGTCGGGATCCTCGACCACTTCGACGAAGCTGCCGAGCGCGGCCCACGTGTCGAGATAGCGGAACCGCAGCGTCCCGAAGGCACCGCCCATCACGGCCGGGAAGCCGAGATCGGCGGCCTCGGCGACCACCGCGGCGACGTCGGCGACGAGGAACCCGAGGTGGTGGAAGCCCGGCCCGTGCTCGGCGAGGAACTCGGCGTGGAGCCCCTCACCACGGACCGGTCGGAGCAGCTCCACCTGGATGCCGCCGCTGCGGGCGAAGGCCAACTCGATCGCGCAGGTCACCGTCCGACCCCGGAGGTCGTACTCGAGGTCGGCAGCCGGGAGGTGCGCCCAGTCGCCGCACCCGAGCGTCGACCCGAGCGTCGAGCAGGCCGCGTCGATGTCGTCGACGACGATCCCCTGCTGGAACAGCCCGGGGCCGACCCGGGCGAGCAGCCGCCCGCTCGGGGTGTCGGCCACGTCAGGACCCGGATTCGACCGGGAGCCGACCCTCGTCCCGCGCCGCGCACGCGGCTGCGTAGTCGCGCTCGTTCTGCGCCGCGTACGCGACCGAGAAGTCGAGGATCGCCCGATCGAAGCGATCGCCGCTACCGAGATAGCTCGCGATCGCGATGCGGTCACCCGAGCGGGCGTGCGCCCGGGCGAGCGTCCACCCGCACAACCCGCCGTAGACCCGCAGGGCCGGGGGCTCGATCGTCTCCAGGTCGACCGAGAACTTCCCGTCCCACAGTTGGCGGATGTAGAAGTCGTGCTCCTCGCCCGCCGCGTTCTGGATGCGGTCCCAGCCGAGGAAGATGTCGCTCGCG
Organism: Actinomycetota bacterium; assembly: GCA_046086225.1. GTDB lineage: Bacteria > Actinomycetota > Acidimicrobiia > IMCC26256 > PALSA-610 > JBJSXF01. The sequence goes on along the minus strand of JBJSXF010000111.1, from coordinate 9,203 downwards.
GTCTGCATGATGCGCTGCCCCTCGACGACCCGCTGACCCGAGTTGGCGAATGTGCTGCGCCCGACCTGCGCCTCCAGCACCGAGGCCGAGGCCTGCTTGAGCTGCAGGAACAGCGGGTCGGTGTCGTCCCGGCCGAGGAGCAGCGCGATCCAGCACCGAGTGCCGACGCTGCCCACGCCCACCACCTTCCGGGCGATGTCGACGACGCGGTACGACTCGAGCAGGTGCCGACGGTCGCGCTGCAGGCTGCGCCCGTACATCCGGATCCAGCGGGCGATCTGTGCGGTGAGGTCGAAGTCGCTCCGATCGCCGAGGATGTCGGCCATCCGCATCACGACCGGCGGGTCGTTCGCGATGCGCAGCTCGCCGTCGACCCGCTCGGTCAGGCGCTCAAACGCCCGCAGGCTGTTCTTGCCCTCGGCCTTGGCGACCCGGCGCTCGACCCGGCGGGCAGCCGCCGCCGACACCTCGGCTTGCAGCTGCTCGACGATCGCGGGCGCGTCGCGCTGCGCGTACCAGACGTCGAGGTTGCGCATCCCGGCGAACTGCCGCATCGCTTCGCGGTAGCCGGCCACCGTCGCCAGCGTCGTCGCCGTCATCTCGGCTTCGGTGAAGGCGCGATCTTGGGCCGCGATCGTCATGCTCGCCGCCAACCGCTTGACGTCCCATTCCCACGGTCCGGGCAGGGTCTCGTCGAAGTCGTTGATGTCGAACACCATGCGCCGCTCGGGGGAGGCGAAAGCCCCGAAGTTCGCGAGGTGCGCGTCGCCGCAGCACTGCACCGGGAGTCCCGAGTCAGGGGTGCCGGACAGGTCGGCGGCCATCACCGCCGCCGCCCCGCGGTAGAAGGTGAACGGCGAAGCCAGCATGCGCTGGTAGCGCAGGGGTAGGAGCTCGGGGACGCGGTTCGTCTCCTGGGCCCGGAGGGTCGTGATCGGATCGGGGCGGTCGACCGCCGGGGTCCAGTCGGCGTGGGCCGAACGGGGGGCGGCGTTCCGAGCGTCCTTGCCGATGACAACGCGTTCTTCGGGGGTCATCGGGGGCGAATGCTACGCGCCCGCACCCGGGCCGCGACCGCCGGCGAGGCTCGCCGGGAGCCCGCGGCGCACGAGCGTCGCCATCTCGCGCATCACCGGATCGATGCGGCGGAAGTAATCGAGGTAGCCCGTGCAGAGGTAGTTGAGTCCCGGTTCGCCGTCGACGGTCGTAGCGAAGCGGTTCTTCGGGCACTCCCCGTGACAGGCGAAGCGGAACTCACAGCTCCGGCACTGGCCGGGGAGGTCCTCGGCTTTCGCCGCGCCGAAGGCCTGCTGCGGCGCCGACGCAACGAGGGCGCCGAGAGATTCCTCGGTCACGGTGCCGAGCCGATAGGCGGGTTCCACGAAGTGGTCGCAGGAGTAGAGGTCACCCGTGTGCTCGAGCGCGAGGGCACCCCCGCACGTCGCCCGGAAGATGCACACCGGGCTCTCCATGCCCACCCAGGCTGCGAGCGACCAGTCGAAGTTGACGACGAACACCTCACCCACATCACGCGCGAGCCACTCGTCGAACACTTCGCCGAGGAAGCGGCCCCACTGCTCGGGCCGGACCGAGCGTTCGGTCACGGTGTCTCCGACCTGCTCGCCCGTGCGGCCGTCGGGCCCGACCCGTTCGACGACCGGAATCAGCTGCACGTATCGGGCCCCGAGGTCATCGCGCAGGAAGCGGTACACGGTCCGCCCGTGATCGCCGTTCGCCGCGTGCACACTCGTCAGCACGTTCCACTCGACCCCGTGCGCCCGCAGACGATCGAGACCGGCGAGCACCCGATCGAAAGTGCCCCGACCCGCCGGATCGACCCGGTACGCATCGTGCAGGTCGGGCGGCCCGTCGATGCTGATCCCGACGAGGTACCCGAGTTCGGCGAACAGCGCGCAGAGCTCGTCGTCGAGCCGAGTGCCGTTGGTCTGGATCGTGTACTCGACGCGCTGGCCGGGCGCCAGCAGACGGCGCACGATCTCATCGGCCCGCCGGAAGAACCCCGCCCCCATGAGGGTCGGCTCACCTCCCTGCCAGGCGACCGTCACCGTGTCGCCCTCAGTGGCCTCGACGATCCCGGCGAGCGCGGCTTCGAGCACGGCGTCACTCATGCGGAACGTCGACCCGGGGTAGAGGTCCTCCTTGCGCAGGAAGTAGCAGTAGGCGCAGTCGAGGTTGCACACTGCCCCGGTCGGCTTGATGAGGACGTGGAACGGCACGCCGCGAGTCTCGCGTGGCCGAGCCGATCCGGGTGCGGCCGCTACCGTCGCCGTCGTGATCCGTGCTTTCCCGCCCGCCCGGGCCGTCGTCGCGGTCCTCGCCGGGGCGATCCTGCTCGCCGCCTGCGGACGCGACCCGGGTCCCGCGGCCGACGATCCGTTCCCGCAACGGCCGATGAGCCGAGCCGACGCCGCGAAGGTCGACGCCTCCGTGCGTGAGGTCTGGAACGGCACCAACCGTCGCGATCTCCCCGGATTGTGGGTCGGGGTCTGGGATGCCGAACGGGGCGTGTTCGTCCGGGGCTACGGCGAGGCGGCCCCGGGACGACCGGCGACCCCCGCCGACCACACCCGCATCGGGGACATCACCCAGTCGATGACGGCGACGATCGTGCTCGACCAGGTCGAGGCCGGTCGCTTCGGGCTCGACGATCCGCTCATCGAGATCGATCCGAAGATCGAGATCGAACGTCCGGCGTTCACCCGGATCACGGTTCGTCAGCTCCTCGGAATGACCTCGGGCCTCCCCGACTACTTCGACCGACCCGACGGCGTCGCCCTCAAGTGGAGCGCCCGTCCGAGTTACGTCTTCAGTCCCGACGAGCTCGTCAACATCGGCACCGGCTCGGGTATTGCCGCACCCGGCACCGCCATCGCGTCGGGAACCAACTTCATCGTGCTGCAGCAACTCTTGGTCGACCTCACCGGGCGCACGATGCGCGAGCTCGTGGCCGAGACGGTTTCCCGGCCGCTCGGCCTCACCGAGACGGGCCTGCCGCCGGCCGACGCCACCGCCTTGCGCCGACCGGCGGCGCGCAGCGTGCTCACCGAGGTCTGCGCCGAGGAGATCGGGAAGATCGGCGGAACGGTCGAGCCCGGCACCGACGTCACCGACCGCAGCGCCTCCTACGGGCAGGGCAGCGGTGGGGTGAACTCGACCGTCGGCGACCTGGGCCGCTGGGCCTGGGGCTTCTCGGGCAATGAGCTCCTCCCCGAGTCGCTCGTCGACGAGCGGCTCGACTTCCGCGAGATCGACGGGTCGGAGTACGGCCTCGGGATCGAGCGGATCGGCGACTGGGTCGGGCACCGGGGCGAGATGCTCGGCTGGCAGGCGCTCGCCGTCCGAAACTCGCGCACCGGCACCGCGGTGGCGCTCGCCACCAACTCGTGCGGCGTCGGCGAGACCCTCCTCGGCCTGCTCGAGGCGATCGCTCCAGGCTCCACCGGGCGCTGAACCCTCCTCCGGGGCGGGTTCCGAGGTGAGACAGTCCGCCCTGGACGTTCTCGGGGACCACCGGTAGCCTCCCACACCGGAGCACAACCGAGCGCGGTGCCGAGACTCGGGACGGGGCCTTCCGGAGCCGTTCCGAGCAGGGCCGAGCAGAGGAATCGATCGTGGCCGCCACCAACCGATCCGACCCAGGGGCGGCGCAGCCGACGATCGACGAGGCCCTGCTCCGCCACTCGTCCGACGCGGCGATCGTCGTCCACCCCCAGCTCGGGGTGACGTACGCGAGCCCGGCGGTCACTCACGTCCTCGGCATCGAGCCCGACGCCTTCGTCGGTCGAATGGCCGCTGATTGGATCCACCCCGACGACGTCGAGGAGATGGTCCGCCATCGGGCCATCGCTGTGGTCACCGGGCACGCCGGCCCGATCATCATCCGGGGCCGCTACGCCGACTCCGAGTGGCGCTACTACGAAGCCGAGTGGTGGGTCCCGGCCTCCGACGCCGGTCTCGAGGGGACGATCCTCCACCTGCGGGACGTCAGCGAGCGGGAGACCGCCCTCGCCGTCGCCGTGCGCGACGAGGCCCGACTCGAGGCACTCCTCCGCGAAGCCAGCGAGGTGGTCATCGTCACCGATGCCGACGACCGGCCGCCCCGATATGTGAGTCCGTCGCTCACACGGCTGCTCGGGTTCACCCCCGAGGACTTCTACCGGATGACCCCCGACGAGCTCTGCCATCCCGACTTCCTCCCCCGATGGCACGAAGCCGTGCGGAACGTGCTCCGCATGCCGGGCGCGCGCGAGGAGATCGAGGTTCGCGGCCTGCACGGTGACGGCACCTGGCGTTGGATCAAGGTAACCATGGTCAACCGCCTCGAGGACCCGGCCGTCGGCGGGATCGTCGTGCACTGCCACGACTTCACCGATCGCCGCGAGGCCGAGATCGAGCTCGCCCGGCGGGCACTCCACGACGATCTCACCGGCCTCCCCAACCGCACACTGCTCCTCGACCGACTCACAACGGCGCTCGGTCGAGCCCAGCGCACCGGGCGACCGGTCGCGTTGCTCTACTGCGACATCGACAACTTCAAGCACGTCAACGACACGGTCGGCCACCGGGCCGGCGACGAGGTCATCATCGAGATCGCCGCCCGCCTCAAGCGCGAGGTCCGCAGCGGCGACACCGCCGCCCGGTTGCACGGCGACGAGTTCGTGATCTGTATCGAAGACGTCGAAGACCACGCCGCCGCGCTGCAGGTCGCCGCTCGGATCCGCGATGCGCTCGCGCAGCCGTACACCGCCGCCGGCAGCGAGCTGCTGATCACGTCGAGCCTCGGCGTCGCGTTCGCGGTCGGTTCGGAAGATCCCGACCTGGTGCTCGAGCAGGCCGACGCCGCCATGTACCTCGCCAAGGGCGACGGCCGTGACCGCATCGCCGTCTACGACCAGCAGGCCCGGGCCCGGGAGCTCTCACAACTCGCGCTGCGACAGTCGCTGCGCCGGGCGATCGCCCAGGACGAGCTCGTTGTGCACTACCAGGCGATCTACGACCTCGCCACCGGGAGGGTCGCAGGTACCGAGGCGCTCGTCCGCTGGAATCACCCCGATCGGGGGCTCATCGGCCCGAGCGAGTTCATCCCGATCGCCGAGGAATCGGGCGCGATCGTCGACCTCGGGATCTGGGTGATGCGCAAGGCGCTCGCCCAAGCGCGCGAGTGGGGCTTCGGCACTCGGCGAACCATGACGATGTGGGTGAACGTCGCCGCCCGGCAGCTCATGCGGGCCGAGTTCGCCGAGGAGGTCACCGCGGCGATCGCCGCGGCGGGCATCCCGACCTCGGCCGTCGGCATCGAGATCACGGAGTCGACCCTCATCGAATCCCAGCCCGAGCTCCCGGCCCGCCTGGCCGGCATCCGCAGACTGGGCTGCGCCATCGCCATCGACGACTTCGGCACCGGCTACTCGTCGCTCCTCTACCTGCGGCGCTATGCCGCCAACACGCTGAAGATCGACCGCTCGTTCGTGTCGGGGCTCGATTCGAGTCCCGACGACACCGCGATCGTCACCGCGCTGCGCGACCTGGCCCGGATGCTCGAGCTGCGGATTGTCGCCGAGGGGGTCGAGACGCCGGCTCAGCTCGAAGCGTTGCGCGAGATGGGATGCGACAGCGCGTCGGGCTTCCTGCTCGCCCGTCCGAGCCCGGCGGCCGAGGTCGAGCCCCTGCTCGACACGACCTACCTCCCGTTGCGCTCGGCCCGCACCGCCTGAGGCGCCGGATCCGGCACCGGACAGGCCGCCAGCCCGAACCGCGTCGAGAGTGCGGCACGATTCGCCGCCACCCAGCGGTAGACCAGGCCGGCGACGCTCCGCACGATCGGCAGACCGAGGACGACGCTCGCGATCCGGCCCCCGGAGCCGCAGTGCCGTAGCACGCTCCGCACGGCCGGAACGGCAGTCGCCACCGTTCCCGGACCGGTGACGACGATCGCGTCCTCCGCGGCCCCGCGGAGCACCGGGTCGATCAGCTCACGGTTCGGACGGAACACCACGGCGGCATCGGCCCGGCGCCGCAACCGGTTCACCGCCAGCGTGCACACCCCGCAGTCGTCGTCGAACCAGACGGTGAGGGGCTCGTCCGCGAGGCGGGGCCGACGGAGCAGACGAGGGCGTCCGACCCTCACCCCGACCGGAGCGGCCCGATGCGCGACGGTCGGCAACCCCGAGATCGCCAGCCCAGCGGCGGCGGCGAGGCCCGGGTCCACCGACACCGTGCGCACGGCGCGCAGCGTCCAGGGCTCGTGCTCGACCGGCGCGGTGACGATCCGACCCGAGCCGGTGGCCGCGTAGAGGCGCCACCGGGCGGTGAGGAAGTCGACGAGCTCAGCGGCGACCGGATCGGCTCCACCATCGGGACTGTCGGCCGTCGCGAGCGAGCCCGTCGCCCGCCCCGGCCAGGTCCGGGAGACGGACCACCGTTCCCATCCCGTGCCGCGCCGGACGTCGACCCGAGCCCGGCAGTAGGGCAGCGCGAATCCGAGCCGGGCGACGAGGGTCGGGAGCCGTCCGGGCACGTCGAGCGAGCAGAACCAGACGCCGGGACCTTCGGGACCGCGTACGTAGGTGCGGACGTTGAACTCGGGGAACCGGCTCGCCCCGGGCACGGCCGGGAGACCGCGTATCCGCAGTCCTTCCATCTCGAAGCCGACGAGCGACACCCATGCCGTCCCCCCGAACGTGTCGGGTTCGAGGCCGGGCGGCAGGAGCGCACGAACCGCCGTTTCGGGGACCGGCCAATGGGCGAACACCGCGTCCCGCCACACCTGGCTCATGAGCGGCCGACCGACGTGGTGCGGGCACGCGCTCCCCGAGAAGGCCGCGCCCGAACCGGGAATCGGGACCGAGCTCATTCCCTTACGGTACGACTGCGCCGGACGCGGGTTCCGATCGGGGCCGTCAACGGTGACGGAACCCGTACCCCGGTCCGTCACCCGGAGTGTCCGGGGCCCGGACGAGATCCATCGGGTCGCGGCCACCGTCGAGGTAACCGAGGGCATAGGCCCCGACCTCGTAACCGAGGAGGCGCTGAACCCGTTCGGGGAAGGCCCGCACCTCGTCGAGCGTGTAGGTGAGGTACTGGTTCTCCTCCTGCCGGAGCCAGCCGACCGTGTAGTCGACGTTGATGCCGACGCGCACCTCGTCGCTCACGTTCGCGCCGCCTCCGTGCCACGCCGACCCGAGGTAGAGAACCACCGAGCCGCGCGGCATCGTCGCGGGCACCGAGTCCTCGGGACCGAATCGCTCCTCGTCGGGGGTGCGGTGACTGCCGGGAACGAGCCGGGTCGCACCGTTGGCCTCGGTGAAATCCTGGAGCGCCCAGATGGTGCTCACCTGCACGTCGACGCCGGTCGGGAATGCGAAGAAGTCGAAGCACCAGTGGTCGCGGTGCAGCGCCTGAGCGGGCGCGTCCGGCCCGATCGCGATGGCCTGGGTGAGGTGCAGCTGGAAGGTCGTCTTGGTCGGCCAGAGGGCCCGATCGACCACGTCGAGGACGGTCGGGTGGGCGATCATCGCCTGCGAGGCGGGTACCCGCCCGAGGAGCGCCCCGGTCCGGCGGGTCTGCGGGCCCGCGAACGCGTCGGTGCCGTACGGCGTCTGCTCGAGCCACGGGGCCAGTTCGGCCGCCACGCGGTCACAGCACTCGTGATCGGCGAGCCGTTCGATGATGACTGCGCCGGCCGCATGGAGTCCGGCCACGATGTCGTCGACCGGTGCGTCCGCGGCGAAGCGGGGCACGGAACCCTCGGACCGGATCTCGTCCTCCACGCCGACGAGGGTAGCGAGGACCGGACCGGCCGGTGCATTGCCGCGGCGCTTCCGGGGGGGAAGACTGGAGCGATGGGCACCCGCCGCCGACTCCGACTCGGATTCACCCTCGGACTCGGCGTCACGCTCATCGGTTCGCTGATGACCGGGACCCCGGCGCAGGCCGGACCGGCTACCCCGCTGGCCGTAGCCGGCGCCCCCGAGTGGCACGAGGGCGCGAGCACATCAGCTGCGGCCCGCTCCGGCCGACCCGCCGACGTCCGGGTGCGGGGCGGTCGCCGTCTCCTGCTCGACGTCGACGCCATGGTCCGAACCCTCGCCCGGACGCCTCGATCCCACGGCAACCGGAACCGAGCGTCCGTCATCGGCCTGCCGACCCCCGAAGGCCGGGTCGCCCGCTTCGCCGTCACCGAGTCGCCGGTCGTGGAGCCCGCCCTCGGCGCGCGCCGACCCGAGACCCGCAGCTACGCGGGAACGGGCCTCGACGACCCGACTGCTTCGGTACGGCTCGACCGCGGCCCGAGCGGGTTCCGCGCCCAAGTGCGCTCAGCACGCGGCGGCTGGCTGATCGACCCCGAGGCGCGCGGCGATACCCGTCGGCACGTCGCCTACCGGCGCGCCGACCTCGTGAACAACCACGGACCGCGCCGTGAGCTCGGACCGCGCCCGGCCCGGCGTTCGCAGGCAACCGACCGGGCGGGTTCGACGATCGGACCGGAAGCCCGCACCGCCGCGGCGCGCTCGATCGGCTCCCAGCTGCGCACCTACCGCCTGGCCCTGGCCACGACCGGCGAGTACTCGCAGTACCACGGCGGCACGGTTCCCCTCGTGCACAACGCGCTGGTGAGCGCGGTCAACCGGCTCAACGGGATCTTCGAGACCGAGCTCGGGGTACGGCTCGTCCTCGTCGCCAACAACGACTCGCTGATCAACCTGAACCCGGCCACCGATCCCTACAGCAACGCCGACGCCGGCGCACTGCTCACCCAGAACCAGAACCGGATCGATACCGTCATCGGCAACGCCAACTACGACGTCGGCCACGTGTTCTCGACGGGGGGCGGTGGCCTCGCCGGACTCGGTGTCATCGGCATCAGCGGTGAGAAGGCCCAGGGCGAGACGGGGAGCAACGCACCGACCGGCGATGCCTTCTGGGTCGACTACGTCGCCCACGAGGTCGGGCATCAGTTCGGCGGCGACCACACCTTCAGCGGCACCGGGGGCAACTGCGGCGGGAACGGCAACCCGACGACCGCCGTCGAGCCCGGCAGCGGCAGCACGATCATGGGCTACGCAGGAATCTGCTCGAGCGACAACATCCAGGTCCGCAACGCTCCGGCGGGATCTTCCGACCCCTACTTCCACACCCGCAGCTTCGACGAGATCCAGACGGTCATGGCCCGGGCCGGTCAG
>JBJSXF010000110.1:0-2570 GCA_046086225.1 Actinomycetota bacterium | reverse complement strand
GGAGTGGGCTCGGGGAAGCCGACGACCGCGACCGTCGGACCAGACTGCGCCGCGATCCGCGCCAGGCCCGCGCCCGCCGCGTCCACGAACGCCCGGCGCAGCAGGAGATCCTCGGGCGGGTAGCCGGTGACCGTGAGCTCGGGGAAGACCACCAGATCGCACCCGGCCTCGGCCGCCCGCGCGTACGCGTCGAGGATCCGCCGCTCGTTACCGTCGAGGTCACCGACGACGACATCGATCTGGGCGGCGGCGACGCGAAGGCGCGACATGGGCCCAGGATACGGGCGGCCGCCGAACCGACCTCCGGGCCCGACCGACCCACCGGCGCCGTAGCATCGCCGCGTGCCCGATCCGCTCCCGACGACGCTCGCCGAGCTCCCGCGCGACCGCCTCCTCGCCGTCGTCTACGAGCACATGCTCTTCGGCATGCTCGCCAACCGGGCCACCCTCCCCCAGGTGGTCGTCGCCGGCGGCGGGCCCGACGACGTCGACGCGATCGCCATCGACCTCTGGATGGGCGCGAGCCCCGTCTACACGCAGCGCACCCGCACCCTCATGGGCATCGACGGCGACGACGTGCCCGCGATCATGAAGGCCCTCCAGCTCGACGTCGGCTTCGTGCACCAGTACATGGACGTCCACTACCGCGTGCGCGACCCGCTCCACGGCGAGTTCTGGCTCGCCCACTGCGGCGCCCTGCTCGACACCGAGCCGTTCGGACCCGACCGTGTGGTCGGCATGTGCCACACGATCGAAGACCCGACCTTCGACGCCACCGCCTACTCGACCAACCCCCGCGCCCGCATCCGGCCGATCCACCGTCCGCCCCGCCAACCCGCCGACCGCGCCCCGCACTGCCACTGGACGATCGAGATCGACCCGGCCAACGATCCGGTCGGCCCGGCCCGACTCACCGAGCGCATCGCTGCGCTCCCCCTCGCCGCCCTGCCGGTGGCGGCGCTCCCCGAAGCCGACGGCTACGGCGGACCGTTCGACCCCGACCGCCACCTCGACGGCTTCTCCTCCCGTGCACTCCTCGCCTTCGCGCCCGAGCTCGCCATGCAGACGCACCTCCTCATGAGCTCGGCCGAGATCGCCGTCGCCGAACGGTTCGGGGCTGAGCGGGCCCGCGAGCTGATCGCCGACGCGTGGGGCGCCGCCGCCTGGATCACCACCGAACGGCTCGTCGCCGCGCTCGGGGCGTACTCCTCGGTCGCCACCGTGCTCGCGCTCCACGCCGCGATCCCGCCCGGGTTCGATCGCGCGATCGAGGGCGACGACCGTTCCTTCCGGTGCGTGCTCGAACCCGCCGCGCCCGCGCTCCTCGATCCCGCGCAGCCGGGCTGGATCGGTGCGCTCGTGCGGGGCGACCGGCGCGGGTTCGACGGCATCATTGCGCCCGCCGCGCTCGGCGCCCGGGTCGACGCGATCACGGTGTCCGACGGACGGGTCGTGATCGAGGGCTCGGTCGATCCCGATCGCGGCCCCCTCCCCGAGCCCGAGGCCATGGCCTTCATGCGGATCGGCCTGTTGTCGTCGTGGTCGTTCTCGCTCCCGCGGTGACTCGGGGCGTGTGATTCGGATGGGGCCGCGCCCGTGACCCGCTGGGACGGCGCCGACTACCAGTCGCGCTTCGACCGCCTCGCCGCTACGGGCGTCGACGTGCACGGCGAGGCCGACTTCGTCACCGCCTTTGCGCCGGCCTCCGTGCTCGACGCGGGCTGCGGCACCGGACGCGTCGCCATCGAGTTGGCCCGGCGGGGCATCGACGTCGTCGGGGTCGATGCCGATGCGTCGATGCTCGCCACCGCGCGCGACCTCGCGCCCGCCATCGAGTGGATGGAGCACGACCTCGCCGCGCTCGACCTCGGCCGCACCTTCCCCCTCGTCGTCATGGCCGGCAACGTGCCCCTCTTCACTCCGCCCGGCACCGAGGCTGCACTCGTCGCCGGGTGTGCCCGACACGTCGCCGTCGGAGGCCTGCTCGTCGCCGGCTTCTCACTCGGTCGCCGCTACCCGATCGACCGCTACGACACCGACTGCACCGCAGCCGGTCTCACCTTCGTCGAGCGCTTCGCCACCTGGAGCCGCGAGCCGTTCACCGGTGGCGACTACGCGGTCAGCGTGCACCGCCGGGCGGGGTGATGGTCGGGTCGGGCGGGCGGTAGGTTCGCTCGGGTTCGGGTCACCGGCGCGCGCCAGGCCCGACGGCACCGCAGCACCACATCCGACCGCGCGGCTGAGCGCGCACAGTTCGAGATTTCTCCCCGAGCCCGGTGTTATCGAACACCTGTTCGTGTACACTGTGGGCGCTTCCCCGATCGTCGGCCTCATCCGCCGGCCGCCCATCAGCAGTCCGCCCGAACCGGGGAGGTGACGTGAGCGCAACGGTCGCACGAGAAGCGCATCGAGCCGGTGACGCCTTCGCCGACGCCCTCGACGATGCCGTCATCTCCCTCCTCACCCGGCTCGGCGGTCTCGATCCCGCCACCCTCACTCCCGGCGCCTGCGCCCGGCTCGCCACCACCCTCTCTCGCGCCGCCAACGCCTGCACCGCCGCCGCCGCTCGC
>JBJSXF010000109.1:0-8414 GCA_046086225.1 Actinomycetota bacterium | reverse complement strand
CGGACCCGCTGCGTGCTCGTGCCCGAGGGAAATCCGGCCTAGGTCCGACGGCAACCCGCTCACCCCGGGGGCCGCCCCCCGCCCCGGTCGGGTCGGGATGCCGTACGCTGCGCCCCGACACCGATCTCCGGGGGGAAATCATGCGGAACCGTGCCGTGGCCCGCACCATCGTGCTCGCCGTCGCTCTCGTCCTCGCCGTCGCCGCCTGTGGCGGCGGGGCCAAGGTCGGGGGCGACTCCGGCGCGACGCCCACGACCTCCGGTGGCGGTGGGGCCGACTGCGAAGGGGTCACCCTCACCGCGCCCGAGATCGGCGTCTCGGCCGACACCATCACCGTCACCGTCATTGCCGACACCGGGTCGCCGGTGCGGCCCGGGCTCTTCCAGGGCTCGGTCGACGGCGTGAAGGCCTGGGCCGAGTACATCAACGCGAACGGCGGGCTCGCCTGCCGGAAGGTCGCAGTGAACGTGGTCGACTCCAAGCTCTCGGCCGACGACGCCAAGAACGGCGTGATCGCGGCGTGCTCCGACTCGCTCGCCATGGTCGGCACCACGGCCCTGTTCCTCCAGAACGTGACCGCGGCCGAGGACTGCAAGGACAAGGAGGGCAAGGTCTCGGGCATGGCCGACTTCGCGGTGCTGGCCACGACACCCGAACAGCAGTGCTCGCCGATCTCGTACACGACCCTGCCCACCGGAGCCTCGTGTCCGTACAGCGGCGAGGGCGACCGCACCTATCGGATCGCGAATACCCAGTACCAGTGGTACCTGGATGAGTACGGCCAGGATGCTGTGCACGGCGTCTTCGTCGTTCCCAAGGATCTTCCGTCGACGATCTCGGCCACCACGCCGATCTACGCGGCCGAGAACAAGATCGGCATCCGCAAGGACGCCGAGTTCGGCAAGAGCGGCCTCGACCTGCAGTCGGCGTACACCGAGGTTGCGCAGGCGATGAAGTCGAACTCCTCGACCTACGGCCGCAACGGACTCGACTACACGGGCACCGTGCTCATGCGCAAGGAGGCGCGGGCCCAGGGCGTCACCACGGTGAAGGTATGGGACTGCTCGCTGCAGTGCTACGACGAGCGCCTCATCACCGAGGGTCTCGGCGCCACCGAGGGCCAGTACGTCTGGCTCAACTTCCTCCCGATGGAGGACGGCGACGCGAACGCCGAGATGGCCGCGTTCCTCGAGTACAACGACAAGCCCGACGGCTTCGGGATCCAGGCCTGGGTCGCCGGCCAGATCTTCGCCCGGGCGGTGAACGATGCGATTGCCGCCAACGGCGACGATCCGAACGCCGTCACCCGGGCCAACGTGCTCGCCGCGATCAAGGGCATCACGTCGTTCGACGCCAACGGCCTCACCCCGAAGATCAACGTCGGCGGCCGGGAAGCCAGCCCGTGCCTCGTCGGCATGCAGGTCAAGGACGGAAAATTCGTTCGGGTCGAGCCGACCGAGCCGGGCACCTTCTACTGCGGCGAGAGCACCTTCACCGAGCTCACCCTCGACCCGCTGAAGGCGTACCGGGGCTGAGGCGGGCGGCGGCCGAGGAGCAGCGAGGGAGCGCAGTCCGGTGACCCGGCGCTGGTCGAACCTGGCGGTGTGGGCAGCCACGGCCGCGCTCGTCGTCGGGGTCAGCATCCAGGCCTGGGCCGGCAATCCGGTCAACGGCACGTCGCTACTCAACCTCGTCGTGTTCGCCCTGCCGATGGCAGGGATCTACGCGCTCTCGGCGAGTGGATTGGTCGTCGTCTACACGACGACCGGGGTGTTCAACTTCGCCCAGGGTGCGATCGGCATGTTCTTCGCGTACGTGTACTGGCAACTCACGAGCCCGGCCGCGGGGTGGAACTGGCCGGCCTGGATCGCCCTACCTCTCGTGGTGCTCGTGCTGGCTCCGCTGTTCGGCGTCGGACTCGAGCGGGCGGTGATGCGGCACCTCGCGAGCGCGTCACTCGTCACCAAGCTGATGGTGACGGTCGGCATCATGTTCGCCCTCATCGGCCTCGCGGGAATGATCTGGGATCAGAACGTGGGGCACACCCTGCCCTCGCTCTTCGAGGACCGGGGCTTCAACATCGGCGACGTGGTGCTCACCTGGCACCGCTTCATCACGGTGATCGTGGCGATCCTCCTGGCGATCGGCCTGCGGATCCTGCTGTTCCGCACCCGGCTCGGGATCGCGATGCGGGCCGTGGTCGACAACCGCAACCTCGCGGCGCTCTCGGGCGCGCAGGCGGGGCGCATCTCGGCCTTCTCCTGGGCGCTCGGCTGCGCGCTCGCCGCTCTCGCCGGCATCCTGCTCGCCCCGCAGTCGGGGATGGCGACGAGTGGTCCGCTCACCCTGCTCATCATCTCGTCGTTCGCGGCGGCGGTGGTCGGACGGTTGCGGAGCCTCCCGCTCACGTACCTCGGAGCGCTGATCCTCGCCCTGGCCGTCAGCTACTCGAGCCAGTTCCTGCGCTTCTCGGGTCGGTGGACCAACGTGAGCGACGCGATCCCGACGATCATGCTCTTCGTCGTGCTGCTCCTGCTCCCACGAGCCCAGCTCGAGTTCGCCCGCATGAAGGCGTCGCGCCGGGTCGAGCGGGTCACCACGGTGCGGGACGCCGTGATCGGCGCGGCGGCGCTGTTCGTGGTCATGGCGTTGGTCAGTTCGCAGCTGTCGACCACCAACCTGAGTCGGTTCTCCCTGGCGATGTGCACGGCGCTCGTCGCCCTCTCGCTGGTGCCGCTCATCGGGTGGGCGGGCCAGGTTTCGCTCGCGCCGCTGGCTTTCGCGGGCATCGGCGCGACCGTGTACGCCCGCCTCGGAGGCGATCAGGGCAGCGTCTGGGCCGTGCTCCTCGCGGCGCTCATCTGCATGCCGGTCGGGGCGCTGCTCGCGCTGCCGGCCATGCGGCTCCACGGCCTCTACTTGGCGTTGGCCACGATGGCGTTCGCGTCGACCGTCGACTATGTCTTCTACTCCCAGCCGTTCGCCGTGGGGAGCCGGAACATCACGGTCGAGCACGTTCGGCTCTTCGGCGTGCAGTTCAACGGGCTGCGGTCCTTCCTCCTGCTCCTCACCGCCGTCTACGGCCTGCTCGCGATCGGGATCGTCGCGTTGCGACGCAGTGCGTGGGGGCGTCGACTCGTCGCGCTGCGCGACAGCGAAGCGGCGGCCGCGACCGTGGGCATCAACATTCTCGAGACGAAGGTCATCGTGTTCGCCCTCTCGGCCGGTCTGGCCGGATTCGCCGGTGCGTTCTACGTGCAGCAGATCGGCACCCTGGCCGTCGGCGGTGCGAATCCGTTCTCGATGATCCTCGGCCTCGGCATCGTGCTGTCGCTCGTGATCGGCGGTGTCGCCTGCGCCTCGGGTGCGCTCTTCGCGGCGCTCTTCGGTCTCGCCACGCTCCTGATCCAGGAGAACTGGAATCTGAGCCTCTGGCAGGGGATCGCCTTCCTCGCTCCCGGGCTGGCTGCGCTCGGGATCATCCAGAACCCGAGCGGGGCGGTGGTCGCGATCGGCGAGGGCTTCGCCCCGTACCTGCCCTGGCGGGAGGATGCCCGCCGGGAGGCCGCCGAACTGAAGGAAGCGCTCGCCGAGACCGAGGTCGGCGAGCTCGGGCTCACCCGGGCCTTCGACGACGAGTCGGTGATCGTCGTCGACCGCGCCCTCGGGGTGACCAACGACATCCCGCGTGCGGCGCCGAGGACGGTCTGACGTGGCGCTGCTCGAAGTCGACGGCATCACCGTTCGCTTCGGTGGGCTGACCGCGGTCGACGGTGCCGCCTTCGAGGTGGCGGCCGGTGGGGTCTCGGGCCTCATCGGGCCGAACGGGGCGGGCAAGACCACGCTCTTCAACGTCATCACCGGTCTCCAGCCGCCGACCGAGGGTCGCGTGCTGCTCGACGGCACCGACATCACCCGGCGTCGTCCCCACCGGAGGGCCCGACTGGGCGTGGCCCGCACCTTCCAGCGGCTCGAGGTGTTCGGCAGTCTGAGCGCCCGCGAGAACGTCCTCGTCGCGTTGGAGATGCGTCGTCGCTGGCAGCGGTCCGGCGGTGATCTGCGGGCCGAGGCCGACGCCCTGCTCGATCGGGTCGGTATCCTCGATGTCGCCGACCGCCGGGTCGAGTTGCTCCCCACCGGCACCGCCCGGCTCGTGGAGGTCGCCCGGGCCCTGGCGACCGGGCCCAAGTTGCTGCTCCTCGACGAGCCGTCGTCGGGTCTCGACGAAGCCGAGACCGACGGGCTCGGCCGCCTGCTCCGGGAGCTCGCTGCGTCCGGGCTCGGCGTGCTGCTCGTCGAGCACGACATGCCGCTCGTGATGGAGACCTGCTCGCACATCGCCGTGCTCGACTTCGGTCGGGTGATCGCGAGCGGTCCGCCCGCAGCGATCCGCAGCGATCCGGCCGTGCAGCGGGCCTACCTCGGTGACGCGAAGTCGGTGTCGTGAGCAGCGACGAGCCCATCCTCGAATTGGCGTCGGTCCGGGCCGGCTACGGCGCGATCGACGTGCTCCACGGCGTCTCGCTCGTGCTGGCGCGGGGCGAGGTGTACGCGCTGCTCGGCCCGAACGGCGCGGGCAAGTCGACGACGCTCGCAGTGGCCTGCGGGCTCATCGAGCCCAGCTCGGGTGGCGTCACGCTCTGCGGCCGGGACATCGCGGGAGTCGCGCCCGATGCGCTCGCCCGGGCCGGGGTCTGCCTCATCCCCGAGGGGCGCGGCATCTTCCCCAACCTGACGGTCACCGAGAACCTGCGGATGGCGTCGTTCTCGGGCACGCCCGCCCGGGTCGTGATCGACGCCGCGTTCGAGCAGTTCCCCCGACTCGCCGAACGGCGCAAGCAGCTGGCAGGCACGATGTCGGGAGGTGAGCAGCAGATGCTCGCCATGGCCCGGGCGCTCGCCACCGACCCGGCCGTGCTCCTCATCGACGAGCTGTCGATGGGGCTGGCTCCGATCATCGTCGAGGAACTCTACGAGCACGTGCGCCGGCTCGCCCGGCGGGGTCTCACGATCCTCATCGTCGAGCAGTTCGCCCACGAGATCCTCGGCGTCGCGGATCGGGCGGGCATCATGTTGCACGGCCGGATCGTCCACTCGGGCGCCCCGGCGGACATCGCCGGCGACCTGTCGTCGGTCTACCTCGGAACCGGATCCACCGCGACCGCGTGACGAACGCGGCCACTGCGAGGAGAGAGCAATGAGCAACGAGACTGGCCCCGACGGCACGATGTCGGCCGAGCGACTCGCCCGGTTCGAGGATGAGGTCGGGAAGCTGAAGGTGACGGGCGGCGCCGCCAACCCGGAGCGGCTCGGCTCGGCCTGGGGGGTCGGGCTCACCGTGTTCGGTCTCGTCGTGGCGGGCATCTCCTGGTGGAGCGCCTACAACGCGGGCAACTTCGAGAGCATCCACCGGTCGGCGATCTTCGCCCTCATCGGGGTCGGCATCTCGATGGTCGGCATGATCGTGTGGATCCGCAACTCGATGACCCGATACCTGCGGTACTGGATCATCCGGATCGTCTACGAGCAGCGCGAGCAGACCGATCGCCTCATCGAGGCGTTGCGCGAGCGCTGATCGGCCCCGACCCGACTTCCCGCCCGTCCGGCGCGTAGCGTCGGGGGCGATGGTCGGGTCCTCGCGGTCTCTGCGGCGGCTGCTCGCCGCTCCGGCGCTCGCGGCCGTCGCCGTCGTGGCGGCCGCCTCCCCGGCGGACGCGCACACCCTCTCGGGGCCCCAGCCGTCGAACTACCGCACCACGATCGTCGGGGTCGTCCCCGATCTCCCCGGTGTCGACGTGGCGATCGTCGACGGCGGGACGAAGGTCGAGCTGACGAACCGGACGGCGGAGACGGTCGTCGTCGAGGGTTACGAGGGCGAGCCCTATCTCCGGGTCGGACCCGACGGCGCAGCCGAGAACCTGAACTCGGCGGCCACGTACCTCAACCGCACGCTGAAGGGTGGCGTCGTGCCGCCCGGGGTCGACGTCAGCCCCGATGCGCCGCCCGACTGGCGCCGCATCTCCGGGGGCGACACCGTCCGCTGGCACGACCATCGGGCGCACTGGATGGGCGAAGGACCGCCGCCCGTCGTGGCCGCCGATCCCGACGCCCGACACCGCATCTCCACCGGTCGGATCCCGATCACCGCGAGCGGCGAGCGCCACGAGATCGTGGTGAACATCGACTGGGTACCGGGACCGAGCCCGGGGCCGTGGATCGCGCTCGCTGTCGCGCTCGGGCTCGTCGGTCTGGCGATCGCGGCGGTGGGGGGTGCCCGGCGGGCCCTCGCCGGAGTGATCGCGTTGCTCGTCGTCGTCGACATCGTGCACGCCGTCTCCTACGCCCGGGCCCGTCCCGGATCGACGGTCGACGCTTTCGTGCGCATCCTCACCGGATCCTTCGCATCGGTCGCGGTCTGGATCGTGGCCGTTCCCACGGTCCTCGCGCTCTGGCGGCGGCGGACCGCCGGTCTCTACGGCGCCGTCCTGGTCGGCCTCATGGTCGCCCTCGTCGGGGGGCTCACCGACGCCGACGCGCTCACCCGGTCGCAGATTCCCACCGCCGGCCCGGTGCTGCTCGCCCGCCTCGAGGTGGTGATCGCGCTCGGCCTCGGATTCGGGGTGGCGATCGGCTCCGTGGTCGCGCTCGTGCGCGGTCGCTCGGCGGGTGGACCTCCGACATCAGCGAACGGTCGGGTCGCCGCGCTCGTCGCCGGACTCGACGACCGCGAGCTCCGGCGCATCACCGCCGGCCTCGACGCCGAGGCCACGGTCGGTGCGCTCGTCGCCGAGTTGGCCGCGCGCTGCACACCCGACGCGGCCCTGCTCGCCGGTGCCGTCGCGCACATCGAGGTGGTGGCCGCCGACCGCCACGAGCCCGCGGTGTGGACCCTCAGTGTCCGCGACGGTGCGGTGACGGCCGAAGCCGGGAGCGGACCCGATGGACCGGGTGACGGCGAGGTGCTCCGGCTCTGCACCTCATTCCCGACCTTCCTGCGGTTGGTCGCCGGGGTGGTGACCCTCGATGCGGCGATCGCGGACGGGCGGGCCGAGGTCGCGGGCCCACCCGCGATCGTCACGGTGCTGGCGCGTCGCCTCCCGGAGTCGGGTCCGTCGCCCCCGCCGCCGCCGCTCCCGCCGCCGCCCGCCCCGGCTCGCTGAGGAACGCTTCGAGTCGATCCTCGATCTCGGCTTCGCGATCCTCATGGCGCCGAGCCCGGGCCGAGACGACGGCCCGGCCCCCGGCGGCGAGCAGGGCGAGGACGACGAGGATGGTGCCGGCGACCATCACCGGATCCGGCCCCGCGCTCGGCGGCTTGGGCGGGTCGACGCCGGCGTAGACGCGCTGAGCGCCGTACGGGTTGGCGGGATCGGGCAGGCCTGGGGTCGAGCGGGCGACCACCGCACCCGTCCGGTCGCGTTGCACCATCGTGATGGAGAACACGCCGCGGCGGAGCGGGGTGACCGCAGCCGAGAAGTAGGCGCAGGAGTACGCGGCGATCGGCGGTCCTTGCACCCGCACGACCGGGCCGGTGCGGGTCGCTGTCCAACCCGCCCGCGACCGGAACCGGTCGAGCCGCAGCCCGTCCGGAAACGTGATCTCGACGGCCGCAACGGGGGTCTGCTCGACCGTCACCGCGATGGGCACCGCCGCGGTCTCGCCCGGCGGCACGATGCTCGTGACCGGGCACAGGTGGGCACCGGCCGGCGCGGTCGGGGCGACGGCGACGAGTCCGGCCGCGGCCAGGGCCGTCGCGGCGAGGCGGCGGAGCGCTCCCACGCCCGAGGACGCTACCGGCGGTGTGCCCGAAGATTCGGGGCCGGGTCGATCATGGAGATCGGGGTGCCGGGACGGATCGCTCGTCGAGCCGACGGGGCAACCGACCGGCGGCGATCGACGCGATCGCGGCGACGACCGCGCAGGCCGCGAAGGCAACGGCGAGCGCGGCTCCGGTCGAGCGGCCGGCACCGGTCCCGGCCGCGACCACGGCCCCGACGGCACCGGTACCGAGCGCGATGCCGAGGGTGTCGGAGAGCTGGAGAGCCGCCGATGCAGTGCCCTCGCCGCCGACCGGCGTGAGCGAGAACACGACGAGCCACAGCGGTGCGTACGTCATGCCCATCCCGAACCCGCCGAGGGCCCAGGCCGCGATGGGCAGCGCGATCGGCACGGGGAGGGCGGCGGTCACGACGAGGCCCGCGATCGCCACGGCGAGGATGCCCATGCCGATCCGCACGAACCGGCGGGGACCGACGGCGCGCACCTTGCGCTCCTGGAGCCACGCGCCGGCGACCCAGGTGAGGCTCGCCCCCGTGAGCGCGAGGCCCGAGACCGCGGAACCGGTGCCGCGCACCTCGTTGAGGGTTAGTGCGAAGAACATGTCGACCCCGAAGTACGACGAAGCACCGAGGAGG
>JBJSXF010000108.1:0-6587 GCA_046086225.1 Actinomycetota bacterium | reverse complement strand
CGGAGCATGAACTTGAGGGTCGACCCTCCGGTGCGGGGCACGTGCAGCAGGAGGAGCGGAACGTCGGGTGCGGGCCGTCCGGGGACGGGGTCGGCCGGATGCGCTCCGGATTCCGGTGGCCTCGGCATCGGTCGCTCCCGTCGCCGTGGGCGGGGGGCCGACGGCCCGCGCAGGATAGTGACGTGGCCCTACCCGCAGCTGTGAACGGGCGGTCCCGGGCCGTTGGTCGTGGCACCATGGCGCCGTGTCCTCCCGACGCCGGACGGCGGCGCTCGTCGGTCGCGGCGACGAACGCGCCGTCCTCGCCGACGCGCTCGACGGCGTCGGCGGCGGCCCCGGCCGGATGGTGTGCGTACGGGGCGAAGCCGGGATCGGGAAGTCGCGGCTCGTCGAGGACTTCGCGGTGCGCACCCCTGAGCTCCTCGCCGTCACCGGCGGATGTGTCGACGGGGTCACCGAAGGGGTCGCCTACGCACCGTGGACCGAGCTGCTCTGGTGGCTGATCCGCTCCATCGGACGCGACGCGCTCGGGCCCGAGCGGGCCCGGCTCGCCCGTCTGCTGCCCGGGATCGGCGATGCCGAGGGGGAGGACCCCGGGCGGGCCGCGCTGTTCGAGGCGATCGTCGAGGTGCTGCATCGCGTGGCGAGCGAGCGGCGACTGCTCGTCGTGGTCGAGGACGTGCACTGGATCGATCCCGCGAGCCGTGACGTTCTGGCGTACGTCGCCCGCAACCTCCGTCGCCTCCCGCTGCTGCTCGTGTTCACGCTCCGCACGCCGGGCGAGCCGGTCGAGGTGCGCGATCTGCTCGGCGAGCTCACCCGGCTCGGTGCCGTCGACCTCACGCTCGACCCGCTCGCCGATGCCGACACCGCCGACGTGGCGGCGCTCCTCGCCGGCTGGTCGCCCGACGGGCCCGAGACCCGAGCGGTCGTCGCCCGGGCGGGCGGCAACCCGCTCTTCGTGGAGGAGCTCGTCGCAGCGGGGACGCCATCGCTGCCGCCGACCGTCCGGCACCTGATGCTCGGGCGCACGGCCGGCCTCGATGCCGACGCGCGTCGCCTCGTGGAGACGGCAGCCGTCATCGGGGCCCGGGTGCCCCGTGCGCTCCTCGGTCCGGTGTGCGGACTCCCGACCGACGTCACCCGGCGGGCGACACGGGCCGCGGTCGACGCGGGCGTGCTCCTCGACGACGCGGGTCGCGGCTACGCGTTCGCGCACACGCTGCTGCGCGACGCGGTGCTCGACGAGCTGCTGGCCGACGAGCGGGTCGCGATCCACGCCGCCGTGGCCCGCGCCCTCGATGATCCGGCGCTGGCGGCCGCCGGCCTCGATCTCACCGCCGAGCGGGCCCGGCACTGGGATGCGGCCGAGCAGCCGGACGAGGCGCTCCGGTGGTCGATCGCCGCCGCGCGCCAAGCGGCCGATCGCTACGCAGCCGACACTGCGCACGCCTGGTTCGAACGGGCCCTGGTCTGGTGGTCGGCCTCGGCCGATCCGGCGGCGACCGCGGGCAGCCCGTGGGTCGATCTGGCGTACGACGCGGCCGATGCGGCCGGGGCGAGCGGCGCCTACGACCGGGCGGCCGAGCTCGCCGCAGCCGCCGCGGCGACGGCGACCGATCCGGCGTCGGCGGCGGAGGCGTTCGTGCGCGCCGCCGACCACTTCTGGGCGGTGGGTCGGGCCGATGCCGGACACGAGCTCGCGGCGGTGGCGCTCGGTGCGCTCGACGCGCTCGACGACGACCTGCGGGGCCGGTTCCTCACCGACTACGTGAGCGCGCTCCTGCAGGACGCCCGTCCGCTCGAGGCTCACGCCCTGCTGACCGACATGCTTGAGTCCGCCGACCGCACCGGGGACCCGGCGCTCATGGCCGAGGCCCACGACTGCGCGGGGTCGGCCCATGAGCAGACCGGCGACCTCGCCGCCGCCCGCGAGCACTTCGAGGCGGCGCTGGCGATCCTCGCCCCGCACGACCTCGCCCCGCTCGTGGCCCGGTGCACCTACAACTACGCGTCGACGTTGTCGTCGGTGCCGCACCGCGACGAGGCGCTGGCTCTCCTCGACCGGGTCGACGGGCTCGTGGAGTCGCGGGGCATCCGGCGGCTGCTCGTCGCGGCTCGCACGCTGCGCGCCACCGAGATGGTGTGGGCCGGCGATCTCGCGGGCGCGACCGAGGTCCTCGCGCCGCTCGGCGACCTCGCGCTCGAGGGGGTCGAGGAGCAGGCCTGCGCCCAGGTGCGGGCCCTCGCAGTGCTCCACGCCGGTAGGCCCGATGCGGTGGAGGGCCTCGATGCCGGTGGTGCGGCCGGGGGACCGGCGTGGGTCGCGTCGGGCTGCTTCGTCCGCGCCGAAGCGGCGGCCTGGGCGGGCGATGTCACCGGCGCGGCGACCGAGATCGACCGGGCCCGGGCGGCGATGGTCGGTCGGCTCGATCCCTACTGGTCGGGATTCGTGGCGATGACCGGGGTCCGGATCGAGGCCGATCGGGTCGAGGATGCGGACGGTGAACGGGCGACGGCGATCGGTCGGGCCGACGAGATCGCGGCCGAGTGGTCCGCCACCTGCGGGCGGCTCTCGACCCGGTTCCCCATGACCGAAGCCCAGACCGCAGCCGTCGCGGCCGAGCGAGCCCGGCTCGATGACGATCCGGATGCCGGTGCGGCTGCGGCCCGGGCGGCCGCCGACGCGTTCTCGGCCCTCGGGATGCCGTACCTCGCCGGGGTCTACGAATGGCGGGAGGGGTGCGCCCGGTTGGCGGCCGGCGACCGGTCCGGGGCGACCCGGGCGCTCAGCGCCGTCGATCGCCGGGCCCGGGCCCACGGGTTCGGGGGGATCGTCGGGGTGGTCGAGGCCACGGCCCGGGCGGCTCGGCTGCGGCTGGGGCGGGAAGCCGATGCCGAAGGGGCCTTCCTCTCGGAGCGGGAGCTCGAGGTGCTCGGCCTCCTGGCCGAGGGGCTCTCGAACCCCGAGATCGCCGACCGGCTGGTGATCGGGCGCCGGACCGTCCGGGCCCACGTCTCGAACATCCTCCTGAAGCTCGGGGCGGCGGGCCGGGCCGAGGCGGTCTCGATCGCCCACCGGCGCGGCATCCTCTGACGCGGCCGCCGACGCCCCGTTTGCCCGGGGGACGGCGCCTGCTAACCTCCGCCGTCGGCTCCGAGTCGGTGGTTGCCCCCGGCGACCGTCTCCCGGGCCGCTCCCGGCGCTCCGGGAGGGCCGGAGTCACATCCGGACATCCAGTCCGCATCAGTTCCCGAACCCATCCGAAGGATCACGCGTGCCCACGATCGCCCAACTCGTCCGCAAGGGACGGGAGTCGAGGACGACGACGAAGAAGACCGCGGCCCTGAAGGGTTCGCCCCAGCGCCGCGGCGTGTGCACCCGTGTCTTCCCCACGACGCCGAAGAAGCCGAACTCGGCGCTGCGGAAGGTGGCCCGGGTGCGGCTCACTTCGGGCGTGGAGGTCACCGCCTACATCCCCGGCATCGGCCACAACCTGCAGGAGCACTCGATCGTGCTCGTCCGGGGTGGCCGGGTGAGGGACCTTCCGGGTGTGCGGTACAAGATCATCCGTGGTGCGCTCGATGCCTCCGGCGTCGCGAACCGCAAGCAGGCCCGAAGCCGTTACGGCGCGAAGCGGGAGGGCTGAGATGCCGCGTAAGGGACCCGCACCGCGGCGCGATCTCGTGCCCGACCCGATTCACCGTTCGGTCGTCGTCACTCAGCTCGTCAACAAGGTGCTCCTGAGCGGCAAGCGCTCGACTGCGGAGCACATCGTCTACGCGGCACTCGACGACATCGGCCGCAAGACCCAGGGCGACCCGGTCACCGTGCTCAAGCGTGCGGTCGAGAACGTCCGGCCGCAGCTCGAGGTCAAGAGCCGCCGGGTCGGTGGTGCCACGTACCAGGTGCCGGTCGAGGTGCGCCCGCGTCGGGCCACCACCCTGGCGATCCGGTGGATCGTCGGCTACTCCCGTCAGCGCCGCGAGAAGACGATGGCCGAGCGCCTCGCCGCCGAGCTGCTCGACGCGAGCAACGGCATCGGCGCCTCGGTGAAGCGGCGCGAGGACCTGCAGAAGATGGCCGAGTCCAACCGGGCGTTCGCGCACTACCGCTGGTGACGCGACCCGCGAGCATGGTGAACGAAGCCCGCTGACGAGCGGCGCCGAAGCCCGGATCCGGGCCGGCCGCGCCGACGGACCGCGACCGGGCCGACCGGTGCGACCGGAGGGCCCGGTCGTCGCCGTTCCCCGCCGAACCGCACGAACGCACGCACACGAGGAAGCGAAGACATGGCACGCGAGTTCCCCCTCGAGAAGACCCGCAACATCGGCATCATGGCCCACATCGACGCGGGCAAGACCACCACGACCGAGCGGGTCCTCTACTACACCGGCCGCACCTACAAGATCGGCGAGGTGCACGAGGGCGCCGCGGTGATGGACCACATGGTCCAGGAGCAGGAGCGGGGCATCACGATCACGTCGGCGGCGACGACCGCCCAGTGGCGCGACTGCCAGATCAACATCATCGACACCCCGGGCCACGTCGACTTCACGGTCGAGGTGGAGCGCAGCCTCCGGGTGCTCGACGGCGCGGTCGCCGTGTTCGACGCGGTGGCGGGCGTCGAGCCGCAATCCGAGACGGTGTGGCGGCAGGCCAACAAGTACTCGGTCCCCCGGATCTGCTTCGTCAACAAGATGGACCGGATCGGCGCCGACTTCGAGCGCTGCGTCCAGATGATGCGCGATCGGCTCGATGCGGTGCCGGTCGTCATCCAGCTCCCCATCGGGGCGGAGGGCACCTTCCGGGGCGTGATCGATCTCGTCGAGATGAAGGCGCTGATGTGGCCGCTCGACGACGACACCGAGGGCGCGAAGTTCGAAGCCGTCGACATCCCCGACGACATGCGGGCCGCCGCCGACGCCGCCCGCTCGGAGCTGCTCGAGACGGTCACGCCCGTCGACGACGAGCTCCTGATGAAGTACCTCGACGACGAGGAGCTCTCGCCGGCCGAGATCCGAGCCGCGATCCGCAAGGGCACGATCGCCTTCGAGTTCGTGCCGGTGCTGTGCGGCTCGGCCTTCAAGAACAAGGGCGTGCAGCCCATGCTCGACGCCGTGGTCGAGTACCTCCCCTCGCCGCTCGACATCCCGGCCACGGTCGGAACCGACCCCAAGGGCGAGGAGCTCACCCGCGGTGCGAGCGAAGGGGAGCCGTTCTCGGCCCTGGCGTTCAAGATCGTCGCCGACCCCTACGGCAAGCTCACCTACTTCCGGATCTACTCGGGCACGCTCGAGAAGGGCTCCGAGATCTACAACTCCACGAAGGACCGCAAGGAGCGCATCGGCCGCATCCTGCGCATGCACGCGAACCAGCGTGAAGACCTCGACGTGGCGTACGCGGGCGACATCGTCGCCGGCCTCGGCTTCAAGCAGACCACGACGGGGGACACGCTCTGCGACCGCTCGTCGCCGATCATCCTCGAGCGGATGGAGTTCCCCGAGCCGGTGATCTCGGTTGCGATCGAGCCGAAGACCAAGAACGACCAGGACAAGCTGGGCAAGGCGCTCTCCTCGCTTTCCGACGAGGACCCGACTTTCCGGGTCCACACCGACGAGGAGACCGGGCAGACCATCATCCGGGGCATGGGCGAGCTGCACCTCGAGGTGCTCGTCGACCGCATGATGCGCGAGTTCAACGTCGAGGCCCACGTCGGCAAGCCGCAGGTCGCCTACCGCGAGACCATCACGAAGATCGCCGAGAAGGTCGAGCAGCGCTACGTGCGCCAGACCGGTGGCCGCGGCCAGTACGGCCACGTGGTCATCACCCTCGAGCCGACCGGCCCCGGCGGCGGCTACGAGTTCTCCGACGAGATCACCGGCGGCGTCATCCCCCGGGAGTACATCCCGGCGGTCGACGCCGGAATCCAGGAGGCGATGGAGGGCGGCGTGCTCGCCGGCTACCCGCTCGTCGACGTACGGGCCCGCCTGGTGTTCGGCTCCTTCCACGACGTCGACAGCTCGGAGATGGCGTTCAAGATCGCCGGTTCCATGGCGCTGAAGGAGGCCGTCAAGAAGGCCAAGCCCCAGCTGCTCGAGCCGGTCATGGACGTCGAGGTCGTCACCCCCGAGGACTACATGGGTGACGTGATCGGCGACCTGAACTCGCGGCGAGGCCAGGTCGAGGGCATGGAGCAGCGGGGCAGCGCCCAGGTCATCCGGGCCAAGGTGCCGCTCGCCCAGATGTTCGGGTATGTTGGCGATCTTCGGTCCCGCACCCAAGGGCGCGCGACCTACACGATGCAGTTCGACTCCTACCAGGCGGTCCCGGAGTCGATTGCCCAGGAGATCATCGCCAGAGTTCGCGGCGAGTAGTCGCGAAGCCAGTCAGTTCGCCGTCGTCGGCATCGTCACCCAGCAGCGTCATACAGGAGCAGCGAAGAAGATGGCCAAGGAGAAGTTCGAGCGGTCGAAGCCGCATTTGAACATCGGGACGATCGGTCATATCGATCATGGGAAGACGACGTTGACCGCGGCGATCACGAAGGTGTTGCACGATCAGGATCCGACGAATGCGTTCACGG
>JBJSXF010000107.1:0-3337 GCA_046086225.1 Actinomycetota bacterium | reverse complement strand
AATTCCTCCTCCGGGGGCTCGTCGTCACCGACGACCGAGCCGTCGGGGGGCGGACCGGCCACCACGGCCTCGCCGTCCGACCTGAAGAAGAACGTGCCGGTCGACGCGCCCGGCGTGAGCGCCACCGAGATCGCAGTCGACGTCATCGCGGCGAAGACCAACAATCCGACCGGCAGCTACGCCCCGTTCGTCGAGGGCATCAAGGCCTACTTCAACTATCGCAACACCGAGGACGGCGGCATCTACGGCCGCAAGCTCGTCGTCGGTAAGGACCTCGACGACCAGCTCGGGAGCAACGCCCAACGGGTGCAGGAGAGCTTGGCTCAGAATCGGGGCTTCGCCACCTTCGTGGCGACCCCGCTCTTCACCGGGGCTGACGCCCTCGCCCGAGCCGAGCAGCCCACCTTCATCTGGAACATCAACCCCGAGTTCGCGGGCAAGCCGACGTTCTTCGCGAACGTCGGTGCACTCTGCTTCGACTGCCCGGGCCACTCGCTCCCGTTCCTGGCCGAGCAGCTCGGCGTCGAGAAGGTGGGTGTGCTCGCGTACGGTGTTGCGGCGCAGTCGGTCGACTGCGCGGCGGGCATCAAGAAGTCGTTCGAGGCCTATCCGACCGCCGAGGTGGTCTTCTTCGACGACACGCTCGGCTACGCGGCCCCGGTCGGCTCCCAGGTCTCGGAGATGAAGAAGAAGGGGGTCGAGTTCATCGCTACGTGCGTCGACCTCCAGGAGTCGTACACGATCGCCAAGGAGCTCAACAAGCAGGGTTTGCAGGCCGTGCAGCAGCTCCCGAACGGCTACGACCCCGAGTTCGTGGCCAAGAACGGCGAGTTGCTCGAGGGCTCGATCGTGAGCCCGCAGTTCACGGCGTTCGAGCACGAGCCGAAGATCCCCGAGATCGAGAAGTTCTTCGAATGGATCGAGAAGGAAGGCGCGGAGCCGGGTGAGCTCTCGGCGACAGGTTGGCAGCTCGCCGACCAGCTGTACACCGGGCTCGTCGGCGCCGGTCCCGAGTTCAGCCAGACGAAGATGGTCAGTTATCTCAACACCCTCACCGCCTACTCGGACAACGGCTTCCTCGCCCCGATCAACTGGACGATCGCGCACAACGACCCCACGAAGGACCCGTCGGTTCGGGGGAAGGACCAGTGCGCCAACTACGTGCGGATCGAGGGGGGCAAGTTCGTGTCGGCCTTCGGGAAGCCCGGCCGTCCGTGGGTGTGCTTCCGCACCGACGACCCATCGGTCGACAACCCCCGTTACGAGAACTTCGCCCCGAAGCCCTGACCGGGCGGCGTTCCCGACGAGGCGAAGTACCGGGCCGTGCAGGAGCTCATCAGCAACATCCTCTCCGGGATGAGCTTCGGCAGCGTCTACGCGCTGCTCGCCATCGGGTTGGTGCTCGCGTACAAGACGTCGGGCATCTTCAACCTGGCCTACGGTGCCCAGGCGTTCGTCTCGGCCGCCGTGTACTACGACCTGCGGGTCCGCCACGAGGCGCCGATCCCGATCGCGGTCCTCGTCGCGGTCGTGCTGGTGGCTCCGCTCCTCGGTGTCCTGCTCGACCGGGCCCTCTTCCGGTATCTGCGGACTGCGCCGCCGATCGCCCGGCTCGTGTCCGTACTCGGCCTGCTCGTGGCGATCCCCCAGATCCTCAAGCTCTGGTTCGGGCAGAGTCCGCAGTACGGCACCCAGGGCATCGTCCCCGACGGTGATCGGGCCTACAACCCGTTCGGGGACGTCTTCGTCACCCGCAACGACCTGGCGACGATCACGGTCACCGTGATCGTCGTGGTGGGGCTCACGTTCCTCTTCCGGCGCACGGCGCTCGGCTTGCGGATGCGGGCCGTGGTCGAGAGTCCCCGCATGACCGAGTTGGCCGGCATCGACGCCGACCGGGTCGGTACTGCAGCCTGGATGCTGTGCAGTCTCCTGGCCGGCCTCGCCGGCGTACTGCTCTCGCCGCTGTTCGCGTCGGTGAACGAGCTGAACTTCACCACGCTGGTGGTCATCGCGATGTCGGCGGCGGTGCTCGCCTCGCTCAGCAGCATCCCCGTCGCCTTCGCCGGGGGGCTCGGCCTCGGGGTGCTCGCCGAGGTCATCGACGAGTACCTCCCCACCGACAGCGTGTTCGCGAGCAACCTCCGGCCCGCGCTGCCCTTCATCGTGCTGTTTCTCGTGCTGACGCTCTCGCCGTCGCTCCGGAACCGACGGGAGCTCACCGATCCGCTGGCCGGGGTCGACCCACCGCCCCCGCCGCCGGTGGCCTCGGTACGCAGTCCGTTCCTGACGACCGGCACCCGCGTCTTCGGCGTCGTGGTTGCCGTGGGGATGGGCTACTACATCTTCTTCCACGCCGCATCCAACTGGGTCGATCTGGCGATCCGGGCCGCGATCTACGCCACGATCTTCCTGTCGATCACGGTCATCACCGGCATGGCCGGCGAGATCTCGCTCTGCACGGCGACCTTCGCCGCGATCGGGGCGTGCACGACCGGCCAGCTGGCGACGCGGGCCGATGTTTCGGTGCTCGTCGCCATGCTCATCGGCGGATTGGTGGCCGCAGTGGTCGGGGCGCTCCTCGCCCTCCCGGCTCTCCGGCTCGGCGGGATCTTCCTGTCGCTCGTGACCTTCGCGTTCGCGCTGTTCTTCGAGAACGTGCTGGTGAAGCTCGAATGGGTCGGGGGTGGGGCGATCCCGGTGAAGGTGCCGAGACCGCTCATCGGCACGATCGACTTTGACGCGAGCGAGAAGACCTTCCTCCTGCTCGCCCTGGCCGTTCTCACCGTGCTCTCGGTCGTCGTGATCGCCGTCCGGGAAGGGACGACCGGGCGCACCCTCGACGCGCTCCGGGGCAGCGAGACCGCGGCCGTCTCGATCGGCATCAGCGCGACCCGGGCCCGCATCGTCGTGTTCGCGCTCTCCGCTGCGATCGCCGGGATCGGTGGCGCCATGCTCGGGATCTACGAGCGGGCGGTGAACTACAACCCCAACTTTGTGTCCTTCCAGAGCCTGTTCTTCGTCGTGCTCGTCGTCTCCCTCGGTTGCCGCACGGTCGAGGGGGCGATCCAGGCCGCCATCGGATTCGTGGCGTTCCAGAAGGTGATTCTCGAACAGGTGGTGCCGTGGGTCGTGAACCACGTGCAGCCCTGGTACCACATGGGCACACCCCCGGCCACGTTGGCGATCATCCTGCTCAGCCTCGGCGCGTTCACTTACGCCAAGCACCCCGAAGGCGTGCTCGAGTTCCAGAAGCGCCGTTCGCTCGACCGGGTCGAGGCGCGGCTCGCCCGCTGGACCGGGCGGAACGACAACGGTGACGCGCCGGTCGCGGCCG
>JBJSXF010000106.1:0-4142 GCA_046086225.1 Actinomycetota bacterium | reverse complement strand
CTGCGGCCGTCGCCAGTCGGCTCAGAGGCCGACGACGTTGACGGGGCGGTTCGACGGCACCACGCTCGCGTTCCCGAGTTGCCCGTCGGTGTTGTTGCCCCAGCACTTGGCCGGCCCGTGGTAGGTCACGGCGCACGAGTGGAGCCAACCCGTGCCGAGTCCGGTGGCCGAAGTGAGGCCGGACACTGCGACCGGAACGCTTGACGACTCGTTGGTCCCGTCGCCGAGCTGGCCGAGGGCGTCGAGACCCCAGCACTGCATCGTGCGGCCCGAGAGCAGTGCGCAGGTGTGCTTCCAGCCGCCGGCGATGGCGGTGGCGGCCCCGAGCCCGGTCACTGCTACCGGTGTGGGAGAACCCGTTTCGGTGCCGTTACCGAGCTGGCCGTCGGAGTTGTTGCCCCAGCAGCGGGCCGCGCTCTTGTAGAGCAGAGCGCAGGTGTGGAACGCGCCCGTAGCCAGTCCGGTCACTTTGGCGCCGCTCGGGAGTCCGGCCACGCCGACCGGTGCGTTGGCGTCGGTGGTCGTGCCGTCGCCGAGCTGACCATCTTCGTTGTTGCCCCAGCACTTGAGTGGTGCCCGGTACATCGCAGCGCATGTGTGCACAAACCCGGCTCTGAGTGCCGTAACCTTCGCGCCCGCGGCGATCCCGGTCACGTCCACGGCGGTGGACGAGTCGGTGTTGTCGCCGGTCCCGAGTTTGCCGTAGAAGTTTTGACCCCAGCACTTGATCGAGCCCCGGTAGATGACGGCGCAGGTGTGGTAGCCGCCGGCGGCAATGGCGACGGCTCGCGAGACGCCCGTGACGGTCACCGGGGTCGATGCGCTGTCGAATGTTCCGTTCCCGAGCTGCCCGTCGGAGTTGTCGCCCCAGCAGCGGACGGTCCCGTCGGTGAGAAGCGCGCAGGAGTGTCGGCGCCCGATGCTGATCGCCGTCGCCGTGGTGATTCCAACGACCAGTCTTGGGGTGAGCGAAGGTGTGATCGTCCCGTCGCCCAGCTCTCCGTAGTAGTTGGCGCCCCAGCAGGCGACGCTACTATTGGTGAGGAGTGCGCACGTGTGGGCGAAGCCCCCGCCGATCTGTATCGGGCCGGCGCTTCCGGCGGTGCCGCAGGCCCCGGCGGCGGCAATGCCGGCGAAGCTCATGATTGTGGCGAGGACCGCAATGGCCAGGGCGCTGGTTCGGAACCTCATGGTGATCCTCCCGATCTCGTGTTGTCGCCTCTGGGCGACCGGTCGATCTCAGCGGATCCGGACAACTGCCATGATTGGCCGGTTGGCCGGTTGCCGATCGGACCGCGCTCGGAGGGTGGCGATTCGACCGCTTTGAGTGGGTGGGGTTCCGGTCAGAGGTAGTCCCACCCGGTTCGTACCGTGCGCGGGGTTGGTGGCCCCGGCAAGTGGGGGGTGGGAGATCGAGGCGATCGGGGCTTGCGATGAGCGAAGACGACCTGCCGGGGCCGGTCCGGGTGCTGGCGGGTCTGGCCGGGCTCGGGACCGTTGTCTGGGCGACCTGGTGCACGGTGATCGCATTCGTCGGCGGCACGATGCCGATCGTCGGCTGGCAGAGCGAAGGTGGGGTCGGCCCGGGTCTCGTCTGGCTGTTCCTCGTCGAACCGATCGCCGTGACGGTGGTCATGTGGATCGTCGGTGCGATCGGAGCGGTGATCGCGATGGCATGGCAGCCGCGGCGCCGGTGAGGAATTGCGGCGATCTCGCGGCGGGTGCTCGTCAGGTCGGGGTTCCCGACGCGCTCTCGATCCGGCGTCCCGGGTTGCGCTCGAGTCGGGTCACCCAGTAGTCGGCGTCGAACGAGTCGTCCCCGAGGAGCGCTCGGAAGAGACGCACGCGGTTCACGAACTCCAGTCGGTGGGTGTCGGCCTCGAGCCAGGGCTGGACCTCGCACAGGATGTCGTGGAGGTCGTCGGGAGCGCGTGGCTCGCGCTGCCAGAAGATCGGTCGCTGGACGAAGTCGTCGGGTGTCAGATCCGAGGTGTCCCAAAGGCGAACCTGGGGGACGGTCGGATTGAGGCGGATCTTGACCATGTGGCGAGTGCGATCGCTGCGGTTGCTGCCGCCGCCGTGCCAGATGCCGTGATGGAGGACGAGGAGGGACCCGGCCGGGCACACGACGTGCTGCTGCCCCCGGATGTTCTGGTAGCGGCCGATCGCGGCTTCGCTCACGATTCGCAGGTGGCTGCCCGGGAGGAAGCGAGTGCCGCCCATCTCGAGGGTCACGTCGTGCGGATACCACATGATCTGCACGTCGAAGGCCTGACGGGTGTCGATCGTGGAGTCCTGGTGCCAGTGCTGCGACGGGAGCGGATCGGTGATGCCGAACGTCCGGCGCTCGGGCTCACCCAGGGTGAGGTGCACGAAATGGTGGTCGACCAGGGGGTCGGGCCCGACCAGGCTGTCGAGGATCCCGCGGACGCCGGGGTCGTCGACGAGGAGGCGCAGGGCGCTCCCCTCGGGGTAGGCGTCGGCCAGTGGGGTGCCGGCCGGAACTGCTGGCGGTCCGCCGGTAGCCGCCTCCTCCAGGTAGCGCTCACCGATCGCAGGCGGGGTCAGGCCCTCGAACAGCAGGTGGCCGCGGGCCACGAAGCGGGCGACCTCGCGGGTGCTCAGGCGGCGGTACTCGCTCACGGCGTCCCCTCCTCGTCGGTCGCGACGAGCTGTTCGAACCAGAACTCGTACTTGAGATAGGCGGTCTGGGTCTCGGTACCGGGGTAGTGGGGGAGCAGCGGTGACGACTGGAAGAGTCGCCAACCATCCCGGAGCGCGTCCAGGCCCGAGCGATACGGCGGCTCCATTGCGTCGCCGGCCATGCGGGTGTGCGCTCCGGTGCCGTCCCACTCCGACCAGGCCACGACGGGCGCATCGAGCGCCGAGTCGGCGAGCCAGAGCACGAGCACCCGCTGGCGCATCACGAGGGAAACGGTAGTCGTTGGGGAGCGGTCCCGGTCGAGGCTCCCGGTATCAGGACCGGTGCCCTCGGGGGCTCAGCGCCAACGGCCGCCGGCCCCGACCGGATCGCCCTGGGGGGCGCGGTCATCGCGCGCGTCGGGCGCGGTCCAGGTGTAGGCGCCCGCGGACACCGTGAGGAGCAGGAACTCGTGGAGGCCGGTCTCCGGATCGAGGGTATGGAGCACCGGGAGCCGTTCGCGCTCGGCGATTGAGCGCAGGGCGACGGCGGAGCGGACGGTCCGGACCGGAGTGCCGGGCGGTGGTTCGGGCAGGGCGTCGACTCGGCGGAGCCGACCGGACAGCGCAATCAGCGAACGGAGGGGTTCGGGCGCGCCCTGGCCGTCGTACATCCGGGTGAGCAGCACGAACGTCGAACCACTACTGAGGAGCAGCGTCGCCAGGGCGAGTAGCCCGGAGGCCGAGCCGAGTGCGTTGCGGCCCAGCGCCGACGCCGTCGAGAGCGCGGCGACGAGCGTTGCCGTCGAGGCCATCACCAGCACCGCATACTCGAACCGACTGCGCTCGATCGGAGCGGGTTCGGGGGTGCTGGCGGCCAAGGTGCGCCGGAGCACCCGGCTCACCCGGCGTCGACGCCAGGGCAGCGCGAGCGCAAGACCGCAGAACGCGCTGAGGGTCGCGAACTCGGTCGGGTGCGCACGGATCCAGTCGAGCGCGCCGCCGAGCGATCCGGCTTCGATCGTGACCCGGCCGACGATCTCGGCGGGTCTGACCGTCCAGGGGTCGATCCATTCGTTGTTGTCGCCCCGGGTACGCCAACCGCGGCGCTCGTCACCCGACACGATGCGGTGCACGACGTTGCCGCCGCCTCCCCGCACCACGACCAGATCGCCGATGCGGTACTCGGCTCGGGGCCGGGCGACCACGAGGTCGCCGGTGTGCAGTTGCGGCTCCATTGATCGCCCGTTCACCACGACGTACGTCGAGCGCCCGCCGACGCCGGCCGGGAGGACGAACCACCACGCGGCAGCGACTGCGCAGACGATGGCCACCGAGGTGGCGATGCTGCGGAGGCGGGGGGTGGGGGCGGGGGCGCGCATCTCGGGAGTCGATCGAGGCGGAACGGGGGTGGGTCCGCCACTGCGGGACCACCCCCACCAGGTTCCCCCGACCATGGGGAGCCGGCACCCCCACCAATCCGGAAGGGGGGGTTGGCGGAC
>JBJSXF010000105.1:0-3813 GCA_046086225.1 Actinomycetota bacterium | reverse complement strand
CCACGTCACCGGCGAGGTGCGACTCGGACTCGCGCCCGGACGCTGCGAGGCGACCGGCCGACGAGCGCCGCGTTCGCTCTACGACCACGACCTCGCCACCTACGAGGCCGAGGACTCCTTCCGGCACGCCGACTCCGAGGGCTTCGTGCGGCTCTGGGGGCTGTCGGCCGAGACCTGGTCGCGGCGCCAGGGACCGGGGCGGTCGTGAGCGACGCCGACGGGGCCGCACGGCCGCTCTGGCACGGCCGCTTCGGCACGGCCCCGGCCGACGAGCTGCTCGCCTTCACGGAGAGCCTCTCGTTCGACCGGAGGCTCGCCGCCGATGATCTCGACGGGTCGCGCGCCCATGTGCGCATGCTCGTCGCCGTCGGAGTGCTCACCGAGTCCGAAGGAACCGCGGTGCTGGCCGCGCTCGACGCGGTCGGGGTCGAGCTTGCCGAGGGCACCTTCGCCTTCGCGCCCTCCGACGAGGACATCCACACCGCGGTCGAGCGGCGGGTGACCGAACTCGCCGGCCCGGCCGGCGCCAAGCTGCACACCGGGCGGAGTCGCAACGATCAGGTCGCCACCGACCTGCGGCTGTGGCTGCGACGCGAGGGGCGCCTGGTGGCCGAGCGGATCGATGCGCTCCAACGCACGCTCCTCGCCCGGGCGCTCGACGCGGGCGACCACGCCGTCCCCGGCTACACCCACTTGCAACGGGCCCAGCCGGTCCTCCTCGCCCATCACCTCCTCGCACACTTCTGGGCGCTCGCTCGCGATCTCGATCGGTGGCGGGACTGCCTCACCCGAGCCGACGTGTCGCCCCTCGGAGCCGGTGCGCTGGCCGGTTCGAGCCTGCCGCTCGATCCGGCGCACACGGCGGCCGATCTCGGCTTCGCCCGTCCGTTCGAGAACTCGCTCGACGCGGTGTCCGACCGGGACTTCGTGGCCGAGGCACTCTTCGTCGCCGCCCTCACCCAGGTGCACCTCTCCCGCATCGGGGAGGAGGTCGTGCTCTGGTCGAGCGAGGAGTTCGGGTTCCTGCGTCTGGCCGACGCGTACGCCACCGGCTCCTCGATGCTGCCGCAGAAGAAGAACCCCGACATCGCCGAGCTGGCCCGGGGCAAGGCGGGCCGGCTGATCGGTGATCTCGCCGGGTTCCTGGCCGTACTCAAGGGACTGCCGCTCGCCTACAACCGCGATCTCCAGGAGGACAAGGAACCGCTGTTCGACGCGATCGACACCTGTCGGCGGGCGCTCGTCGCGATCGACGGGCTCCTCGCCACGGCCCGGTTCGCCCCGGAGGCGATGACCGCGGCGGCCGATCATCCGCTGAACGCGGCGACCGATCTCGCCGAGCATCTGGTGGCCG
The DNA here is from genome assembly GCA_046086225.1 of Actinomycetota bacterium. Classification (GTDB taxonomy): domain Bacteria; phylum Actinomycetota; class Acidimicrobiia; order IMCC26256; family PALSA-610; genus JBJSXF01. The sequence continues at coordinate 2,459 of JBJSXF010000105.1, read as the reverse complement.
GGGGCACCCCGTTCCGGGAGGCGCACGCGATCGTCGGCGCGCTCGTGCGGCGATCACTCGAGGACGGCACGGCGCTCGACGACCTCGTGGCCGCCGAGCCCCGGCTGGGCCCCGACTGCGTCGCCCTCCTCGCACCCGGGGCCGCAGTGCGCCGACGGACGACTCCGGGTGGCGGCGGGCCCGAGCCCCTCGCCCGGCAGCTCGCGCAGGTCGAGGAACGGCTCGCCGCCCAACGGGCGTGGCTCGACCGCTGATCCGAGCGGGCCGGTAGGTTGCGCCGCGTGGGTCGTCACACTGGTCGCACGGTCATCGTCACCGGCGCGGCGAGCGGCATCGGGGCCGCCGCCGCCGAGCTCCTGGCCGCCGAAGGAGCCCGGATCGCTGCATTCGACCGTACAGCGGTTGTGGTGCCGGGCGGCCGGGGCTACGCCGTGGATCTCGCCGATCCTGCGGCGATCGAGGCAACGATCGCCGCAGCGGTGGCCGACCTCGGTCCGGCCGACGCCGTCGTGAACTGCGCCGGGGTGAGCGTGCCGACGGCGGTCGACGGCGACGAGTACTGGGAGTCCTGGTCGACGACGCTCGCGGTCAATCTCGAGGCGTACGTCCGGGTGATCCGGGCCGCGCTCGACGGCCTGCTCGCGTCGTCGGCCGGTCGCATCGTCAACGTCGCCTCGACCGAGGGTCTCGGGGCGACGCCGTACCTCTCGCCCTACACGGTGAGCAAGCACGGCGTCGTCGGTCTCACCCGGTCGCTGGCCTGCGAGCTCGGCCCCCGGGGCGTGACCGTCAACTGCGTGTGCCCGGGCCCTATCCGAACGGGGATGACCGCGCCGATCCCCGATGACGCCAAGGCGGTGTACGCCCGGCGCCGCGTGCCCCTCGGGCGGTACGGCGAACCGGCTGAGGTCGCCGCCGCGATCTCGTTCCTCGCGTCGCCCGAGGCTTCCTTCGTGAACGGTGCGATCCTCGCCGTCGACGGTGGGCTCACGGCGAAGGTCGGCTGACCGGAAAGGCGGGCCGGGCGTCGGGTCGGTTCGTTACGATCCGCCCGTGGACGTCGATCGCAGCCTGCGCCTCCTCGGCGCTCACGCCGTCGACCTGATCTCGGAGCGCGAGCTCCGTACCAAGCTCGAGCGGGGCGCACCGCTGCGGGTGAAGCTGGGCATCGACCCCACGGCGTCCGATATCCACCTCGGGTTCGCCGTGGTGCTGAGGCGGTTGCGGGCCTTCCAGGACCTCGGGCACACCGCGGTGCTCATCATCGGGGACTTCACGGCGATGGTCGGTGACCCGACCGGGAAGTCGGCGACCCGACCCCGGCTCACCCGGGACGAGGTCGACGCCCACGCCCGTTCCTACGTCGAGCAGATCGGCACGATCCTCGACCCGGCACCCGAGCGGCTCGAGATCCGCCGGAACTCGGAGTGGCTCGGCGGTCTCGGTATGGAGGACGTCCTGCAACTGACCTCCCAGGTCACCGTGGCCCGGATGCTCGAGCGCGACGACTTCGCCAAGCGCTACGCCGGCGGCACCCCGATCTCGCTCATGGAGTTCCTCTACCCGCTCCTGCAAGGCCTCGACTCGGTCGAGGTGCGGGCCGACGTCGAGCTCGGGGGCACCGACCAGCTGTTCAACCTCCTGATGGGCCGCCACCTCCAGGAGCGGGCGGGGCAGGAGCCCCAGGTCGTGCTCACGACCCCGCTCCTCGTCGGCCTCGACGGCACCCAGAAGATGTCGAAGTCGCTGGGGAACTACGTCGGCGTCGCCGAGCCGCCGTCCGAGCAGTTCGGCAAGCTCATGAGCATCCCCGATTCGGCGCTCGAGCTCTACCTGATCCACGCCACAGGCTGGGACCCCGATCGGATCGACGAGACGGTGGCTGCCCTGCGGTCCGGTGAGCTGCACCCCAACCGGGCCAAGCGCGACCTCGGCCGAGCCGTCGCCGACCGCTATCACGGGGCGGGAGCGGGTGAGGCAGCCGAAGCCGAGTTCGATCGGGTCCACAAGGCGCACGAGGTCCCGACCGAGATGCCGGAGTTCGATCTGGCCGCCGGCTCCGATCTGGTGGCTGCGCTCGTGGCCGCCGGTCTGGTCGCCTCCCGACGGGAGGCCAAGCGTCAGGTCGACCAGGGCGGTGTCCGGCTCGACGGGAGCGAAGTCGACGACGCCACGCTCGTGCTCGTCGCCGGGGAGCACGTGCTCCAGGTCGGTCGGCGGCGCTGGGCGCGCCTCCGGGTCGGCGTTTGACCCGGTCAACCCGGCCTCGTTCGGCGCCGGTCGGAAGCCGGGGGAGCCGGTCCGCGGACGGCACGGGCGGCATGGCTTGCGTCGGGCTGTCTCGGTGGGTATGCTCTTCCTTCGCTCCGCACGCCGGAACCGGACCTTCGGGTCTGACCTCCGGAACGACGGAGCGTTGACACCGACAGCCCCGGGATCTTCCCGGACCGCCCCAGCGG
>JBJSXF010000104.1:0-7288 GCA_046086225.1 Actinomycetota bacterium | reverse complement strand
GGGTTCCCGATTGCAGTCCGGAATGAAGTGCATGGCTGCTAGGTGGAAGATCACATCGGGTCGAACCGAACGAACGGCGGTTTGAACGGCATCTGAGTCGCGGATGTCGCCGCGGTGCAGAGCGACACCCTCGACTGCCGTACCTCGGCTGAGATCATCGAAGACGCTGACTTCGTATCCGGAACGGCGCAAGCGCTCAATGAGCGGACGGCCGATGAATCCGCAGCCACCGGTTACGAGGATGCGTTGCCGGGTGGGATTCACTCTCAACTCCATCTCGGACTGGTATTCGACCGAGGTCTGAGAGATGGTGAGGCTGATTCGGGAGACTCGTCCATAGCGAACGAAATGCTATTCGTCTCGTCACCCTTGTTGCCGGAAGCTCGCTTTTCGGCCGAGGTCTCCGGATCAGGTCCCGGACGCCGGTCCGAGTCCGAGGCGCTTGGCGATGATCTCGTTCATGATCTCGTCGGTGCCGCCTCCGATGCGCTGCAGTCGGGCGTCACGGAACGCTCGGGGTATCCCGGTCTCCTCGAGGTAGCCGGCGCCGCCCCAGACCTGGAGGCACGAATCGACGACTCGGTTCTGCACCCGGGCGCAGTGCTTCTTCGCCATCGAGATCTCGGTCACCGGGTAGCCGCCGGCGGCGACGTCGGCGGCGGCCGAGTACAGCAGCGTGCGGGCCGCCGCGACTTCGGTCGCGGCATCGGCGAGTCGATGAGCGATCACCTGATGTGCCGCGATCGGCTTCCCGAACGCTCGGCGCTCCCGGGCGTACTCGATGGTCTCGGCGAGCACCTGGGCCGCATGGCCGACCGAGGCGGCCGCACCCGAGAGCCGTTCGTACTGGAGCTGCTGCATGAGCTGGGCGAAGCCCCGGCCGGGTTCGAGGCCGATGAGGTCGGCACCGTCGACCTCGACCTCGTCGAACGCGAGCTCGGCGGTGTCCGACGAGCGCATTCCGAGCTTGTCGAGCCGACGGGAGACGGAGAGTCCCGGACTGCGCGTGTCGACCACGAAGAGGGAGATGCCGGCGTGCCCGGCGGCCGGATCGGTGGTGGCGACGAGCGTGAGGAAGTCGGCGCGGATCCCGTTGGTGATGTACATCTTGGTGCCGGTGATCCGCCAGCGATCACCATCACGGGTGGCTCGGGTCCGGATCGCGGCGACGTCGGATCCGGCATCGGGCTCGGTGATGGCGATGGCACCGATGGCGGTGCCGGCGATCGCCGGGCGCAGCCACCGCTCACGTTGCTCGTCGGTGCCGAACTCGGCGAGGGCCGGCGTCGCCATGTCGGCCTGCACCCCGATCGTCATCGGGACGGCGGCGGCACCGCACCGGGCGAGCTCCTCGATGAGCACCACTCCGGCGACGGCATCGGCGCCACTCCCACCCCAACGGGGCTCGTAATGCAGGCCCAGGAAGCCGAGCTCGCCGCAGCGCCGGAAGAGGGAGTCGGGGAGATGTCCGGCTTCCTCCCACTCCGCCACGTGGGGTCGGACCTCGGAATCGACGAACCGGCGGACGACGGTCCGCAGCTCCTCGTGCTCGGGGCCGACTCCGGGCAGCCGCACGAGATCACCTTGCCACACCCGCCGGTCCGGTACGGGGCCGGACGCACCCGGGATCGGGGTCCGGAGGTGCCTAGACTCCGGTCTCCCATGACGAAGTCCCTCCTCGAACGACGTCTGGTCGACGTCAGCGACCGCCTGAAGCGCCTCCGCGCCGAGTTGGCGGTGGTCGAGGAGCAGTGTGTCGTGCTGACCGCCGAAGCCGACGACGCCCGGATCCGGGCCCTCGTGTCGGAGACACCCGTCTCCGATGTCGAGGCCCAGGAGACCCGACGCCACGCCGAGGCCCAGGCCCGACACCGCGACGCCCTGCGGCGTTCGATCTCCGAGCTCGAGCACGAGCTCGACCGGCTGCTCGACCGCATGGTCGGGGAGCCGAGCGAGGCGGTCCGACCGTGAGCGACCCGGTGCGCATCGTGATCGCCGAGGACGAGGCGATCATCCGGCTCGACCTCAAGGAGATCCTCGAGGAGGAGGGCTACGCCGTTGTCGGCGAGACCGGCCGAGGCGACGAGGCGGTCGCGCTCGTGCGCTCCGAGCGGCCCGACCTGGCGATCCTCGACATCAAGATGCCGGGGGTCGACGGTCTCACCGCCGCCCGGGAGATCGCCGGTGAGCGCCTCGCCGCCGTGCTCATCCTCACGGCGTTCTCGCAGCACGATCTCGTCGAGCAGGCCCGGGAAGCGGGCGCACTCGCATACCTCGTCAAGCCGTTCCAGCGTTCCGATCTGCTCCCGGCCATCGAGATGGCTCTCGGTCGGTTCGAGGAGGTCGTGGCGCTCGAGCGCGAGAACGCCGATCTCGCCAAGCGGCTCGAGGCCCGCAAGACGATCGACCGGGCCAAGGGTCGGTTGATGGACGATCACGGGCTCACCGAAGCGGCCTCGTGGCGGTTCTTGCAGAAGACGGCGATGGACAACCGTTGCCGCATCGACGAGGTCGCCGCTTCGGTCCTCGCCGGCGAACTCGCCCCCTGATCCGAGTCCGGTCGGCTCCGGCCCGCCCCGGCCGTACGATGCGACCGTGGCGAAGCTGCTCCTGATCGACGGTCACTCGCTCGCCTATCGGGCGTTCTACGCGTTGCCGGCCGACATGGCGACGCGCACCGGCACGGTGACCAACGCTGTCTTCGGGTTCGCGTCGATGCTCGCCAAAGTGCTCACCGACGAGCGGCCCGATTTCGTCGCCGTCGCGTTCGATCCGCCGGGCGGCAGTGCGGTCCGCAAAGAGCTCGATCCGGCGTACAAGGCCGGACGTCGGGAGACTCCCGATCTCTTCATCGCCCAGCTGCCCCTGATTCGCGAAGTGGTCGACGCGCTCGGTCTCCGGGCGGTCGAGGTCTCCGGTGTCGAGGCCGACGATGTCATCGCCACGCTCGCGACCGCGGCTGCGGCGTCCGGGATCGACGCCGTCGTCGTCACCGGTGACCGCGACTCGTATCAGCTCGTGAGCGATCCTCACGTCCGGGTGCTCTACAACAAGCGCGGCGTCTCCGATTACGTCCTCTACGACGAGGCGGGCATCGCCGAGCGTTGCCTCGGGGTCACGCCGGCGCAGTACCTCGACTATGCATCGCTGCGGGGTGACACGAGCGACAACCTCCCCGGGGTGCCCGGAATCGGGGAGAAGACGGCAGCCAAGCTCATCACCACGTACGGGCACCTCGAGGGAATCTTCGAGCATCTCGACGAGCTCCCCCCGAAGCAGCGGGCGAACCTGGGCGAGGCCCGGGATCGGGTGCTCCTCAACCGGGAGATGTCGCGACTCGACCGCAACGTCGACCTCGGCGGTCTCGAACCCGAGGGGCTGGCACCGACGGTGATCGACGCCGACCGTTTGCGGAACCTCTGCAACCAGCTCGAGTTCCGGGCGCTCCTGCCGCGCCTGCTCGCGGCGGTCGGGGACCCGGCGATCGGTACTGCCCCGAGCGCACCCGAGGTCGACGTCGTGATCGCACGCGACGCGGCGGCTGCGGGCTCGGCGTTCTCGGCGGCGGCCGGGATCTCGCCGCGAGCCGTCGAGGCGCGCTGGGCCGGCATCCCGGGCCGTAGCGCGGTGCTCGGACTCGGGATCGCCGCCGGAGGGGTGGTCACGTACGTCGACGGCGACCTCCTGGCCGATGCCGCGGTGCGAGCGGCGCTGGCGAATGCGTTGGCGGTTCCCGGCGTCCTCGCGCACGGCGCGAAGGAGCTCATGCACGGGCTCGACGATCCGATCGAGGGGCTCTCGGGCGACACGGCGCTCATGGCCTACCTCCTCGATCCGGCCGACGGTCGCTACGACCTGGCCGAACTCGTGCTGCGCCACGTCGGCACCGAGCTCGTCTCGGCCGACGCCGCCGAGGGCACCCTCGACCTCGACGGCTCGGCGCGGTCCGGTGCCACCGGTCGCCGGGCGGCGGTGCTCGGCGAGCTGGCCGAAGCGCTCACCGAGGGTCTCGCATCCCGTGAGCTGGCGGGCCTCTACGCCGAGGTCGAGCAGCCGTTGATCGGGATCCTCGCCGAGATGGAGCGGACCGGCGTGCGGGTCGACGTCGCCTTCCTCGAGGAGCTCGGACGGGAACTCGGGGCCGAATGCCGAAGGCTCGAGGCGGAGATGCACGGACACGCGGGCGAGCCCTTCAACGTCAACTCGACTCCGCAACTCCGGAAAGTGCTCTTCGAGCGACTCGGCCTGACCCCAGTCAAGAAGACCAAGACCGGGCCCTCGACCGACGCCGAATCGCTCCAGAAGCTCCTCGGCGCTCACCCGATCGTCGAGACCCTGCTGCGGTACCGCGAGGTCGAGAAGCTGCGGAGCACCTACGCCGATGCGCTCCCGCCGTTGGTCGGAGCCGACGGACGCATCCACGCCACGTTCAATCAGCTCGCCACGGCGACGGGGCGAATCTCCTCCGAGGCGCCGAACCTCCAGAACATCCCCGTGCGCACGTCGACGGGTCGCGAGCTCCGGCGAGCCTTCGTCGCCGACGAGGGCTGCGGACTCCTGACCGCCGACTACTCGCAGATCGAGCTCCGGGTGCTCGCGCACCTCGCCGATGATCCGGGCTTGGTGGATGCGTTCGCACGCGGGGCCGACATCCACGCGGCGACGGCCGCCAAGGTCTTCGGGATCGCCGAGGACGCCGTGGCGGATCATCAGCGCCGGTTCGCCAAGGTCGTGAACTACGGGCTCGCGTACGGCATGGGGGCCTACGGGCTCGCCCAGCGCCTCGACGTGCCCGTCGACGAAGGCCAGGCCATCCTCGACAGCTACTTCGCCGCGTTCCCTCGCATCGACGCGTACATGCACGAGAGCATCCGGGACGCCCGGGAGCACGGCTTCACGACCACGCTGCTGGGTCGGCGCCGGCTGCTCCCCGAGCTCACGAGCGACAACTTCCGGATCCGGCAGATGGGCGAACGCATGGCCCAGAACGCACCGGTCCAGGGAACTGCCGCCGACATCTTCAAGTTGGCCATGATCCACACCCGGCGGGCACTCGCCGATCACGGACTCGCATCGCGCATGGTGCTCACCGTGCACGACGAGTTGGTCCTCGAGGTGCCGCTCGGTGAGCGGGACGCGGCGACCGAGGTCGTGCGGGGCGCGATGGAAGGTGCGATGGAGCTCCGGGTGCCCTTGGTGGTCGACATCGGGTTCGGTGCCACCTGGGCCGACGCGAAGTGACGACGCCCCCCGCCGGGCGCTGGTTCAACCCGCTCGCCGAGTATCTCGGCCCGGCGTACCTGCGCAATGCCTTCACCAAGGGCACCGAACAGGAGGTCGGGTTCCTCGTCGAGGCGCTCGGGCTCGGTCCCGGATCCCGCGTGCTCGATGTCGGTTGCGGGCCGGGTCGGCATGCGGTGGCGTTGGCCCGGCGGGGGATCGAGGTGGTCGGCGTCGACTGCTCACCCGATTTCCTTGCGCTCGCCCGAATCGATGCGCTCGGCCTTCCGGCCGAGTTCGTGGAAGCCGACGTCAGGAACCTCTCATACTCCTCCGAGTTCGATGCTGTGATCTGTCTCTGTCAGGGCGGCTTCGGCCTCCTCGGCGGGGGTGACGACGAGCACGAGGTGATCGCCCGGCTCGCCCGGGCGCTGCGGGTCGGCGGGCGCCTGGCCCTGACCGCATTCTCGGCCTGGTTCGCGACGCTCAACCTCGAGGCGGGCGAGACGTTCGATCCGGCGACAGGGGTGCTCCACGAACGGGCGATCCTGCGGGACGCGAACGGCGAGGAGCGGACCTTCGACCTCTGGACGACGTGCTTCACGCCCCGGGAGCTCCGGCTCCTCGCCGAACGGGCCGGTCTGACGGTCGAAGGAGTCCACGGTGTCGCGCCCGGCCGTTACGGACGCGGACCGGCATCGACGACAACCCCGGAGCATCTCCTCCTCGCGCATCGAGCCGACTGACTCGGCGCGGGTTTGCCCGGGAACGCCGGGCCTGTAGCCTTGCCGGGCCGTTCCGAAGGGGCGGAGGCGGCGCGCGATCGCGCTCGTCTACATCGACACCGAAGAAGCAGGAAACGAGTGCTGGATCACGAAGCGGACGCAGCCGCGTCGATCGACGACGCGACTGCCGAGACCGCCGCCGCCGCACCCACGGTGGGTGCGGACACCACGGCGGAGGAGACGGACGCCGACGAGGCGCAGCCCGACCTGGACGCCCCGATCGCGATCGATGATCTCGACGGCATGTCCTTCGAGGACGCCGTCGATGCCACGATCGTTGCGTTCGAGGACGGCGACCTGGTGCACGGCACCGTCGTGAAGATCGATTCCGACGAGGTCCTGCTCGACATCGGTTACAAGTCCGAAGGCGTGATCCCGAGCAAGGAGCTCTCGATCCGCAACGACGTCGACCCCAATCAGGTCGTGTCGCTCGGCGAGCAGCTCGAGGCGCTCGTCCTCCAGAAAGAGGACAAGGACGGCCGTCTGATCCTCTCGAAGAAGCGGGCTCAGTACGAGCGGGCCTGGGGCACGATCGAGCAGAAGAAGGAGAACGACGAGATCGTCAAGGGCCCGGTGATCGAGGTCGTCAAGGGCGGCCTGATCATCGACATCGGCCTGCGCGGGTTCCTCCCCGCGTCGCTCGTCGACCTCCGGCGGGTGCGCGACCTCCAGCCGTGGGTGGGCAAGGAGCTCGAGTGCAAGATCATCGAGCTCGACAAGAATCGCAACAACGTCGTGCTCTCCCGCCGGGCCTTCCTGGAGGAGACGCAGCGCGAGCAGCGCGATGAGTTCCTGGCCAACCTGAAGTCGGGCGAGGTCCGGCCCGGGGTCGTCTCGTCCGTCGTCAACTTCGGCGCCTTCGTCGACCTCGGCGGCATGGACGGGCTCATCCACGTGTCCGAGCTCTCCTGGAAGCACGTCGACCACCCCTCGTCGGTGGTGCAGGTCGGAGACGAGGTCACGGTCCAGGTGCTCGACGTCGACCTGTCCCGCGAGCGGATCTCGCTGTCGCTCAAGGCGACCCAGCAGGATCCGTGGCAGGAGTTCGCGACCGGCCACGAGGTCGGCGAGCTCGTCTACGGTCGGGTCACCAAGTTGGTGCCGTTCGGATCCTTTGTCCAGGTGGGCGAGGGGATCGAAGGTCTGGTGCACATCTCCGAGATGGCCGCTCACCACGTGGAGGCGCCCGACCAGGTCGTCACCCCGGGTGAGGAGCTCTGGGTCAAGATCATCGACATCGACCTCGATCGCCGGCGGATCTCGCTCTCGATCAAGCAGGCCGC
>JBJSXF010000103.1:0-14415 GCA_046086225.1 Actinomycetota bacterium | reverse complement strand
TTCGCTCCCTCGCTGCGGGCCGCCGCCACCGGACCCGATGCCGCCGCACTTACCGACGCCGGACTCCCCTCGCCCACCGACTACCGGTCGAAGGCCACTCCGGTGCAACTCGACGCCTTCGCCGGACCCGACGGCCGCATCGCGTTCGTCGCGCCCCGCTTCACGGTTACCACCGAGGTCACCACCGCCGACGGGCCGGTGCGCCTCCAGCGCAACGTCGAGCTCACCCTCACCGCCCGGGGTCCGGTCTGGCCGATCACCGGATACCGCGTGATCGTGAACCGCGCTCGGCCTCCCGCCCCGACCACCACCAGCACCGCCGTCGCCGGAGACGCCCCGTGATGCGCCGTCTGCGCCGCGTCCTCCTCGGCGTCGCGGCCGCGGCCCTCATCGTGGTGATCGGCCTCGGCGCGCTCGTCGCGACCTGGCTCGCCGGGGTGCGCCTGCCCGGCGCCGCGGGCGCACCCGAGATCCGCGTCATCAAGGTTCCGTCCCAGTCCGGCGCCTCCCGCGCCGTCGGCGGTCCCGACGCCCCGTTCTTCGTGCTGCTCGTCGGCAACGACTTCCGGCCCGGGGTGAGCGGGGCCCGGGGTGACGCGCTCCACATCGTCGGGGTCAACCCGAAGCGGAACCAGGCCTCGATGATCAACATCCCGCGCGACACCTGCTGGGACGGCGACAAGATCAACGCCGCCAACACGCGCGGCCCACGGGCCCAGGCCGACGCGGTCGGCGGACTCGTCGGCGTGCCGGTCGACTACATCGTCGAGGTCGACTTCGCCGGGTTCATGGCCCTCGTCGACGGTGTCGGCGGCGTCGACGTGAACGTCCCGGTCGAGATGAGCGACAGCTACACCGGCGCCTACTTCCCCGCCGGGCGCATGCGCATGAACGGCGGACAGGCTCTCGCCTTCGCTCGCAACCGCCGCGACTTCCCCGACAGCGACATCTCCCGCACCTACAACCAGGGCCTGCTCATCCTCGACGGGCTCCGCGAGCTGAAGCGCACCCAGAACAACGCACTCGGCGAGTTCCGCCTCCTCACCCTGCTCGGCCGCCACGCCCGCGTCGACGGCATCGGCCTCACCGAGCTGCTCCGCCTCTCGCACACTGCGTTCGCGCTGAACCCCGACACGATCGACAACGTCACGATCCCCTACACGGGCGGCGGGTGTCTCGGACTCGGCGCCGGCGCATCGGAGCTCTTCGCCGACTTCCGCGCCGACGGCATCATCGGTAGCTGACCGACGCCCCGACCCGGGTGTCACCCCCCGTCGGTACCCTCGGCCCGTGGACGCCTGCGACACGCTCGCCGCCCTCGCCGCCGAGCCCGAACTCGCCGGTCGCTGCGTCCACCGCGCCGTCGTGCCCGAGCGCCCGGCCCGCTACGCCGACCCGGCCGCGCCGCTCCCTCCCGAGATCACCGAGCGCCTCACCGACCGCGGGATCGAGCGCCTCTACGCCCACCAGGCCGCCGCGGTCGACGCGATCACCGCCGGCCACGACATCGTGCTCGCCACCGGCACCGCATCGGGTAAGTCGCTCTGCTACCAGATCCCGATCGTGTCGGCCGCGCTCCGGGGCGAGCGCACCACCGCCCTGCTCATCTACCCGACGAAGGCTCTCGCCCAGGACCAGCTGCGCTCACTGCAGTCGTGGCTCGTCCCCGGCCTCGCCGCCGTCACCTACGACGGTGACACCCCCACCGACGAACGGGCTCGGGCCCGGCGCCAGGCGTCGGTCGTGCTCACCAACCCCGACATGCTGCACCGGGGCATCCTCCCCGCGCACGGACGCTGGGCCACCTTCCTCATGCGGCTCGGTCTCGTCGTCGTCGACGAGCTCCACACCCTCCGCGGGATCTTCGGCAGCCACGTCGCGCACGTGCTCCGCCGGCTCCGCCGCGTCGCCGCCCACTACGGCGCCGATCCCCGCTTCTGCTTCGCCAGCGCCACGATCGGCAACCCGGCCGAACTCGCCACGGCACTCTGCGGTCGCCCCGTCACCGAGATCCGCGACGACGCGTCACCGCGCGCCGAGCGGGTGATCGCGTGCTGGCAACGTCCCGTCCGCGACACCGCCACCGGGGTGCGCACTTCGGCCAACGTCGAGACCGCCGAGCTGCTCACCCGCTTCGTGCGGGCCGGGCAACCCACCCTCGCCTTCACCCGTAGCCGCCGCGCCGCCGAAGTCGTCGCCGACCGGGCCCGCCACCGCCTCACCGAGACCGCACCCGCCCTCACCGAGCGGGTCGCCGCCTACCGGGCCGGCTATCTGCCGAGCGAACGCCGTGCCCTCGAGCACGACCTCTCGACCGGGCGCCTCCTCGGGGTCGCCGCCACCAACGCGCTCGAGCTCGGCATCGACGTCGGCGGGCTCGATGCCGTCATCCTGAACGGCTTCCCCGGCACCCTCGCCTCGCTCTGGCAGCAAGCGGGCCGGGCCGGACGAGCCGGCCGCCGCTCCGCCGCGGTCCTCGTTGCGGGCGACGACCTCCTCGACCAGTGGTACGCCACCCACCCCGAGCAGCTCACCGAACGCGCACCCGAGCGCGCGGTCGTCAACCCCGACAACCCGTTCGTGCTGCGAGCCCAGGTCGCCTGCGCCGCCCATGAGCTCCCTCTCACCCCCACCGACGAGCGCTGGTTCGGGCCCGGCCTCGACGATGTCGTCCGCGACCTCGTGCACGCCGATCTGCTCCGGCCCCGGGCCGGCCGCATGTTCTGGGCCGGTCGGCACCCGCCCGCCCGCGACGTCGGCCTGCGCTCGGGCTCGGCGATCGACTATCGCCTCGCCACCGTCGCCGACGACCGCACCGTCGGCACCGTCGACGACGCCCGCGTCTTCGCCGTCGCCCACCCCGGCGCGATCTACCTGCACCAGGGCAGCCAGTACCGCGTCGTCGAGCTCGATGCCGACACCCATACCGCGCACCTCGAACGATGCGACGACGCCGACGAGTACACACAGGCGCGCACCGAAACCGAGATCGCCATCACCGCCGAGGACACCGCAGTACCCCTCGGCGCGGTGACCGTCCACCTCGGCGCGGTCGAGGTACGCACCCGGGTCGTCGGTTACCAACGTCGACGCGTGTCGTCGAACGAGGTCATCGAGACCGTGCCCCTCGATCTCCCCGAGCGCACGCTCGCCACCCGGGCCTGCTGGTACACGGTTCCCGCGGCCGTGCTCATCGCCGCCGGGGTCGAACCGGCCCGGTTCGTCGGCGCGGTCCATGCCGCCGAGCACGCCCTCATCGGGCTGCTCCCCCTCTTCACGATCTGCGACCGCTGGGACGTCGGCGGCGTCTCGATGCCGGTACACCCGCAGACGGGCGAGCCGACGATCTTCGTCTACGACGGCTATCCCGGCGGGGCCGGCATCGCCGAGCTCGCCTTCGCCGCCGCCGCCGACCACGCCCGGGCCACCCTCGACCTCGTCGCCGCGTGCTCGTGCGACGACGGCTGCCCGGCGTGCGTGCAGTCACCGAAGTGCGGCAACTGGAACGAGTACCTCGACCGACCCGCGGCCGAGATCCTCCTCGGGCTCGCCGCCGCGCCCGCACCGCCCGTCACCCCGTGATCTCGGCCCGGGCCCGGGCCTGCGCCGCACCCACCGCCACGGTCACCACCGCCACTCCGTCGCCGCACGCGCACTCCACGAGCCGGCCGCCGTTCGCCCGGGCGTGGCGCGCCGCCTCGGTCCGGGCCCGGTCGGCCATACCCCCGGCCGCCAGCACACCCGCCGCCCCGAGCGCGGCCGCATCAGCCGCGACGTCGGCCCGGGCCCGCTGCACCGCCGCCTCACCGACCCGGGCCAGCCCGGCGACGCAGACGAAAGCCAACGCCGTGAACGCCGCCGCCAGGATCGTCATGCCACCCCGTTCGCTCGCCGATCCGGGCCGGCCGCACCCCCGTCCGGCCGGGCTCGCCGCCCCGGTCACCGCTCCACCCGCAACACCGCCCGCGACCGCAACGTGAGATCGGGCAGCACCCCGCCCACGATCGGCAGATCGGTCCGCGCCAGGTAGGCGACCTCCACCACGACGTCACCCCCCGGCCCGTCGCGGCGCAACACCCGGGCCCGAGCCCGGGGCAGGCTCCGGGTCGCCGCGGCGCGCACCCGGGCCCCATCGGGCGTGACCGCCGCCTCCCGGGCCGCGGCCCGAGCCGCGTGCACCACCACGATCGAGTCGCGTGCCACCAGCGCCACCTGCACGAGGAGCAGCAGCAGCGCGAAGAAGACCGGCAGCAGGAGCGCCATCTCGACCGTCGCCTGACCGGCGGAGCCGGGACGCGCGCCTCGACGCGCGCCCCGGCCGCAGCGCCGCGCCATCAGAAGGGCAGCACCTTCTCGATGACGGTGTTGAACAGCCCCGATACGAGATCGGTCTTGTTCGCCCAGGCCAGGAGCAGCCCGGCCACCGCCGCCGCGGCGATCATCACCAGCGCGTACTCGGCCGTGCTCTGACCGGCCTCGCTCGCCCGTTCCCGCACCGGCGAACCCGCCGCTCGCTTCATCGGTACTCCCACGTTCCACCTCCGGTCGGGGGCGCGGTCGCGCCCCGGTTGCCTCTGCTCTCGGGGGAAGGGTCAGGGCCGCAGCCCGTCGAGCACGACGGGCACGACCGTGAGCAATGCGAATGCGGGGAGGATGCAGCCGACGAGCGGCAGACACAGCCGCACCGGCACCGTGCGCGCCCGGGCCTCGGCGCGCCGCCGTAGATCGGCTCGCGATTCGGCTCCGAGCCGATCGAGCGCCGGACCCGCCGCGGTGCCGAGCCGGGCGCTCGTACGCAGCACCTCCAGCAGGGGCCGCACGGCTGGGCGGCGCCGGGCCGCTTCGGCCGCCGCATCGTCGAACGTCGTGCCCACCGCACAGGCCCGCACGATCACCGCGAGCTCCGCGCCCACCCGCGGCGGACACCACCGGGCTCCGAGCTCCACCGCCAGGTACGGCGTGCACCCGGCCGATACCGCCACCGCGACGAGATCGACCGCCGTCGCCACGTCGCCCGCGAGGGCGTCGGCCTCGGCGCGGGCCCGGCGGGCCCGCCCGGGCGCGTCGGCGACCCGTTTCAGGATCGCGAGCAGCCGTCCGCCCGGTCCCGGCAACCGTGCGCCGACGCGCACCCGTCGCACCGCGAGCCGCGTGCGGGTCGGCCCGGCAACCGACGCTCCACCGGCAGCCACCCGCAGCCCGCGCACCCGCTGCACCGGGCCGACCTTCCGGGCCCGGACCATGAAGGGCCGGGCCGCCAACACCCCCCACAAGACCCCGAGCCCGAGCCTCATCCACCACTCCCCGCACGGATGATGCGGACCATCCACCACGCCCCCACCACCTCGAGTGCGCCCCCCAGCGCGGCGCACACCCATCCCGTCGGGGTCGCCACCAGAGCTCGCAATGCACCCCCGCCCGTGAATGCCGACCAGGCGAGCACCGCCACCGGCGCACCCCCCACCAGCACTGCCGACGCCCGGGCCTGCGCCGACAACGCCCCGGCCTCGGCCGCCACCGCCAGGCGATCGCGCGCAGCAGCCGCCAGCCCCTCGAGCGCACCGGCCGCCCGACCCCCGACCGTCGCGCACATCGCCAACGCACCCGCGACCACCGCCACCCCGGCCACCTCGGGCCGCCGGGCCGGCCAACCGCCGAGGGCGTCGGCAAGCGGCAGACCCATCCGGACCTCCGCCTCGACCCACCGCAGGTCGGCCGCGAGCGGAACATCGGAAGCCGCTGTTCGCGAGACGGCCCCGGCGAGGGTCTCGCCCGCCCGCAGCTCGGCCACCACGCGGTCGAGGAGCGCAGGCAACGACGCCGTGAGCGCCCGTCGCCGCCGGGCCCGCCCCGCGCGCAAGGCGCCCACCGGCCCGAGCACCCCCGCCGCCGCCACCGCCCCGACGCCCGCGCCCCCTGCGCCGAGTCCGAGCGTGAGGAGCATCACCGCCCCGGTCGCCGCGCCCCACGCGATCACCGCGTCCTCCGGCTCGACCACCAGGCCCGCATCCGTCAACGCCGCCGCGAGACGCATCCGCATCGGCTCAGGCAGCCGCCGCCTCGCATCCGTCGACGCGAACCGTGCCCGCACCTCCGACCGCCGGGCCGCGCGCCACGCGGCAACGGCAACGGCCGGGCCGCTCACCCCGACGAGGAGCGCACGCACGCGCGCCACACCTCCCGAGGCGACCGACCGGGACGGCGGGCCGGGCGCCGCGGCGGCTCCCCGAAGCGGAACACGCCGTCGACCCGCTGGGCGAGGATCCGCACCCCGAGGGTCCGACCCGCCGTGACCTCGGCGAGCCCGGTGATCTCCCGGTGGCCGTCCCGCCCCCGGGCGACCTGCACCACCATGTCGATCGCGCCCGCAATCTGGGCCCGCACCGCGCCGAGCGGCAACGCAACATCCGACATCAGCGCCAGCGTCTCGATTCGGGCGAGCGCGTCGAGTGGCGAGTTGGCGTGCACGGTCGACAGCGAACCGTCGTGACCGGTGTTGCAGGCCTGGAGCATGTCGAGCGCCTCGGCCCCCCGCACCTCACCCACGACGATCCGATCGGGCCGCATCCGCAGCGCCGCCCGGACCAGCTCACGTACCGCCACCCCGCCCGCGCCTTCTGCGTTCGGCGGCCGCGCCTCCAACCGCACGACGTGCGGCCGCGCGAGCCGCAGCTCCGCGGTCTCCTCGATGGTCACGATCCGCTCATCGGGCGCGAACGCCCGGGCCAACGCCGCCGCACACGTGGTCTTGCCCGAACCGGTCGCGCCGGCCACGACGATGTTCCACCCCGCGCGCACGAGCGCCTCGAGCAACGCGACCGCCGCCCCGTCGATCCCGAACGCACTGAGCGGCAGCCGCTCACGGCCGAAGCGCCGAATGGTGAGACACGGTCCGTCGATCGCCAGCGGCGGCAGTACTGCGTGCAGTCGCGAGCCGTCGGTGAGGCGGGCATCGACCATCGGCGCCGAGCGATCGAGTCGCAGCCCGAGCGGGGCGACCACCCGTTCGGCGATCCGCACGATCGTCGCCGCATCGATCGCACCCGGCACCCGCTCGATCCGCCCGCCCCGTTCCACGTAGACCCGATCCGGCCCGTTGACCATCACCTCGGTGACCGTCGGATCGGCGAGGAGCGGCTCGAGCGGTCCGAGCCCGCCCACCTCGGCAACGAGGTCGGCGATCACCGCCTGCGCCTCGTCCGCCCCGATGAGCGGTGCCTCCTCGGCCGCCAGCGCCACGAGATGCGCCCGCAGACCGACCGGATCGAGGGCGGCCGGATCGACCGGCCCGTCGAGGAGCCTCCGGTGGAGCGCGCCGCGCAGGGCTGCGCCGTTCACGCCGCCTGCTCGCGGTCGAGCGCACCCAGCCGGGCGAGCGCGCCGCGCAACGGGCGGGCCAGCGTCTCGGGCATGCGGCTCGCCAGCACCCCGGCATCCACCGCGCGGGCCGTTGCCGGCCGGGCCTCGACCACCGCGAGCACGGGCACCCCGAGCACATCGGCGACATCACGCGAGCCGAGTGAACGGCCCGGCTCGTCGACGAGGACCGCACCGGTCGCGTTGCGCAACGCCGGGTGGTGCACCGCCCGCCGCAAAGCCAGGTAGCAGCCCCGCACCACCACGACCGACGCGTCGGCTGCGTCCAGCACTGCGGGAACGGCGCCGTCGAGTCGACCTGCATCGCACACGGTGAGCCCGTCGGCCCGGGTCAGCGCTGCACCGAGCTCGGCCCCCGCCGCCGACGGCACATCGGAACCCGCGGCCCCGGTGGGCAGCAGGAGGAGGCGGGGCGCGACCTCGACCGCCAGCCGCCCGAGCGCGTCGATCGACGCGTCGGGCGTGAGCCGCATCCACTCGGTGAGGCCCGGGCCGGGATCGTTCGCCAGACCGAGCACGGCGGGCACGTCACCCGCGAGATCAGCGAGCCGCACCGGCGCCTCCCGCGCCGCGACGAGCGCGGCGGCGACGGCGGTGACGGTCGTTCCCGAGCCGCCCTTCGGCGACCAGAAGCACACGAGCACGGGGGCCTCCCCTCCTACGGGCACGCGCATGGGCGTGCGGTGTCGGTCGGGGAAGGCGGGGGGAGCGGCGGCACGGTACGGCGAGCGGAGCGGCCCGTCAAGACCCCGGGCGTAACCTCGCGTGCGTGGAGGCAGCCTTCTTCGACCTCGACAAGACGGTGATCGCGAACAGCTCGGTGATCGCGCTCGGCTCCACGTTGTACCGCGACGGCCTCATTTCGCGGTCCACGATCGTGCGGGGCCTCTACGCCCAGGTCGTCTACCAGCTCGTCGGCGCCGACGAGGGGAAGATGGAACGCATGCGCGAGGCGGTGCTCGGCCTCACGCGCGGCTGGGACCAGGCCCACGTCGAAGCACTCGTACGCAAGACGCTCGACGAGGTCATCATCCCGATCATCTACGCCGAGGCGCTCGAGCTCATCGAGGAGCACCGGGCCGCCGGTCGCCTCACCGTGATCGTGTCGTCCTCACCCAACGAGACCGTCGCCCCGATCGGCGACCACCTCGGCGTCGACCGGGTCATCGCCACCCGGGCCCTGATCGACGACACCGGTCGGTACACCGGCGATCTCGAGTTCTACGCCTACGGCCCCCACAAGGCCGAGGCGATCCGCGAGCTCGCCCTCGCCGAGGGCATCGATCTCGCCGGCTCCTTCGCCTACTCCGATTCGATCACCGACCTGCCGATGCTCGAATGCGTCGGCCACCCCGTGGCCGTGAATCCCGATCGCGAACTCGCCCGCCTCGCGCGCGAACGCGAGTGGGAGGTGCGGTTCTTCCAGCGGCCGATCCGCTTGCGCGACCGCGTGCCGGTTCCGCCGCGCGGCCCCACGATCGCGGCCGGACTGACCGCCGTCGCGATCGGCACGGGTCTGGTGGTCGCCCGGCGCCTACGGCGGCGGGCCGTCGGCACCTGAGGGGGCCGGTCAGGCCGAGCGCACCTTCTTGGTGACGACGGCACCGAGGGCGAGCAGAACGACGAGGAGCAGGAGCTTCTTCACGGGAGCGACCTCCGATCGGGGACCCCGAGGGTAGCGGTCGCCCCGGCCTTCGGCTCGGGTCGGGGCCTCGGCGCAACCCGAGGCGAACCCGGCTCACCCGGTCCGGGCGGCCCGATGACGAGGAGCGGCTCACGCCCCACATCGAGCCGCCGGGGCCGCACCCCGAGCGCCGCGAAGACGTCGGACCAGATCCGATCCTCACCCCGGGCGAGGTGCGAGCGCACCACGAAGATCCGGGCTCCGTCCGGCGCCGCTCGCCACAAGCCGACGGCATCGACCATCGTGTCGGCGAGCGCGTCGGGAGTGCGGTCGGGGGCGTAGAGCGCGGGCACGTCCCGGACCCGCACCCGGAACCCGGTCGGCCCGTCGGCTGTGCGGAAGTCGAGCCGACCGGCGGGCCAGTAGTACGCGAAGCCGTAGTCGGCCCCCCGGCCGACCACCACTACATCACCCGGCCGCAACGCGCCCGCCACCGCCTCGGTCTGGCCCCGGGTGTCTTCGTCCCAGATCCAGAGCTTGCCCGCGTACGGCCGCGCCTGGGCTGCGTACGCCCCGAGGACCACGACCCCCACGATGATCGCGAGGGCCCGCCGGCGGTGGGCCAAGGCTGCGACCGCGCCGGCCACGCCGATGGTCGCGGTCACCAGCACCACGATGAAGAGGAAGTGCGAGGTGCGCACGTCGAGGAACGGGTACCGGTCGGTGGCCCCGAGCACGATCATCTCCACCACGAGCACGGGCACCGCGATCGCCACCGCCACCGAGCCGAGCCGGGCCAGCACGACGACCCCCGCCGCGAGCAGCGCGATCGCGAGCAGCGGCGCGAGCCCGATACGAGGTGACACTGCGTCCAGTCGGGACCACACGGTCGTCATCACGTCACCGAACGAGCCGTGGAGGTACGCGGGCGCCCAGTAGTCGCGCAGCGACTCGGGTTGCGCGGGCAGCACCACTGCGGCCAGCCACCACAACACCAGTCCGCCCGCCCCGACCCCGGTGCCGAACGCGTACGCGAATCCGATGAGGTCGCGGGCGACGAGCCGCCGCACCCCGATGCCGACGAACACCGCGAACCCCGTGAACACCGCCACGGTGCTGAACGGGAAGACGGCCAGGAGCGCGAGGCCGAGCCACCACACCGCGTACGGCGGCCGCTCACGATCGACGGCATCGGCCACGATGAGCAGCACGAGCGCACAGCAGGCGTCGGCCGTGTACTGCTTCAGATCGTTGCGCTGCACCGTCGCCGGCGCCAGCCCGACCACGAGCCCCGCCGCGGTCGCCGCCGCCCGGGCGATCGTCGCCGACGGCCACGCCAGCCGACGCACGAGCACGTACGCCGCGGCCACACCGAGCGCGGTGAAGGCCAGAGCCACGAGCCTTCCGCCCTGCGGCCACGAATCGGGCACGAACTTCACGAGCGCCATGAAGCCCGTCGGCGTGCTCCCGTTCAGCCCCCCGATGCTGCCGAACGGCGCCCGGGCCAGCGCCGCGACCCAGGTCTCGTCCCGCCAGTAGGGGCGGTCGAGCTGCTCGCCGATCGGATGCACCAGCGTGCCGACCGCCACGACCGCCGTGAGCAGCGCGGCGTCGGGGAGACCCCGGCGGACACCGGGAAGCACGGCCGCGATCCGTCCGGGAGCACTGTCGGAGGCCGCGCCGGGAGCATCTCCGGGCCCGTCACCCTCCTCCGTGATCACGCCCCATGGTCGCGCACCGCCCTCCGACCGGATCGTCGGGATCGGCAACCCGCGCCTCTAGGCTGACGCCGATGTCGGAGCCGATGAAGGTCTTGTTCCTCGCGGGCAAAGGACGCAGCGGCGGCACGCTGCTCGCCGGTCTCATGGGCCAGCTCCCCGGGTTCTTCAGCGTCGGCGAGCTCAACCGCCTCTGGGACTGGGGGCTCTCATCCAACTTCCGCTGCGGCTGCGGCCACCCCGTGCAGGAGTGCGACACCTGGCGGGCCGTGATCGCCCGGGCCGACGAGATCGCCGGCCGCCGCCCCGGCGACTCGCTCGCCACCGCCGGCATCGATCGGGCCCAGGCCGCCGTCGTGCGCTGGCCCAACGTGCCCCGGCTGCTCCGCACCCGGCCCGACGGTCGCCGGACCTGGCCCGACCTCGAGCGTTACACCGATGCCGCCTCGGCGGTCTACCGCGCGATCGGCGAGGTCACCGGCGCCAAGGTCGTGGTCGACTCGTCGCGGCTGCCGTTCGAGCCGGTCGCCCTCGGCCTCGTGCCCGACGTCGAGGTGCGCATCGCCCACCTCGTCCGCGATCCCCGGGCCGTCGTCTACTCCTGGAAGCGCACGAAGAAGCACACCGACCGCGACAGCGGCGAGATGGATCGCTTCGGTGCCACCTACTCCACCGCGAGCTGGACGGCCCGCAACCTCGTGGTCGAGGCCATCGGCCGCCGCACCGAGCTGCGGCTCGTGCACTACGACGATCTGGCCCGCAATCCGGCCGGCACGCTCACCGACCTCGCCGAGTTCGTCGGCGAGCAGGCCGGCGACCTCGGCTTCATCACCGACGGCGCCGCCGAGATCCGACCGACGCACTCCGTGGGCGGCAACCCGATCCGGATGCACACCGGCAGCACGTCGATCCGGCCCGACGACGAGTGGCGCGAGCAGATCGGCACCCGCGACCGGCTCCTCGGCACCACACTCGCCCTGCCCCTGCTCCACCGCTACGACCTGCCGGTCCGCACCCGTCGCTGATGCCGCCCCTCACGACGAACGCCTGGCTGCGCTTCGACGCGATCCGGGCCGGGGTGCACGCGGCGGCTCCCGCCTCGGTGCTCGAGGTCGGGGCCGGCGAAGGTGCGCTCGGCTCCTGGCTCGCGGGCCGGGCCGACTACGTCGGGGTCGAGCGCGACGACCGCTCCCGGGCCGTCGCCGCCGAACGGCTCGCCGCACTCGGTCGGGGTCGCATCGTCGGCGATCTCGCCGAGGTCGGCGAGCAGACCTTCGACCTCGTCTGCTCGTTCGAGGTGCTCGAGCACATCGAGGACGACGCCGCCGCCCTGCGCGCCTGGCACGATCACCTCGTCCCCGACGGTCATCTGCTCCTCAGCGTGCCCGCCCACGCCGACCAGTACGGCGCGGCCGACCGCCTCGTCGGCCACTTCCGGCGCTACGACCGCGATGCCCTCGCCGCCCTGCTCTTCGCCACCGGCTACCGGGTGCTGCGCATCTCGTCGTACGGCGCCGGCTTCGGCCACGTGCTCCAACGCGGGCGCAATCTCCTCGCCAACCGCAGCCTCGACCGGGCGGCCGCACCCGAACGGGTCGAGGACCGCACCGCGTCGAGCGGACGCTGGTTCCAGCCCGGCAGCGCCGCCACGGCCACCGCCCTCGCCGCAGTCGCTGCGCCCGGACGACTCCTCCAGGCACCGTTCGCCCGCACCGACGTCGGCACCGGCTACGTCGTGCTCGCCCGTCGGCAGCCGTGACCCGACCGGTGCCGTCCGCACCGCGCGTGCTCGTCATCGGGGCGTACGACCCGACGACGCCTCGCACCCGCCAGTGGTTCCGGCTCCTCGAGCTGCTCGGAGCCGAGGTCGACGCCCACCCCACCGCCACGTGGGACCGTGACCGGGTCGAGGCATCGACGGGTTCGCCGCTCGCGCTCGCCTGGCGGCTCGCCCGCGGGCTCCTCGGCGCGATCTGGTATCTCCTGCGCTGCCCCCGGCCCGACGTCGTCGTGTTCTGCTACCCCGGCCACGTCGATGCCTGCGTCCTCGGCCTCGTGGCGCGGCTGCGCCGCATCCCGACCGTCCTCGACGCCTTCATCTCGCTCTACGACACGGTGGTGTCCGACCGGGCCCTGCACCGACCCCGCTCCCCGATCGGGATCGCCCTGCGCCTGCTCGACACGTTCGCCTGCTGGAGCGTCGGCCTCGTGGTGTGCGACACGCCCCAGCACGCCGACTTCTTCGCCCGCCTCACCCGTCGGTCGCGCGACCGCTTCGCCGTGCTGTGGGTCGGAGCCGACGAGTCGATCTACGTTCCCGCACCCGACCCCAGCGACGATGCGCCGATCCTCTGGTACCTCACGTTCATCCCGCTCCACGGCATCGAGACGGTGCTGCGCGCCGCCGCGCTGATGACCGACGATCCGCGTCGATTCCGTCTCATCGGCGCCGGTCAGGCTCGGCCCGCAGCCGAGTCGCTCATCGCCGAGCTCGGTCTCACCAACGTCGAGATCGTCGACCCCGTCCCCGAAGCTGCGCTCACCGACGAGATCGCCCGGGCCTCGATCTGCCTCGGCGCGTTCGGCACGTCCGCCAAGACCGCCCGGGTCGTGCCCAACAAGGTGTTCCAGTGCACGGCCGCCGCCCGACCCGTCGTCACCGCCGACACTCCGGCCCTGCGCGGCGCGTACGGCGATGCCCTGGTGCTCGTGCCCCCCGGCGATGCCGCCGCACTGGCCGCCGCGCTGCGCGGGCTACGCGGTGAGGCCCGCCGGACCGTCGCCGCCGCCGGTCGTGCCGTCTTCGCCGAGCACTACGCCGACGCCGCCCTCATCGACGAACTCGCTGCCATCCTCACCGCGGCCACCGGCCGCTGACCGGCCGCGCGTCGCCGCAGCCACCACCGCAGCCAGCGCGAGGAACGACAGCCACACGACCCGGTCGATCACCCCGAGGAGCAGGCCGTCGGCGACCGGCAGCGAGATGATCGGGCTGAGCGCGGCGATGAGCGCCTCCCGCACACCGAGCCCCCCGGGCACGAATCCGATCGCCACCGTCATCGCCCCTGCCACCGCCAACGCGAGCACCTGGGCGGGCGACGCATCGATGTCGAGCGTCCGTAGCAGCAGCCAGAAGCGCAGGCCGCTCAACCCGATCCACGCCACCTCGATGAGCACGATGCGGACCGCGATCGCCATCCGGCCGTCCCCGACCGCCGTGCGCCGGAACGCCACCACCGCGGCCGCGCTCACCACCGCTCCGGCCGACGCGATCAGCATCCCGACGACCGCGCCACCGGCCACCGCGATCGCAGTGCCGCCCACCAGCCCCGACAGACCGAGCCACGCGAGGCCCGGGATCGTCGACGCCACGACCGCCGAGCCGTAGCTCGCTCCCTGCTCGGAGATCGCCTGGGTCGTCACGATGACCGAGCCGGGCAGGGGCAGCAGGTTCGCGGCCGCCGACACAATCGACACGTCGAATGCCCGCCGCCACGGCGCCCGCGCGCCCACGATCCGGCTCGCCGCGTCGTATTCGAGCATCTTCGCCCCGAGGGTGACCGGCGAGATCACGAGGAAGGCCACCGCGATCGGCCACCAGGTGACCGTGGCCAGGGTGAGGTCGGTCGAGCGCCACGCCCACCCGGCCGCCACGAGGAGGCTTATCCCGGTGACGCCGACGACGATCGCCTGCGC
>JBJSXF010000102.1:0-15022 GCA_046086225.1 Actinomycetota bacterium | reverse complement strand
TCCGCATGCCCGAGCTGCTCGAGATGTCGGCCGCGACCCTCGCCATCATCGGCGACTTCGTGCCCTTCGGGATCGGCCAGGCCCTCGGGCGCCGGGCCGGGGGCAACAGCCTCGACAACACGCTGCGGATGGTCACCCGGGTACCCACCGAGTGGGTGCTCGCCGACGTGCGGGTGCACGCCGTCGCCGAGGGCTTCGGGCACGGCCTCGTGCACCTCTGGGCCGAGGACGGCACGCTCCTCGGCACCGCCAGCCAATCGACCATCGTGCGCGAGCACCGCGACGAACCACCCACCGAGCTCGAGGGAGAAGTCCGCCGATGAGCATCCCCGCCCGCCACGGCATCACCTTCCCGTTCGACGGCATCCCGCTGCTCGAGCAACGGGAGATCGTCCGTGAGCTCGTCGATCTCGGCTACACCGACCTCTGGTCGGCCGAGTCGGGCGGCTACGACGCGTTCACGCCGCTGGCCGTCGCGGCCCAGTGGGCCCCCGAGCTGCGCCTCGGCACCGCGATCGTGCCCGTCTACACCCGTGGCGCCCACACGCTCGCCTCGACCGTCGCGTCGATGTGCGCCGCCGCGCCCGGCAAGTTCGCCCTCGGTATCGGATCCTCGTCGGATGTGATCGTCGAGCGCTGGAACGACATGCGGTTCGAGGAGCCCTACAAGCGCGTGCGCGACACGATCGCGTTCCTGCGGGCCGCACTCGCGGGCGAGAAGGTCGACGAGGCGTACGAGACCTTCCGGGTACGCGGCTTCCGACTCGGCATCCCGGTCGCCGATCCACCGCCGATCTTCGTGGCCGCTCTGCGCGCCGGCATGCTCCGCCTCGCGGGCACGAAGGGCGACGGGGCGATCATCAACTGGCTCTCGGCCGCCGACGTGCGCACCGTCGCCCCCCACGTCGGGCCCGACAAGGAGATCGTCGCCCGCATCTTCGTGCTGCCGATCGACGACGCCGAGACCGCCCGAGCCGTCGGTCGGCGGGCCATCGCGTCGTACCTCACCGTGCCCGTCTACGCCGCCTTCCACGAGTGGCTCGGCCGGGGCGAGGAGCTCGCCGACCTGTGGCGGCTGTGGAGCGAGGGCGACCGCAGGGCCGCGTCGGCGGCCATCCCCGACCGGGTCGTCGACGACCTGCTCGTGTGGGGCACCCCCGAGGCCTGCCGCGAGAAGATCGCCGCGTACGCGGCGAACGGCGTCACCACCCCGGCCCCCGCGCTCTTCTGCGGACCCGATCAGCTGCGCTCGGTGCTGCGCGCGATCGCGCCGACCTCCTGACCTCCGCGAGCATCGCCATGGCGCTCCCTCCGTCGCGTCCGGCTCGGTAGCATCGCCGTGTGGCGATGACCGGAACGCCGCGTCCGGCGGGCAGCCCGACGACGGTCCCGACGACGAAGGAGCAGATCCTCGCCGTTGCCCGTCGGCGCTTCGCCGAGTCGGGATTCTCGGGCACCAGCCTCAACGAGATCGCCGATGAGGTCGGCATCCGGCGCCCGAGCCTCCTCCACCACTTCCCGTCGAAGGAGGACCTGCGCCGGGCGGTGCTCCACGACGCCCTGCTCGGCTGGGCCGGGCTCGTCGACGGCGTGATCGACGGGCCGCGCACCGGCTGGGACCAGGTCGAGCGGGTGCTGCGCGCCGCGTTCCGCTACTTCGAGGAGCAACCCGACGTCGTGCGGCTCGTGCGCTGGGAGGCGCTCGAGGGCGGGCCCGTGCTCGGAGCCGAGCTCCAGGTGATGCTGAAGCCCATGTTCGAGCGGGGGGCCGAGTTCCTCGAACGCGAGATGGACGCCGGGCGCCTGCGCCGCTACGACGCCCGCCAACTGCTGCTCACCGGCTACGGCGCCGTGCTCTCCTACCTCTCCGACGGCCGGCTGATGAGCGACCTGCTCGACACCGACCCGATGTCGGTCGAGGCGCTCGCCGCCCGCCGGGAGCACGTCATCTCGGTGCTCCGGGCCGCGGTCGCGGTCACCAGCTGAGCGCCGCGACGAAGGTCCGGGCGAGGTCCGGATCCCCGAACGTCTCCACCGCATCGAGCGGGAGCCGTCCGTAGACCACCAGGAGGAGATCGCTCGCCGTCCCGCGGAGGGCGACGTCGCCCTTGGCGTGCTCACGCGTCACGACCGGCCGACCCCCGTCGAGCCGCACCAGCCATTCGCCCTCACCGTCCGTGCAGTGGAGGTGCACGGTGCCCGTCGCCGGGAGCACGGGGGCTTCACGGCGGGCGGTCAACATGCCCAGGAATTCATCGATGTCATCCACGGCGAGTTCCCGGTCGACCGGCTCGACCGCGCCCGCACCCACCGCGGCGGCCGCGAGCTGGGCGTCGATCCGGTGCACGGCGGTCTCGGCGGCCTGGCGCCGAGCCCAGAAGCCGACGGTGTGATCGTCGGTCCACGACCAGGCCGGCTCGCCCGGGTCGGACGCGGCGAGCGCGTCGGCCAGATCGCTCGCGCCGAGGCGCAGCCAATCGGGGCGCTGCGGTCCGTCGGGCACCTCGACCGCGGGGAATGCCGGACTCCCGGCGAGCACCGAGCGGGCCCAGCGGTGCACCACACCGAGGTGGCCGACGAGCTCGGCAACATCCCAGCCCGGGCACGTCGGCACCGGGGCCGTGGGTCCCGCCGCTTCGGCTGCGGTTGCGAGCGCCGCGGCTTCACTGCGCACCGCGTCGGCGCGGGTCGAGTGTTCCATCACTGCTCCTCCATCGCTTCCTCGGGGACGGGCACGACGAGCTCGGCGTCGTTGCTCGCCGGCGTGTTGACCCGGCGCGACACCGGCCAGGCTTCGAGCATTCCGTCGCGCGCCGGACCGAGCAGGGTCTGCAGCACGACGGTGTCGTCGTTCTCGGGATCGAGCCAGGCGTCCCACGCGTCGTCGGCGAGCAGCGCGGGCATTCGCTCGTGCACCGCACCGACCACGGCGTCGGATGCGGTCGTGATGATCGTGCAGGTGCGCAGCCGGGGTGCGTCCTCCCCGCCGGCGGGATCGCGCCACGACTCCCAGAGGCCGGCGAAGGCCAGGGGCGCGCCGTCGCGCCGCCGGAAGTACCAGGGCTGCTTGCGGGGTCGGCTCGGGGGACCGCCGATTCGCTTCCACTCGTAGAAGCCGTCGGCCGGGACGATGCACCGGCGGCGAGCGAAGGCCCGGCGATAGGCGTTCGAGGTCGCCACCGTCTCCGCCCGGGCGTTGATCATGCGGTCACCGACCGAGACGTCCTTCGCCCACGGCGGTACGAGTCCCCAGCGCACGATGTCGAGCACCCGGGTCCCGCCGCTCTCGGCCACGACGACGACCTCGCGCCGAGGCGTGACGTTGTAGTCGGGTCCGTCGGTTCCGCCCCGTACCTCGTCGACGGCGAAGTGATCGGCCAACGCCGCCGGGGGCGTGGCCAGGACGAAGCGACCGCACACGTCAGGCCGCCGGGAACCCGGGCCCGATCAACTGGCGCGGCTGGCGAACCGGGCGACAGTCGGGGGCACGAAGCGAACGGCCGACCAGTGCTCGTCGAGGGAGCCGAGCTTCTCGTCGACGAGACCGTGCGCGGTGCCGATCTCGCGTACGACCGCCTCGCGGAGGTCGGTGGCGACACACGCGCTGCGCCTCGGCCACGCGATCCAGAGCGCACCCTCCTCACCGACGGCGCGGGCGAGCGTGGCGAAGCGACGGTCGAGCTCGGCGCGTCGCGTCGCGAAGAACACGACGACGTCGAGCGTCGCGCGCGCCTGAGTGCGGATGCGCACCCGTTCGGGCAACGGTTCGAGCACGCGCTCGAAACCCTCCGGTGCGCGGATCAACCCGATGCGGCTCCCCGGCTCGATGCCGAGGCGCCGAGCGAGCGACGAGATCGGGATCCCCACCACGGGCGGCAGTCAATCGCAAAGTGCGGGCGGGGGCCAATCCGTCGCGCGGCTCCGTCGCCCTCGTCGCGCATCTCCGGCGCGGCCGTCGGCGCGCCATCGCGACGATTCGGACGATCGACCGGGATCCGAACCACATGCGCAACATCAGCCACGGGGCGACCGCTCGCGTCGTGTCCCCGAATCACGCCACGATCACTCCTCGGCAACCGCTCGATCGGCCGCGAGTGCGCTCCGGTCACCCGGCCGACGAGCGCGTCCGAGCCCGCGCGCCCGCCGTCCCGTCAGCCGGTCGTCAGGCGCACGACTCCTGTCGGCGGTCGCTCACCGTCGGTCGTCCGAGGCGGGCCGATCACCGGACGGCCACCGGGCCGGAGCCCGATCGGCGCGGGATCCACACCCGGTACCGGGCGGGGCCGCCGAGGGTGCTGAACATGACTATTCACATCGGATTTACAGAGATTCCGGCCGGCGGCGGTCGGGAAGGGAGCAAGCACATGACGCTGCGACTGGGTGACGAAGCCACCGAGGACTTGTCCGCCCTGTCTCGCTCAGTCCGGAAAGTCCCGAAAACACTGGGTTTGACTCCTGCCCAGTCCGGCGATTCCGGGTGGTTCCGGAAGTTACTGAGCACGGATTGAGCACCCGGACGTCGTCTGGCTGTCCCTGAATGGGACCATCGGATCCGTTCGGCGATTGGTCACACGCGCCGCACTGCAGTCGTCCTCGATGCCGATCCGGTTACAAGTGGGGAGCTCGACGCGAGGGTTGTTCCGGATGAGATTCACCTTCCCGGCGTCGACCCGCGTCATGAGCCGGATCTTGCTGTCGATGTCGTTGCGGGATAGGCGGCCACGGTCCGCCTGAGTTCGGTGAAGGATTCGAGGATCTGTGAGCGGAGCCACCGATGGGCGACGTCGTGCTCGTCGCGTTGGTGCCAGATGAGGTGGATGTCGAAGCTGGGGATCGTTGCAGGGATGTCCACTGCGGCGATGGGAAGGGTGCGCGACATCAGCGCCACGATCGACAGCGGAAGTGACCCCACGAGGTCGGTGGCAGCGACGAGATGTGCTGCCACGACGAAGCTCGTGACGGTGGTGACGTGTTCTCTGGCCAGGCCGTGCTCGCCGAGCGCGTCATCGATCGGTCCGCTGCGCTTGCCCTTTGGTGACACCGTGATGTGATGGGCCTCGGCATAGCGCTTGGCTGTCATCCGGCCCTCGAGCAGCCGGTGGTCGGTGCGGACGGCTGCGACGAACCGGTCGGTGAGGATGACCTCGGACTTGATGTCGTGCTGCGCATCGGCGTGAGCGTCGATGCGCAGGTCGATGGCGCCAGCGCGGAACTTGCCGATCGCGTCGTGTTCCTCCCGGACGAAAGCGATCTCCACCCCGGGTGCAGTCGTTCGGACCTTGGCGATCAACGGGAGAGCCAGTGCAGCGACGATGGCGTCGTCGGCGCAGATGACGAACCGGCGCTGGATCCGTTCGGGTTCGGTGGACGGCGTCGGGGTGAGTACCGCAACAGCAGCCATGAGTGCCTTGCGGCTTGGTTCGCGCAGGCTGATGGCAACAGCGGTCGGGACGAGTGCTCGGCCCGCTCGGACGAACAGTGGGTCATCGACCGCCGAACGTAGGCGGGCGAGCGATCGGGACACCGCTGGGGGCGAGAGGCGGAGGGCCTTCGCGGCTCCGGCAACGGAGCCGTGCTCGAGCAGTGCGTCGAGCACGCGCAACAGGTTCAGGTCGATGTCCGTGGATCTCACAGGTCCGGCTCTCCCACGACCCTCACCCGGCCGAGCCTACAAAGGAGCTTGACTGTCGCCTGACGAGCCGCACCACCTTCCGTCGATGTACCCAGGCGTGCGGGAGCACTGCAATTGCCGCCGCCACCGACAGCGGACCATGGGCGAGCGCGTAGTCGTCGCCTCCGATCCAGAAGGTCAGACCGGTCACGGTCGTTGCCGCCATCAGCATCGCGATGGTCTGGTTCACCGCCCACTTGGAGCGCCGTCGGGGTCGTCGGTACGCGGACCAACTGTGCTTCACGTGATGGATCAACACGGCCGTGAACACCAGCGAGACCAGCGAATGAATCACTGCTCCGTTCTCATGGGTGAGGAAGGCCAGCACGAAGGTAGCTACGAGAGCGATGTCGGCGACGATGCGTTCGGTTCGCTCACTCATCGGATGACGACGCTCACTTCCAGCCCATCGTCGACCGGCAACGACGACGACACGTAGGAACTGGTCTTACTGCGGATGTAGTCGAGGTAATCGGCGCAGAGTTCAGGCAGGAGTGTCGTGTCGTCGGCGACCACGATCGCCCCGTTGACCAGACAGCCCTCCAGTTGACGGAGGAGCGGGAGATACAATCCCTTCCATCCGTCGAGGAACAAAAGGCTGATCGGCTCGTCGAAGTTGGCGAGTGTCTCGAACGCATCCCCGACTCGCAGTTCGATCCGGTCGGCCACACCAGCGGCCGAGAAGTTCTCTCGGGCGGCGGCGATCTTCGATGGCTCGGCTTCGGTGGTGATCACCGGCGCATCGTGCGTTCTCGTCGCTGCCGCGAGGTAGATCGTCGACAGCCCGTGCGACGTGCCGAACTCGACGATGCGACCGGGTTGGCGTGAGAGGGCGAGCACGTGGAGTAATCGCCCGACGATCGGGCTGATCGGGATGTAGGCATCCGCCAGCAGGTCAGACATGTCTTGGTCACTCTGTGCGCCCCGCTCCGCTGCGGCATTCAACACACGCGGGATCACCTTCTCGTCATTGACTTCTGCACGAGAGTGCAGAGCCGCGAGGACCTCGGCAAGTTCGGGTTCGTCGAGTCGGGATGAGCGTCGTTGTTCCATCCATCCAGACTGCCGTTCAATCACCGCGTCCGGTAGTGAAACGATTCGAACTCTCGGTTGCGTCCCGTGCACTCGGTAGTCCCGAGCACGACCTGAACGCCCGGATGGCGCTGTGCGCGATCGGTATCGATCGCTGGATCGCTCAACCCCTCGTTCGAGGCAGGCCGTTGGCACGCAGACCCGCCGATGTCGACGGCACCGGCCTGACGGAGCCTCGTGGCTCCACCCGTCCGGCTTCGAACGCGAGGATGATCGCCGCAGCGCGGTCACGGGCACCGAGCTTGGCGAAGATGTTGCTCACGTGCCCCTTGACGGTCCGTTCACTCAGGTACAGCTGTTCGGCGATCTCCGGGCTCGACGCACCCGATGCGATGAGCGCCAGCACCTCGCGCTCCCGCTCCGAGAGATCCGCAAAGCCGCGGATGCGTCCCTGGTCGGCACGTTGGGCACCGCGGACCGCCTCGAGGACTCGTGGTTTCACTCGGGGATCGAGCCATGATCCACCGCCGGCCACGGTGCGCAGTGCTGCGATGAGGTCGTCGGCGGTGGTGTCCTTGAGCAGGAAACCAGCCGCCCCTGCCTGGAGAGCCCCCCAGAGCACGTCATCATCGCCGAAGGTCGTCAGCACGAGCACCGGCGGCCCGCCCGCGTCGTGGAGGTGGCGCGTCGCGGTGATGCCGTCCATGACGGGCATGCGGATGTCCATCAGCACGACGTCGGGTCGATGGTTCTTCACCGAGACGAGGTGGGGATCGTCAGACTGCAGCCGGCGTGCGGCGAGGACGACGGACCAGTTCGCCGCCGCAGTTCGGGCAACGGTGCTCGAGTTCAGCAGCACATTGGCTACAGAACGTGCACTCGAAGCTGCAGATGGCGGCGTCTCCGTCGTCCGCCAGAGCCGCATCGCACCTCTCGCAGACCGGTCGCATCTCCAGCATGGAACTCCTCAGGCCTCAGTCGACCACAACTCGTCGACGAACCGCTGATCCTCGTCGAACAACCAGCACTCGCGCAGCTTGCCGTCCTGCACCCGGTAGAGGAGCACGCGGCGCACCCGACGGGGCGGATCACCGAGATCCTCGACGGCGATGAGCGCGCCGAGTGACTCACCCACCAGCACATCCTCAACGGCAATGAGCTTCCGACTCGTTCGGAGCGAGGCCTGGCCGAGCGCGGCGAACGCGGAGTCACGACCGGAATGCGTGCCGGCCAACGGACTTGAGCCCATGTAGTGCAGTTCTATGTCGTCGTGATATGAGCCGAGCACCGCGTCGAGGTCCCCTGCCAGCCATGCACCGGCATATGTCCGAAGCACCTGGAGCGTCTCGGCTGATCCCGCCACGGCACCGATCCTAGGCATCGCCGACGACAGCGTGAGAGCGACGATCGACCTGTGCCCGGGGTGGGATTCGAACCCACACGCCCCGAAGGGCTGGGAGGTTTATGCCCCCGACTTCACCGCGGAGTCGACCGAGGGCCCGATCCGCTTCCACGAGTACCTCGGCGATGCCTGGGGCGTGCTCTTCTCCCACCCCGCCGACTTCACCCCGGTCTGCACGACCGAGCTGGGTCGGGTCGCGGCCCTCAAGCCCGAGTTCGAACGCCGGGGTGTAAAGGTCGTCGGCCTGTCGGTCGACCCCATCGAGCTGCACCGGGCGTGGGCGGGTGACATCGCCGAGACCCAGGGCACGGCGCTGAACTTCCCGCTCGTCGCCGATCCCGACCACACCGTCGCCGACGCCTACGACATGATCCACCCGAAGGCGAACGACACCCTCACGGTGCGATCGGTGTTCGTGATCGGGCCCGACAAGCTCGTGAAGCTGATCATCACCTACCCGGCCTCGGCCGGCCGGAACTTCGACGAGATCCTCCGGGTCATCGACTCGCTGCAGCTGAGCGCGCAGTACAAGGTCTCGACCCCGGTCGACTGGAAGGACGGCGAGGACGTCATCATCGCCACCGCGGTGAGTGACGAGGAGGCGAAGGAGCGATTCCCGAAGGGCTGGAAGGCGCTCAAGCCCTACCTGCGCATCACGCCCCAGCCGAACAAGTAGCCGTCTCGGGGCGGGGGCGCGCCGCGCCTCCGCCCGCTGCGCCTCAGCGACCCGGATCGCGGATGTACTCCCAACCGTCTGCGCCGAAGTGGAGACGGTTGCGGGGACCGGGGAGATCGAGCGCCGCCGGGTCGTCGTAGGCGACGTCGTCGTTGTAGAGCGTGACCGCCCGACCGTCGAGCACGTGCATGCGAGGGAGGTAGTCGACCGCTTCGGCCGCGGCCGCTGCGGCCAGCGCCGCCCCGGCGCTCGGGTACTCCCGGAGATCGAGCAGGGTCACGTACTGGGGCGGGGCCAGCTCGATCTCGCCCGCCGCGTGCTCGGCGAGCGCCTCGTCGGGCCGGAACCAGCGCAAGGCATCGGTCTCGGTGCCGTCGGCCTCCTCCACCCCACCCGCCACCGGACCGACGAAGAACCAGGTCGCGAACCGCTTCGGCGCGATCTCGGGCGTCGTCCACGACGAGAGGTGCACGAGCGCGTCGGGGTCGACATCGACGCCCGCTTCCTCCTTGGCCTCGCGCACCGCGCAGCGGCGGGCCGCCGCTTCGGCATCCTCGGGCCGATCGCCGTAGTCCTCGGGATCGATCCGGCCGCCGGGGAAGACCCAGGCCCCACCGTGGAAGTCGAGACGGGAGGAGCGCCGCTCGAGCAGGACCTCGAGCCCCGCCTCGCCGTCGCGGAGCAGGACGACGGTGGCCGCCGGGGCGGCGTCGACGACCCGGCGTTCCTCCATCGGGGCGAGCGTACCGCTAGGCCGGAGTGGCGGTCTCCCGGACCTCGACCGCCGTCGGGGTCGTGAGTCCGGCGACCGCCGCGCCGACGAGCACCGCCAGACCGCCGAACGCCACGATCGGGCGAATCGACTCACCGAGGAACAGGGCGGTCAGCACCACCCCGAACACCGCCTCGAGCGCCATGACGATCGTGGTCCGGGTCGGCCCCATCCGATCGAGCGCGACGAAGAAGCACGTGAACGCCGTGGCGGTCGCCACGCCGTTGGCCGCGAGCACCGCCAGCGCCGGACCGGACGGCAGGCGCAGCTGACCGGTCGCCGCGCCGCTGAGGAACGTCCCGACCGACGCGCCGATCGCCGTCCAGGCCGCCACCGTGAGCGCATCGCTGCGCGAGAGGAAGTGATCGCACACGAGGACGTACGCCACGAACAACGCGATCGCGACCCCGACGCACACCACACCGGTCGCCGAGATGGCCACCGTCCCACCCCCCGCCGCGACCACAGTGCTCCCCGAGACCGCCAGACCGAGGGCCACGAAGATCCGCAGTCGCGGCGCCGTGCGCCCGAGCAGCATCTCGACCACCGCGACCACCGCCGGATAGGCGTAGAAGATCAGCGCGACCGCCGCCGCAGTCCCCCGCTGGAGCGCCATGAAGAAGAACGACGCCTCGATCGAGTAGAGCACCAACCCGACGAGCAGCGCGATCGCCCGCTCACCCCGCGGCGGGAGCAGCGGCCGCCGCCGCCACCGCAGCACGAGCAGGAGCAGCAGGCTCGCCACCGCGAACCGGATGCCGAGCGCCACGCTCGGCGGCAGCGCGTGCCGGGCGACGGCCCGACTGCAGAGGATGGTGCAGCCGAAGGCGAACGCGCCGAGGGCGGCGAAGGTGAGGTCGCGAGCCGGGTGGGCCCGGCTCACCAGCCGAGAACCGCGCCGGCGACGAGTCCGAGCACGAACAGGCCACCCGCCCGCCGGGTCACGAGGAACGCGTTGGGGGCGAACCAGAGCGGCCACACCGGGTTGGGCACCGGCGACTCGGCCGGCTTGGGCTCGGAGAACGCCGCCCACGTGCGCCGCATCACCGGGAGCGACGCGACCACGAGCAGGGACGCGACCGGGAGCACCCGGACCGCGACGAGCGCCGCGATCGACGCGTAGAACACGACGAACATCCCCTGGGTGACCCGCCGGGCCCGGGCCTCACCGAGGATCACGGGCAGGGTGTGGGTGCCGTCCGCCGCATCCCACGGCAGCTTGTCGATGTGCTTGCCCATGAGCACCGTGGTGCAGAGCACGGCGTAGGGCAGCGAGGCGAGGATCACCGCCGCCGGGATCTGCCCCGTGGCCGCGTAGTAGGTGCCACCGACCATGAGCGGCCCCCAGACCACGACCACGGTCGGCT
This sequence comes from Actinomycetota bacterium, assembly GCA_046086225.1. GTDB lineage: Bacteria > Actinomycetota > Acidimicrobiia > IMCC26256 > PALSA-610 > JBJSXF01. The sequence continues at coordinate 4,102 of JBJSXF010000102.1, read as the reverse complement.
CGCCGAGCCCGTGCTTCTTGAGCCGCAGAGGCGGCGCCGTGTACGCCGTCGAGAGGACGAAGCCCCCGAGCGCGAAGCCCACGATCGCCCAGCCCCGTGCGGCGGTGAGCACGATCATCACGACGAGGCATGCCGCGTTCACCGTGAGGGCACAGGCCGCCAGGCCCTTGCGGGTGATGACCCCCGAGAGCACCGGGTGCGGCGAGTAGAGGTTGCGGGGGTAGTCCTCCCGGTCGGTGCCCACGCCGAGGTCGAACAGGTCGTTCATGAGGTTGTTGGCCATGTGGGCGCCCACCAGCCCGAGCGCCGACAGCGCGAACCAGCCCCAGGCCACATCGTCGCCCCGGAACACGGCAAGGAGCCCGGCCACCGCCGCCGAGACGATCGTCATCGGCAGCACACCGGCCCGGGTGAGGTAGAGCCACTTGGAGACGGGATCCATCCGTCCCGGGGGCGGATTGGTGGTGGCGAGCACGTAGCGCCAGTTGCGCAGGAGTCCGCCGCCGGCGAGCGCGGCCGGGGAGTCGGAGGAGACGTCGGTCATGGGCGAGGAGCCTACGTCCGGGTCCGACGGGATGCGGATCCGTGGACCGACCGCCTACCGTCGGCCCCGTGCCCCGCTCCCCCGACGCGATCCTGCTCGACGACCGGGTCGCGCTCGTCACCGGGGCCGCCCGCGGCATCGTTCGGGCCACCGCCGAACTCCTCGGGCGCTTCGGCGCGACGGTCGTCGGCTGCGACCGGGACGGCCCGGCGCTCGCGACGGCCGGGCTCGCCGACCGCGGCGAGCTCGACGTACGCGACGCCCCCGCCGTCGCCGGGTTCGTCGACCGGGTCGTCGAGCGCTTCGGCCGGATCGATCTGCTCGTCAACAACGCAGGCGGCACGTTCTTCTCACCGTTCCTCGACTGTTCACCGGGCGCCGACGCCGCACTCGTCGCCGAGAACTTCGGGCACGTCACCGGCCTCGTGCGCACCGTCGTGCCGCACATGCCCGCCGGCGGATCGATCGTCAACATCACGAGCATCGAGGCGCACCAGGCCGCACCCGGGTTCGCGGTCTACGGCGCGATGAAGGCCGCGCTCGACCACCTCACCCGGTCGCTCGCGCTGGAGCTCGCGCCGCGGGGCATCCGGGTCAACGCGATCGCGCCCGACGCGATCCCGACCACGGGTGACGACGACGCCCGGGCCGCCATGCTCGCCGCCGGAGCCGAGTACGAGCCCACGGTCGTCCCGCCCCTCGGCCGCTTCGGCGAGCCGGAGGACGTCGCCGCCGCCGTCGCGTTCCTCGCGAGCGACCTCGCCGGCTTCGTCACCGGCGCCACCCTCGCCGTCGACGGCGGCAACCGAGCCGCCGGCGGCTGGCGGCGAATCGGCCCCGGGGGCGGATCGGCGCCTCAGCCGCCGTAGTTCATGCGGGTGTCCTCCATGCGGAGGACCTCGGTGTCTTCGGCGCGCAGGAACGCGGCGTTCGCGACCTCGCCGACGAAGAACGTGTGCTCACCCGCCTTGAGCCGATCCCGCACCCGGCACTCGACGTAGGCGACCGACTGGGCGAGCACCGGCGCACCCGTCACCGGCCCGTCGAGGTACGCGAAGCCGTTCAGCGTGCGCGCCACGAGATCGACCTCGACCGGCTTCGTGAACTTGCGGATGATGGCCCGATCGTCACGTGCGATCACGCAGAGAGTGAAGACGCCGGTGGCCTCGATGAGCTCGTGCGTCAGCGCCTCGCGCTCGACGCCGATCCCGAGCCATTTGGGATCGGACGAGATCTGCGTCGCCCAGTTGAGCGCCATGCCGTTGCGGCGGGAGTCACCGTCGGTGCTGCCGACGACGTACAGCCCCGACGGCATCGTCCACAGCACGCGCCGCCGGAGCCGGTCGTACTCGTCGGGATCGGCCCCGGGTGGGAACGGCGGGACGGGACCTTCCTGGTGCGGCACGTCCCGCACGCTACGGGGCGTTCGCCGTCCGAGTCCGCTCGGACCGGCCGGTCAGGGGGTCGGTCGCGAGCCCGGACCGGTGCCCGGAGGTCGGGTCACCGAGTCGGGACCGTACGGCGTGGGCCGGGCGACCTTCGGCGCGGGCCGCCGGGGCACCCCGGCCGCGAAGGCGACCATGCGCTCGTAGAGGTCGTAGACCCGCTGGCCGTAGAGCGCACCCGTCGCCCAGGTGCCCCAGAGGTCCCACCAGTTCTCCACCTCGCCCCGGAACCCGAGGCGGAGCGTGCCGGGGAGGAGGATCGGATCGGGGAACTCGGCCGCCGGGAACTCGGGGTCGACATAGATGCGCAGGAGCTGCACCTGGGCGCGCACGCCCGTGCGGGCATCAACGAAGTTGTAACCGTGTCGGCACGAGTCGCACCAGCCGATGCCGGAGAAGTTGTTGTCGGTCGGGGCATCACCGGCGTGGGCGAAGCTCCCGGTCTCGAGGATCGACTGGGCGAAGGCGACGTCGCCCCGCACCCCGACCCGCTTGCCCTCCGCGATGAACATCTGGGCGAGGTGCACGAGCGGCACCGTGATTCGCGGCCGGCCCCCGTTCGCGACGACGAAGGCCGCCATCTGGTTCGCGCTGAGCCGGGACGGGCCGAGGATCGGACTCGACGCGCTCGTCGCCGCCGCGTGGAACGCCTCGATGCCGAGCTTGGTCTCGGCGACGACCCGGGCCGCATCCTGGATCCGCGTGCGCAGGCCGAGGAGCGTCTCGTCGGCGCGGCGGACGCGGACGGTCACCCGGGCCCGGAGGTCACGGGCCGCAGCCCGCTGCCGCTCGAGTCGGGCCCGCTCGCCCAGGTAGCTCCGCAGTGCAACCCGCTCGCTGCTGCCGTACTCCGAGATGATGTGGAGCTGCGAGGCGACGTCGACCGCCGACTCCGCTCCGAGCACCGACGAGATGGCGGCGACAACCCGACCGCCGTTCGCCTCGACGTAGGCCCGGGCCGCGGCCGACGCCAGGTTGGCCCGGGACCGATCGACGCGCGCCTGCGTCGCCCGGATCGCGTTCCCGAGCCGCCGGAGCCGCGTCGCGGCCTGCTGCTCGGCGAGACGCGCTGCGGCCCGCTCGCGCCGGGCCGCGCCGAGATCGGCCCGGGCCTCACCGAGATCGGCTTGGGCCGCCTGCTGGCGCAACACGAGCTCGAGGCCGGCATCGGTCGACAGCCCGAACGGGGGCGGCGGGGCGACGGTGGTCGTGGTCGTCGTCGACGACGCCGAGGCGGCCGCCCCGGCCGGGGCCGCGCCGGAGCCCACGATGAGACCGAGCGCCACGAGGGCGACGGCGAACGGGGACGAGCGGCGCGTTGACATCCGGGATTTCGTCGGCAGAACCGGCGGGAACTGGAGCGTTCGGCCCGCGACCCGCCTCGGAGGCGGGTCGCGGAAGGCTCAGCTCCGGGGCACCCGGCTCCAGGGGAGGTCCTTGTCGGCCCGGGGCTCGCCCGGCAGACCGAGGACCCGCTCGCCCAGGATGTTCTTCATGATGTTGGTCGAGCCACCCTCGATCGAGTTGGCCTGCACCCGGAGGAATGCCTTCTGCGGGTTGGACAGGTCCATCGCCTTGGTCGGTCGGTCCATCGGGTAGCCGGCCGGATAGAGCATGCCCTCGGGACCCATGAGGTCGAGCACGAAGCTCATGATCCGCTGATTGAGGCCGGCCATGGCGAGCTTGCTCACCGAGCCCTCGGGTCCGGGAGTGCCCTTGGCCCGCGCGTGCGACGCCCGGATGTTGGTGAGCCGGTTCACCTCGGCCTCGACCCAGAGCCGCATGAGCGCGTCCCGGGCCACACCGTCGCGGCGCTCGGGGTTGCGGTTCCATTCGTTCACGGCCACTGCGATCGGGCCGGAACCGCGCGGCGCCACCTGACCGCCGATCGACACCCGCTCGTTCATGAGCGTGGTGATCGACACGCCCCACCCCTGTCCGACCTCGTCGAGTCGCATCGAGTCGGGGATCCGGACGTCGGTGAAGTACACCTCGTTGAACTCCGCCTCACCGGTCATCTGACGGAGCGGGCGGACCTCCACACCCTCGGCCTCCATGTCGACGACGAAGGCCGTGATCCCGCGGTGCTTGGCCACGTCGGTGTCGGTCCGGG
>JBJSXF010000101.1:0-8120 GCA_046086225.1 Actinomycetota bacterium | reverse complement strand
GCGGACGTTGAGGCAGAGCGCCTGCATCTCCTTGATGAGCACCTTGAAGCTCTCGGGGATGCCCGGCTCGGGGATGTTCTCGCCCTTGACGATCGCCTCGTACACCTTCACGCGCCCGAGCACGTCGTCGGACTTGATCGTGAGGATCTCCTGGAGCGCGTAGGCCGCGCCGTAGGCCTCGAGGGCCCACACCTCCATCTCACCGAACCGCTGACCGCCGAACTGCGCCTTGCCGCCCAGCGGCTGCTGGGTGATCATCGAGTACGGGCCGGTGGACCGGGCGTGGATCTTGTCGTCGACGAGGTGCGACAGCTTCAGGATGTACATGTAGCCCACGGTGACCGGACGGTCGTAGGGCTCACCCGAGCGCCCGTCGTGGAGCTGGGCCTTGCCGTCGGCGCCGATGAGGCGGGTGCCGTCGGCGCCGTCGGGGTTGAGGTTCTCGAACAGCGAGCGGATCGTGCCCTGCGGGCCGGCCTCTTCGACCTCGTCCCAGTGGGCACCGTCGAACACCGGGCTCGCGATCCACACGGCCGGCTCGGTGCGGGGTCGGGTCTTGCGGACCTCGGCCGGGCGCTGCTGGTCGGCGTTCCACCCGTGCCGGGCGGCGTACCCGAGGTGGGCCTCGAGCACCTGGCCGACGTTCATCCGGCTCGGCACGCCGAGCGGGTTGAGCACGATGTCGACCGGGGTGCCGTCGGCGAGGAACGGCATGTCCTCGACCGGGAGGATCTTGGCGATCACGCCCTTGTTGCCGTGCCGACCGGCGAGCTTGTCGCCCTCGCTGATCTTGCGCTTCTGGGCGACGTAGACCCGCACGAGCTGGTTGACGCCGGGCGGGAGCTCGTCGCCGTTGTCGCGGCTGAACACGCGCACGTCGATGACCTTGCCGGTCTCGCCGTGCGGCACCTTGAGGCTGGTGTCACGGACCTCGCGGGCCTTCTCGCCGAAGATCGCCCGGAGGAGCCGCTCCTCGGGGGTCAACTCGGTCTCGCCCTTCGGGGTGACCTTGCCCACGAGCACGTCGCCGGGGCCGACCTCGGCGCCGATGCTGATGATCCCGAACTCGTCGAGGTCTTTCAGGATGTCCTCGGAGAGATTGGGGATGTCGCGGGTGATCTCCTCGGCGCCGAGCTTGGTGTCGCGGGCGTCGATCTCGTGCTCCTCGATGTGGATCGAGGTGAGGACGTCGTCCTTCACGAGCCGCTCCGAGAGCACGATCGCGTCCTCGAAGTTGTGCCCCTTCCAGGGCATGAAGGCCACGAGGAGGTTCTTGCCGAGCGCGAGCTCGCCCCCGTGGGTCGACGGACCGTCGGCGAGCACCGCGCCCGCAGTGACGACGTCACCCGCGCTCACGACGGGCTTGTGGTTGATGCAGGTGCCCTGGTTGGAACGCCGGAACTTGTCGAGCGGGTGGACCGTCTTGCCACCCTCGCGGTAGTCGACGGTGATGCTCGTGCCCGACACGTCGAGCACGGTGCCCTCACCGGTGGCGAGGAGCACGTCGCCTGCGTCCCGGGCCGCCCGACCCTCGACGCCCGTGCCGATGAACGGCGCGGTTGCCCGCACGAGCGGGACGGCCTGCCGCTGCATGTTGGCGCCCATGAGGGCGCGGTTCGCGTCGTCGTGCTCGAGGAACGGGATGAGCGCCGTCGCGACCGACACGAGCTGCTTCGGCGACACGTCCATGAACTGCACGTCGGTCGGGTGGTAGAAGCCGATCTCGCCCCGACCCTCGCGCACGAGCACGCGATCGTCGAGGAAGCGACCCTGCTCGTCGACGTTCGCGTTCGCCTGGGCGATGACGTACTCGTCCTCGTCGTCGGCGGCGAGGTAGACGATCTCATCGGTGACGCGGCCGTTCTCGACCCGGCGGTACGGGGTCTCGATGAAGCCGAACCGGTTGATGCGGGCGTAGCTCGACAGGTAGCCGATGAGGCCGATGTTCGGGCCCTCCGGCGTCTCGATCGGGCACATCCGCCCGTAGTGGCTCGGGTGGACGTCACGCACCTCGAAACCGGCCCGCTCCCGGGACAGACCGCCCGGGCCGAGGGCCGAGAGCCGCCGCTTGTGGGTGAGGCCGGCGAGCGGGTTCGTCTGGTCCATGAACTGCGAGAGCTGCGAGGAGCCGAAGAACTCCTTGATCGCGGCCACGACCGGACGGATGTTGATGAGCGACATCGGGGTGATGGCCTCGACGTCCTGGGTGGTCATGCGCTCGCGCACGACCCGCTCCATGCGGGACAGACCCACCCGGAACTGGTTCTGGATGAGTTCCCCGACCGTGCGCACCCGGCGGTTGCCGAAGTGGTCGATGTCGTCGTCGAAGTAGCCCGAGTCGCGGTTGTGCAGCTTCACCAGGTACGAGACGGTGGCGAGGATGTCGGCCTTGGTCAGGGTGAAGTCGGCACCGTCGCGACCGGCGTCGACGTCGGCCTGGGGGACACCGAGCCCGAAGCGCTCGAGCCCGAGGAGCGAATACTCCTTGGCGAGCTTCTTCGAGACCTTGTGCCGCCCGACCTTGGCCATGTCGTAGCGCTTGCCGTTGAAGAACAGGTTGTCGATGAGCGCCCGGGCCGAGTCCGGTGTCGGCGGCTCACCGGGCCGGAGCTTGCGGTAGATGTCGATGAAGGCGTCGTCGACCGTGACCGTGTTGTCCTTGTCGATCGTGTTGCGCATCGACTCGTAGGCGCGGTCCTGCTCGTCGGTGATGAGACCGAGCAGATCGTCGGGGCTCTCGCCGAAACCCAGCGCCTTCAGCAGTACGGTGACCGGCTGCTTGCGCTTGCGGTCGATGCGGACGTACACGACGTCGCGCTTGTCGATCTCGAACTCGAGCCACGCACCCCGGCTCGGGATGATCTTGGCGTCGACGATCTCCTTGTCGGGCATCGTCTTGTCGTAACCGGCGCCGAAGTAGACGCCCGGCGAGCGCACCAGCTGGGACACGACGATCCGCTCGGTGCCGTTGATGATGAAGGTGCCCCGCGCCGTCATCATGGGCACGTCGCCCATGAAGACGGTCTGCTCCTTGATCTCGCCGGTCTGGGCGTTCATGAAGCGCGCCGTCACGAACAGCGGCCGCGCGTAGGTCATGTCCTTCTCGCGGCACTCCGCTTCGGAGTACTTGGGCGGGTCGAAGACGTGGTCGGTGAGCTCGAGTTTGAGCTGGCCGGTGAAGTCCTCGATCGGCGAGATGTCGCGCAGGACTTCGCCGACACCCTCTTCGAGGAACCAGCGGAACGAGTCGGTCTGGACCTCGATGAGGTTCGGGAGATCCTTGACCTCCCGGAGCTTCGAGAAGGTCAGACGATCACGGGACGCGAGGCGGGACAACGCCACTCCAATCCGTGGGGTTCACGCGGTGGGACGGCAGTGCTGCGCACGGAGCCCGGGAAACGCCCGGACCCGGATGGGACCGGCTTCCGGGCGCGCGCCGAAGAGAGCCGGAAACTTCGGGTAGCGCGGACGAGCGGACACGGCTCGGCCGAGCATAGCGCGCGACAGCGCAGCCGGCCAAAGGCCCGTCGGCTGCGGGCAGGATAGACCCCGGACGAACGCCCGGCAACCATCTCCTGCCCGCCCCGGCCCCGGGGCGGGGGCTACTTGACCTCGACCGAGGCCCCGGCCTCCTCGAGCTTGGTCTTCGCCTTCTCGGCGTCCTCCTTGGAGGCCTTCTCGAGAACCGGCTTCGGGGCGCTGTCGACGAGGTCCTTCGCCTCCTTGAGGCCGAGGCTCGTGAGCTCGCGCACCACCTTGATCACCCCGACCTTCTGGTCGCCGGCTGCGGTGAGGACGACGTCGAACTCGTCCTTCTCCTCGGCGGCGGCATCGCCACCGCCCGCCGGCGCAGCGCCGACCGCGGCGATCGCGACGGGAGCCGCAGCGGTCACGCCGAACTCCTCCTCGAACGCCTTGAGGAACTCGTTGAGCTCCAGGACGGTCATGTTCTTGAAGACGTCGAGCAGTTCGCTCGTGCTCATGGTTGCCATCATCCGCTCCTATTCGTCGGTCTGGGTCGCAGCGTCATCCGCCGCAGGGGTCTCGGGCTCGGTCTCGGCGGTCGCCTCGTCGGCAACCGGCGCCTCGTCCACCGGCACCTCGTCCACCGGCGCTTCCGCCGGGGCTTCGGCCGCCGGGGCCTCCGCGACCGGAGCCTCGACCGGCGCTTCCGCCGGGGCGGGGGCTGCCTCGGCCGGACGCTGGTCGATGTACGCCTTGAGGCCGTACGCGAAGTTTCGGGTGAACGCCTGGAACAGGCCGGCCGCCTTGGTGAGCGGGGCCTGGAACCCGCCGGCAATCCGGGCGAGGAGTTCCTCACGGGGCGGGACGTCGGCCAGGGCCTCCACGTCACCGGCGCTCAGCGGTCGCGAGCCGAGGATGCCACCCTTCAGCACCAGGTTCGGGTTGCTGCGGGCGAACTCGCGGAGCGCCTTCGCCGCCGTGACCGCATCGCCGCCGTCGCTGCGCACGAAGGCGATGGCGACCGGCCCCGAGAGCTGGTCGGCGACCTCGGTGAGGCCGGCGTCGTTGGCGGCCCGCCGGGCCAGGGTGTTCTTGAAGACCTTGTAGTCGGTCGCCGCCGGGCGCAGCGCGGCCCGGAGGGCGGCGATGTCACCGACGGTGAGTCCGCGGTACTCGGTGAGGACTGCGGCCTCGGATGAAGCGAGGCGGTCCTTGATCTCTTCGATGACGGCGGCCTTGCGCTGGATCTGGGCGCTGGACGCGTCGGCCTTTGTCGGCATGGGTTTCCACCTCTTCCGGCGGGCGCAGGGCCCATTACCGCTCCCGGCCCGGCGAACCGGGGGCGGGAGACGACCGGAGGTCTCCGGCGATCGATTGGACTGGAGAGGATAGCAGGGCCGTCTACGGTGCCGCCCGTGGCCCGGTTCGAGCCTCCCCCGGGCGACCCCGGACCGCACGGTCCGGAGGCCGCCGCGACACCGACCCCGGGAGTCCGGGCGGTGCTCGTCGCACTCGACGCGCTCATCGACGACCGGGTCTGGCCCGAACTGGGGCCGATCACGGTCGGCCATGGTGGCGGCTCGGCCCTCGTGCGGCTCCCCCACCGCCTCGAGCCCGATCTCGACCTCGAGGTCGAGATCGGCGACCGACGCATACGGGTCCGCTACCCGCCCGAGGAGATCTCCTTCACGAACCCCGATGAGGCCGTGCGGTTCGTCGCGATGCTCGGTGACGGGCGGGTCGAGCTCGAGATCCGCCGGTCGGCGTGGGCCACGATGAGCAGCTTCCGCGACGGACTGCCGGTGCCGTTCCGGCGCAGCCGCATGCCGTGGCCGACGCTCCGGCCGCGCATCGAGCGCCGGCGCTTCGGATTCGGGTGATCAGGCCTCGAGTTTGGCTTCGGGCGAGATGCGCACGCCCGGACCCATCGTCGAGGACGCCGAGATGCCCTTGATGTATCGGCCCTTGGCCGCCGCCGGCTTGGCGCGCGTGATCTCGTCGAGGACCGCCGCAAAGTTGCGGGTGAGGTTCTCGACCGTGAAGCTGGCCTTGCCGATGGGCACGTGGACGTTGCCGTGGCGGTCGGTCCGGTACTCGACCTTGCCGCCCTTGAACTCGGCGACGGCCCGACCGACGTCGGGGGTGACGGTGCCGGTCTTCGGGTTGGGCATGAGCCCGCGCGGACCGAGCACGCGGCCGAGTCGACCCACCTGGCCCATGAGGTCGGGGGTCGCGATGGCGAGGTCGAAGTCGAGGAAGCCCTCGTTCTGGATCCGGTTCACGAGGTCGTCGGCCCCGACGACATCGGCTCCGGCCTCCTCGGCGGCCCGGGCGGCGTCGCCGGTCGCGAACACCGCGACCCGCACATCCTTACCGGTACCGGCCGGGAGCGACACCGTGCCCCGGAGGGCCTGATCGGCCTTGCGGGGGTCGACACCGAGACGGAACGCCACCTCGACGGTCTCGTCGAACTTGCGGGTCGCCATCCGCTTCACGAGCTCGAGCGCCTCGCTCGGCTGGTGGAGTGCGGCTCGGTCGTAGCCCTTCGCGGCATCGACCCACTGCTTGGACCTGGGCATGTGCGCTCCTCCTCGAAGCTCCCTCGGGTTCCCGGGCATCCGTCGGCGAGGTGGTCCGACGGCCGGCGCGGCGCGTGGGCGCCGACGGTCGACTACGAGTCGACGACCTCGATCCCCATCGAGCGAGCGGTGCCCATCACCTGGGCGACGGCGCCGTCGAGATCGATCGCGTTGAGGTCGGGCATCTTCGTCTCGGCGATCTCGCGCACCTGGTCACGGGTGACCTGGGCCACGATCTCGCGGCGAGGGGTCGACGACGCCTTCTCGATCCCGGCCGCCTGGCGCAGCAGCACCGGGGTCGGCGGGGTCTTGGTGACGAACGTGAAGGTGCGGTCCTCGAAGATCGTGATCTCGACCGGGATGACCGTGCCCTTCTGGGCTTCCGTCGCGGCGTTGTACGCCTTGCAGAAGTCCATGATGTTGATGCCGTGCGGGCCGAGGGCGGTGCCGACCGGAGGCGCGGGCGTCGCCGCCCCCGCCTGGATCTGGATCTTCACCACCGCCGCGACGCGACGCTTCGCCATGATTCCTCGTTCCCGTGATCAGAGCTTGGCGACGTCGCCGAACTCGAGCTCCACCGGTGTCTCGCGACCGAAGATGTTCACGAGCACCTTGAGCTTCGAGCGGTCGACGTCGATCTCGCTGATGACGCCGTTGAAGTCCGCGAACGGACCGGTGACCACCCGGACCTGCTCGCCCACCTCGTACTCCAGGCGGGGCCGGACCTTCTTCTCGACTGCGGGCCCTTCCTCCACCTCGCCGGTGCCGAGGATGTCCTCGACCTCGCGCTTGGAGAGCGGGGTCGGCTTGGCCCCGCTGCCCACGAACCCGGTGACCCCCGGCGTGTTGCGCACGACGTACCAGGCGTCGTCGTCGAGGTGCATGCGCACGAGGAGGTAACCCGGGAAGACCTTCTTCTGAACGACGACCTTGCGGCCGCCCTTGAACTCGATGACGTCCTCCATCGGGATGACGACCTCGAAGATGCGGTCCTCGACCGCCATGGAGCGCACCCGGCTCGCCAGGTTGGACTTCACCTTGTTCTCGTAGCCGGCGTAGGAGTGGACCACGTACCAACGGCCGGGCCGCTCGTACGGGCTCGGCTCCCGTGGTCGCCGCGGCTCCTCGGCTTCGTCGTCGACCGTCGCCACGGCCTCGAGTTCGGCGTCGCCGAGGCCGGCCGGCTCGGGAACGTAGGTCACCTCTTCGACCGGCTCGTCGGTGACGGCCGGGTCGGCGAGGTCGGAGGCGGTCAGGTCGTCCATCAACCGAAGATGAACTCGACGAGGTGAACCGAGGCCCAGTCGAACCCGAAGATCAGCGCAGTCATGACGACAAGACCGATCACGACGACGACCGTCGATTGGAAGATCTCCGCTCGGGGCGGCCACGCGACCTTGCGCATCTCGCCCCGGACCTCGGAGAGGTACTGCCGGGGGCCGACTCGCTCGGTCTGGGTCGCAGCCGCGGCCGAACGCCGCTCCGGCTTGGTGGGCCGGTCGGCGCCCTGGCGGGCCATCGCTCGTTTCGTCTGTCGGTTCATGCGTGCCTTCGGCGCGGTTCGTCCGGGGTGCGAGCAGGGCAGGAGGGACTCGAACCCCCAACCGCCGGTTTTGGAGACCGGAGCTCTGCCAGTTGAGCTACTGCCCTCTGACGGATGGCCCCCGACCCGAGAGGGCCGGAGGGACAGGATAGCAGCGCACCCCGATCCCGGTTCCGGCGCCCCGCAAGGGGCCCCGGGGGGCCGGGGTGGGCCGGGAGGTCAGCGGGTCTCGCGGTGGAGCGTGTGGCGCCGGTCCCAGCGGCAGTACTTCTTCATCTCGATCCGCTCCCGGTCGTTGATCCGGCTCTTGATCGTGATGTAGTTCCGCCGCTTGCACTCCTCGCAGGCGAGGGTGACCTTCACGCGCTTCTCGTTCTTGGGCACGGTGCGCCTCTCCTACTTGAGGATCTTGATGACCCGACCCGAACCCACGGTCCGGCCACCCTCACGGATCGCGAACCGCAACCCCTCATCCATCGCGATCGGCTTCTGCAACGACACCGTCATCTCGGTGTTGTCACCCGGCATCACCA
>JBJSXF010000100.1:0-11298 GCA_046086225.1 Actinomycetota bacterium | reverse complement strand
GCGATGGCCGTGACCCTCGCCGCCGCCTACGCGCCCGGCGATCGGGTCGCCCTGCAGATCCCCGACGGGCCCGGCGTGCACGCGACGATGCTCGCCTGCGAGCGGGCCGGGGTGGTGGGAGTCGGCGTCGGCACCCGAGCCGGCGCCCGTGAGGTGCGCCACCTCGTCGATCGCACCGGAGCGCGTGACCTGCTCACCGCGCCCCCGGTGGGCGGTCCGGGCGCGCCCGACCCCGACCGGGCCATCGGGCCCGACGACCTCTGGTTCCTCAACTCCACCTCGGGCACGACCGGCCTGCCCAAGGTCGTGATGCACCACCAGGCCCGATGGTTCGCGTTCGACCGCTTCGCCGACCGCATCGCCGGGTTCGGCCCCGACGACGTGTTCCTCAGCGCGCTCCCCGCACCCTTCGGGTTCGGCCTGTGGACCGCGCACTTCTCGCCCGCGATCGCCGGTGCGCCCTGCGTGGTCGTCGAGCGGTTCACCCCCGAGACGGTGTGCGCCGCGATCGAGGCGCACGGGGTCACCGTGCTCGCCGCGGTCTCGACCCAGTTCCTGATGATGCTCCAGTCACCCGCCTTCGCCGCCCACGACCTCTCGTCGCTGCGGGTGCTGTTCACCGGCGGCGAGATGGTGCCCGCCGAGCGAGCCGCCGAGTTCGAGGATCGCACCGGAGCCACGGTGCTGCAGTTCTACGGCTCCAACGAGACCGGGGCGATCTCGGCCACGACGCCCACCGATCCGCTCGACCACCGGCTGCGCACCGCGGGTCGGGTCATCCCGGAGATGCGGGTGCGCCTGCTCGACGTGGATGCCGACGGCCGGGGCGTGCCCGCGGCCAAGGGTCCGACCTGCTGCCTCGGCTACTGGGACGACCCGGCCGCCAACGCCGAGCTGTTCACCGAGGACGGCTGGATGCGCATGGGCGACCTCGCCACCATCGACGCCGACGGCTACCTCACCGTGGTGGGGCGGACATCGGACTTCATCGTGCGGGGCGGCAAGAACATCAGCGCGGCCGAGGTGGAGGCCGAGGTCGGCAGCCACCCCGCGGTCGCCGTGTGCGCAGCCGTCGCCGCCCCCGACCCCACCTTCGGCGAGCGGGTGTGCGTGTTCGTCGAGGCGCGCGCCGGTCACCCGGCCCCGGGGCTCGACGATGTGCGGGCCCACCTCGCGGCGCGCGGCACCGGCAAGGAGCTGTGGCCCGAGCGGCTGGTCGTGCTCGCCGCGCTCCCCCGCTCGTCGGGCGGCAAGGTGGCCAAGGGCGAGCTGCGCGCCCTCGCCGCGTCGGCGGGCGACGACGCGCCCGTCTGACCCCGCCTCAGGCGTCGACCGCGGTCGCGGTGCCCGCGGTCGTGAAGGCCAGCCCGCCGTCGGGCCGGGCGTCCACCCGGATCACGTCGCCGTCGCGGAAGGCGCCCTTCAGCAGGTCGAGCGCGATCGGGTCGGCGAGCTCGCGTTGGATCACCCGCTTGAGCGGCCGGGCCCCGAAGTCGGGGTCGTAGCCCATCTCGGCCAGTCGCCCGAGCGCGGCATCGGTGAGCTCGAGCCCGAGCCCGCGCTCCACCAGCCGGGTGCGCAGGTGCTCGACCTGCAGGCCGACGATCCGGCCGATGTGCGCTTCGGCGAGCCGGTGGAACACGACGATCTCGTCGACCCGATTCAAGAACTCGGGCCGGAAGTGCCCGTGCACCGCCGCCATCACCGCCGCTTCGTCACCGCCGGCGCCGAGGTTGGACGTCATGATCACGACCGCGTTCGTGAAATCGACCGTGCGGCCCTGACCGTCGGTGAGCCGACCGTCGTCCATGAGCTGGAGGAGCACGTTGAACACGTCGGGGTGGGCCTTCTCCACCTCGTCGAGCAGCACGACCGCGTAGGGCCGACGCCGCACCGCCTCGGTGAGCTGACCGCCCTCCTCGTAGCCCACGTAGCCCGGGGGCGCGCCCACGAGCCGCGACACCGCGTGCTTCTACATGTACTCGCTCATGTCGATGCGGACCATGGCCCGCTCGTCGTCGAACATGAACTCGGCGAGCGCCCGGGCCAACTCGGTCTTGCCGACACCGGTGGGGCCGAGGAAGAGGAACGAGCCGATGGGCCGGTTGGGGTCGGAGAGGCCGGCCCGCGAGCGCCGGATCGCGTTGGCGACCGCCACCACCGCGGCGTCCTGGCCGACGACCCGCTCGTGGAGGTGCTCCTCGAGCCGGACGAGCTTGGCCATCTCGCCCTCCATGAGCCGCGAGACGGGGACGCCCGTCCACTTGGCCACGATCTCGGCGACGTCCTCCTCGTCGACCTCCTCCTTCAGCATCCGCCGATCGGACTGGAGGTCGTCGAGCCGGCCGGTCATGTCGACGATCTCGCGCTCCACGACCGGGATGTGCCCGTAACGCAGCTGGGCCGCCCGTTCGAGGTCACCGTCCCGCTCGGCGCGCTCGGCGTCGAGCTTCGACTGCTCGAGCCGCTCCTTGGCCGCCTGGATGGCCACGATCGCGTCCTTCTCCGATTGCCAGTGGGCAACCATGCCGTCGCGCTCCTCGCGCTGGCTCTGCAGCTCGGCGTCGAGCGTCGCGAGCCGGGCAACCGACGCGTCGTCGGACTCCTTGGCGAGGGCGGCCCGCTCGATCTCGAGCCTGCGGATCTGGCGCTCGACCACGTCGATCTCGAACGGCATCGAGTCGATCTCGATCCGCAGCCGCGACGCGGCCTCGTCGACGAGATCGATCGCCTTGTCGGGCAGCTGCCGCGCCGGGATGTAGCGCGAGGAGAGCACCGCGGCGGCCACCAGGGCGGCGTCCTGGATGCGCACACCGTGGTGCACCTCGTAGCGCTCCTTCAGCCCGCGGAGGATCGCGACCGTGTCGTCGACCGACGGCTCGCCCACGAACACGGTCTGGAAGCGTCGCTCGAGCGCGGCGTCCTTCTCGATGTACTTGCGGTACTCGTCGAGGGTCGTGGCGCCGATCATGCGCAGCTCGCCGCGCGCGAGCATCGGCTTGATCATGTTGCCCGCGTCGACCGCACCTTCGGCCCCGCCCGCGCCCACGATGGTGTGGAGCTCGTCGAGGAAGGTGACGACCTCGCCCTCGGAGTCGGCGATCTCCTTCAGCACCGCCTTGAACCGCTCCTCGAACTCGCCGCGGAACTTCGAGCCCGCGACCATCGAGCCGATGTCGAGCGAGATCACCCGCTTGCCCCGCAGTCCCTCGGGCACGTCGCCTTCGACGATGCGGCGGGCGAGCCCCTCGACGATCGCGGTCTTGCCCACCCCCGGCTCGCCGATGAGCACCGGGTTGTTCTTCGTGCGCCGGGAGAGCACCTGGATCACCCGACGGATCTCCTCGTCGCGCCCGATGACCGGGTCGATCTTCCCGCGGCGGGCCGCCTCGGTGAGGTCGCGCCCGTACTTCTCGAGCGCCTGGTACTGCTCCTCGGGGTTGTCGCTCGTCACCCGGTGCGAGCCCCGCACCGACCGCAACGCGTCGAGCACCGCGTCGCGCGTCACGCCTGCGGCCCGCAGGAGATCGCCCACCCCACCCGGCACGTCGGTCATGGCCAGCAGCACGTGCTCGGTCGAGAGGTAGTCGTCGTCGAGGCCGGCCCGCTCGGCGTCGGCCTGCTCGAGGAGGCGGAAGGTGTCGGCCCCCACCTGGGCGTCGCGCACGGTGTCGCCACTCGCCCGCGGCACCCGGTCGAGCGCCTCGTCGACCCGACGCCGGATCCCGGCGAGGTCGAGCCCGATGCGCTCGATCACCCCGGGCACGATCCCCTCGGGTTGGCCGAGCAAGCCGGCGAGCAGGTGCTCGGGCCGGATCTCGGTGTGCCCGGCCTCGCGCGCCGCGGCCTGAGCGGCGGCGAACGCCTCTTGGGTCTTGCGGGTGAAGCGGTTCGGATCGAGGGCCATGGCTACCTCAGTCTCACGATCGGGTTGGGCCGGAACGGGACGATGTCGTGGCGGTACTGCCGGTGGACGGCTGCGATCTGTTCGTCGGCTTCGCGGCGGGTCGCGTCGAGCCGGGCCTCGAGCCGGGCGATGCGGTCGCGCGCCGCCTCCAACTCGGCTTCGAGGGCCAGGATCCGCTGCACGCCCGCGAGCGACACCCCGTCGTTGGTGAGCTCCTGGATGCGCCGCAGCAACGCGATGTCGCGTTCGGAGTAGCGCCGACTGCGGCCGCTCGTGCGAGCCGGCGAGAGCAGCCCCTTGCGCTCGTAGATGCGCAGGGTCTGCGGGTGGACGCCCGCCAGCTCAGCCGCCACCGAGATGAAGTAGAGGGCACGTTCCTCAGGCAGCACCGTTCGTCCTCCGTTCGTTCGCCGCGAACAGCTCGGCCCGCGGGTCGGCGTCGAGCACCCGGCCGAGCGCGTCGATCGCCGCGCGCTGCTCGTCGGTGAGCCCGGTCGGCACCTGCACCTCGACGGTGACGAGCAGGTCGCCGACCTCCTTGCGGCCTTCGGCGGGCACGCCCCGGCCCCGCACCCGCAGCACCTTGCCCGCGGGGGTGCCCGGCGGGATCCTCACCGTCACGGGGTCGCCGAGGGTCGGCACCCGCACGCTCGCGCCCATCGCCGCCTCGGCGAACGTCACCGGGAGGCGCACGGTGAGATCACGACCCGAGCGGCCGAACACCGCGTCGGGCTGTACCCGAACGACGACGTACAAGTCGCCGGGCGGACCGCCGTTCGCCCCCGCCGCGCCCCGCCCCTTCACCCGGATGCGCTGGCCGTCGGTGACCCCTGCGGGCACCCGCACCTTCACCTCACGGCTGCGCACCTCGACCCCGCGACCCCGACACGTCGGGCACGGGTGCGCCACGACCTGGCCCCGACCGCCGCAGCGACCGCAGGGCTGGGAGAACGAGAACGGGCCCTGGTCGACCGCGACCGCCCCGTGCCCGCCGCACTCGCCGCAGGTCTCGGGCTGGGTGCCCGGTGCCGCACCCGACCCCGAGCAGGTCGAGCACGACGCGTCGGAACGGAAGCGCACCGGGGCCGTGATGCCGTGCACCGCCGCATCGAACGAGAGGTGGAGCTCGGTCTCGAGGTCCTGACCCGGCTCGGGTCCGGCCGGACGCCGACCCCGCCGACCGCCACCGAAGAGGTTGCCGAAGAGACCGCCGAGATCGCCCTCGAACCGGGCACCGCCCGCACCCGGACCGAACCCGCCGCCGAAGCCCCCGGGCCCGAATCCGCCGGCCCCGCCGGGCCCGGCACCCGCGGCGGCCATGCGCCGCACCTCGTCGTACTCGGCACGCTTCTTCGGGTCGCCCAGCACGTCGTACGCGGCCGAGATCTCCTTGAACCGCTCCTCGGCCGCGGCGTCACCGGCGTTGGCGTCGGGGTGGTACCGCTTCGCCAGCTGCTTGTAGGCCTTCGAGAGCTCCTTGTCGGAGACGCCCGCGGCCACCCCGAGCACGGCGTAGTAGTCCTTCTCGAACCACTCGCGCTGGGCCGTCACCTCAGCCTTCCCTCGTCACCTTCACCATCGCGGGCCGCACGACGCGCCCCTTCAGCCGCCACCCCGAACGCAGCACCTCGGCGACGCGCGGCTCGGCGTCGCCGTCGTCGTGGAGCACCGCCTCGTGCTCGTTGGGATCGAACGGCGCGTCGAGCGCGTCGATGCGCTCGAGCCCCTCGCCGGTGAGCACATCGGTGAGCCCCGCGAACACCAGCTCGACGCCCTTGCGCACCTGTTCGTCGACCTCGACCCGGGCCATGCTCCCGAGCGCGAGCTCGAAGCTGTCGAGCACGGGCAGCAGCCGCTCGATGAGCCCGACCGTCGCCCGCTCGGTGACCTCGGTCTGCTCGCGCGCCATGCGCTTGCGGAAGTTCTCGAAGTCGGCCTGCAAGCGGCGGGAGAGGTCGAGGAGTTCGTCGCGCTCGCGGCGCAACTCGTCGAGATCCCCGGCGAGGATCGCCTCGGCGGCCGCGACCGTGTCGTCGGCGAGCGCATCGGCCACGGCGTCGTCGGCCGACCCGGGGCCCGGCTCCGGGTCGGGAGCCGGGCCGTGGTCTTCGGCCGCCATCAGGCGCTCTGCTGATCGTCGTCGACGATCTCGGCGTCGGCGACCTCGTCATCGGACGGCTGGCCGCCCGCGTCACCCGCCGCCGACTGCTGGGCCTGGACGTTCTGGTACAGCTGCTGGGTGAACTCGTTGCTCGCCGCGACGAGCGACTCGTGGGCCCGCTTCACCGCATCGACGTCAGTACCGGCCAGGGCGTCCTTCAACTCCTTCAGCGGACCCTCGATCTTCTGACGGTCGGCCTCGGGCACCTTGTCGCCCTGCTCCTTCAGCAGGTTCTCGGTCTGCCACACCAGCGAATCGGCCGTGTTGCGCACCTCGGCCTCATCGCGCTTGCGGCGGTCCTCCTCGGCGTGGGCCTCGGCGTCCTTGATCATGCGGTCGATGTCGTCCTTGCCGAGAGCCGTGCCCCCGGAGATCACCATCGACTGCTCCTTCCCGGTGCCGAGATCCTTGGCCGACACGTGCACGATGCCGTTAGCGTCGATGTCGAAGGTGACCTCGATCTGGGGGATGCCGCGCGGGGCCGGCGGCAGGCCGGTGAGGGTGAAGGTGCCGAGCGGCTTGTTGCGGTAGGCCATCTCGCTCTCGCCCTGGAGCACCTTGATGTCGACCGACGGCTGGTTGTCGTCGGCCGTGGTGAAGACCTCCGAACGCTTGACCGGGATGGTCGTGTTGCGCTCGATGAGCTTCGTCATGATCTGGCCCTTGGTCTCGATGCCGAGTGAGAGCGGGGTGACGTCGAGGAGGAGGATGTCCTTCACCTCGCCCTTGAGCACACCGGCCTGCACCGCGGCGCCGACCGAGACGGCCTCGTCGGGGTTGACGCCCTTGTGGGGCTCGCGTCCGCTGAGGTCGTGCACGAGGGCCACGACGGCGGGCATGCGGGTCGAGCCACCGACGAGCAGCACGTGGTCGACGTCGCTCTTGGTGAGCCCGGCGTCGCGGATCGCCTGTTCGAACGGGCCGCGGCACGCCTCGAGGAGGTCGCGGGTCAGCTCCTCGAACCGGGCCCGGGTGAGGCTCAGCTCGAGGTGGAGCGGACCCTCGCTCGTCGCGGTGACGAACGGCAAGTTGATCGACGTCTCCTGCAGGTTCGAGAGCTCGATCTTCGCCTTCTCGGCCGCTTCCTTGAGCCGCTGGGCCGCCATCTTGTCGGCGCCGAGGTCGACGCCGTGGGCGTTCTTGAACTCGGTGACCATCCAGTCGATGACCCGCTGGTCCCAGTCGTCGCCGCCGAGGTGGGTGTTGCCCGACGTGCTCTTCACCTCGAAGACGCCGTCGCCCATCTCGAGCACCGACACGTCGAAGGTGCCGCCGCCGAGGTCGAAGACGAGGATGGTCTGGTCCTGGCCCTCCTTGTCGAGGCCGTAGGCGAGGGCGGCCGCGGTGGGCTCGTTGATGATGCGCAGCACCTCGAGGCCCGCGATCTCGCCCGCTTCCTTCGTGGCCTGACGCTGCGCGTCGTCGAAGTAGGCCGGCACGGTGATGACGGCCTGGGTGACCGGCTGACCGAGATAGGCCTCGGCGTCACGCTTCAGCTTGCCGAGGGTGCGGGCGCTGATCTCCTGGGACGTGTACGCCTTGCCGTCGATGTCGATCGTCCAGCCCGTGCCCATGTGGCGCTTGACCGACCGGATGGTGCGGTCGGGGTTGGTGATCGCCTGGCGCTTGGCTACCTCGCCGACGAGGACCTCGCCGGTCTTGGAGAAGGCGACGACGGAGGGGGTGGTCCGGCTGCCCTCCGCGTTGGGGATGACGACCGGCTCGCCCGCCTCGAGAACCGAGACGACCGAGTTGGTGGTGCCGAGGTCGATGCCGACGGCCTTGGACATTGCTGCCTCCGAGGGTCTGATGAGGGGGATACCCGGCCCCGGGGACCGGGAACGGGGGTTGCGGGTCGATTGAGCGCTCCGATGGAGCATAAGTTGATAACGACGTTGTCAACCCATCGGGGGTCCGGGTATTCCCGCATTCCCCGGATTTCCCCCGTCCCGCCGAAATCCCCCGTCCGGCCCGCTCCTCCCGCCCCCCACCCGCTCCTCCCGCCCCCCACCCGAGGGGAAGCGCTAGGTTCCGGGCATGGCGCGGCGCGCAGACGCATTCCTCGACCACCTCCGTGACGTCCCCCTCTTCGGGGCGCTCTCGGCCAAGGACCTCCGCCTCGTGGCCCGACGGGCCGAGGACATCCAGGTCCGGGCGGGCAAGGAGCTCGTCTCCGAGGGAGAACTCGGCCACGAGTTCTTCGTGATCCTCGAGGGTCAGGCCAAGGTGACCCGCCACGGGCGCAAGGTGGCGACGATCGGCCCCGGCGCCTCCTTCGGTGAGCTCGCCCTGCTCGACCGGGCGCCGCGCAACGCGTCGGTCGTCGCCGAGACCGACATGGAGCTCGCCGTGCTCGGCCAGCGGGAGTTCTCGGCAATCGTCGACGAGGTCCCCGGATTCGCGCACAAGCTGCTCACCGCGTTGGCCCGTCGCGTCCGCGACGCCGACGCCCGCAGCGTGCAGTGACCCGCCACCCGGGTCGTTCCCGTACCGGGCAGTAGATTCCCGCCCTGATGCGGCGTCTCCCCACTCCCTCCCGAACCCCGAAGGCCTCCCAGGTCGTCCTCGGGGTCGGTGTCCTCACCGCGATCTTCACCGTGGCGAGCGGCATCGCTCCTTCCGTCACCGGCTGGAAGGAGGAGTCGCCCATCCACCGTGAGGTGTTCATCAACATCCCGACCCCGCTGAAGACCGCCTTCTACGGCGTGCTGGCCGTGATGCTGCTGATCGTCGCCTGGCTCTCGGCCCAACGAGTCCGCAACTACCAGCGGGGCGGCCCCGACGACCGCCGCACGACCCGGGCCAACGTGAAGCGCCGCCTGCGCGACTTCCGGGCCGGCGTCTGGATGAAGACCCTGCTCCGCGACTCGGCCGCGGGGCTCATGCACTCCTTCCTCTACTTCGGCTTCGTCGGGCTGTTCATCGCCACGGTGCTCCTCGAGATCGACCACCAGGTCCCCGAGTCGCTCAAGTTCCTCAACGGCCGCACCTACCAGGCCTACGCCATGGCCGCCGACATCGCCGGCGTGGTCTTCCTCATCGGCGTCGGCTGGGCGATCGTGCGGCGCTACATCCAGCGCCCGTACCGGATCCGCATCAAGACGAAGCCCGAGGACGCGCTGATCCTCGGCTCCCTCGCCCTGCTCGGCATCACCGGCTTCCTCGCCGAGGCCCTGCGCATCGCCTTCGAGGGTCGGCCCGCCTTCGAGGAATGGTCGATCGTCGGCTACCCGCTCTCTGGCCTCGTCGACACCTGGTCGGTCAACACCCTGGAGAACGTGCACCGCTGGATGTGGGTCGTGCACGTGGTGTCGTTCCTCGTGTTCCTGGTGATGATCCCCACCACGAAGCTGCGGCACATGTTCACGTCACCGATGAACATGTACCTGCGCGACCGTGAGCGCCCCAAGGGCGCGATGAAGCCGATGCCCAACCTCATGGAGACCGATCTCGAGTCGTTCGGCGCGGTCAAGATCGAGGACTTCACCTGGAAGCAGCTCTTCGACGCCGACGCCTGCACGGTGTGCGGGCGCTGCACGTCGGTCTGCCCGGCCCAGAACACGGGCAAGCCGCTCGACCCGCGCGAAATCGTGCTCAAGGTCGGCGAGGTCATGGACGCCACCGGCGACCCGGTCGTGTCGCCCACGGTGAGCACCGACCGCGAGATCACCATCTCGGCCAACTCGGTGTTCGAGCGCATCACGCCCGAGGAGCTGTGGTCGTGCACGTCGTGCAAGGCCTGCGACGAGATCTGCCCGGTCAACATCGAGATCCTCGACAAGATCCTCGACATGCGCCGCTACCTCGCCCTCATGGAGAGCGACTTCCCGGTGCAGCTCGGCAACACGTTCCGGTCGATGGAGAACTCGGGCAACGTCTACGGCATGAACCAGGGCGAGCGGGGCGACTGGGCCGCGTCGGTCGAGGGCGTCGAGATCGTGGAGCCCGGCGATGAGTTCGACCACGAGTACCTCTACTTCGTGGGCTGCGCGGGCAGCTTCGACGACCGCAACAAGAAGACGGCCCGGGCCCTCTCCAAGCTCCTCCAGCGGGCCGGCATCGACTTCGCCATCCTCGGCGCGGGCGAGATGTGCAACGGCGACCAGGCCCGGCGGGCCGGCAACGAGTACATCTTCCAGATGCTCGCCATGCAGAACGTCGAGACGTTCAACGGCATGGGCGTGAAGAAGATCATCACCCAGTGCCCGCACTGCTTCAACGTGCTCGCCAACGAGTACCCGCAGATCGGCGGCAACTACGAGGTGATCCACCACTCGCAGTTGCTCGACGAGCTGGTCCGTGACGGCCGACTCTCGCTCGCGGGCGCCACCCTCGAGGAGCGGGTCACCTACCACGACTCCTGCTACCTCGGCCGCCACAACGACGTGTACCTCGCTCCCCGCCGGGTCGTCGGCTCGCTCGCCGGCGTCGACCTCGTCGAGATGCCGCGCAACGGCACCCGGGCCATGTGCTGCGGCGCCGGTGGTGCCCGCATGTGGATGGAGGAGGACACCGGCAAGAAGGTCAACACCGAGCGCAGCCAGGAGGCCATCGCCACCGGGGCCTCCCGCATCGCCGTCGCCTGCCCCTTCTGCTACGTCATGTTCGACGACGGGGTGAAGGGTGAGGGCGCCGAAGAGCAGGTGCAGGTGCAGGACATCGCCGAGATCCTCTGGGAGGCGGTCGAGAACGCCTGATCCCGACGGCTTGCTACCGTTGGCATCCCCCGCGGGTGTAGTTCAGAGGCAGAACATCAGCTTCCCAAGCTGAGAACGCGAGTTCGATTCTCGTCACCCGCTCCAACTTGAACGTCCGGGTCAGCGCCGGCTTCCGGCACCCTGGGACGAGGCCGCTCAGGCCACCGAATCGGCTGCGTGACCCTCACGTGACCTTACGGAATCGCCGACGGATCGGTCACGCCGCCAGTGGATCCCGGGGGATAGGCGAGCTCGGTCGGGACGTCATGGCGGACTCATCAGGCCAACTGACCGCTCGGACATGTTTGTCATATCCGGTCTCCCATCCCGCGCCCCGACGGCCAGTTGACGGCGACGGGTAACCCGGGTCGTGATGCCGCGATATCATGGTTTCATTACAAAGCAGACGACAGTCAGGCTGCCCGAGGAGCTCGCTGACCAGGCCGAGGCCGTCGCGCGGGTCAAGGGGACCAGCGTCAACGCGCTGATCGTCGAGTCCCTCGCGGCCGAGATCGAGCGCGTGCGCGCCGACG
>JBJSXF010000099.1:0-4171 GCA_046086225.1 Actinomycetota bacterium | reverse complement strand
CCCCGATCTGCCCAGGGAGTACCGATGGCCGACCCGACCGAACCCTCCGGCTCACCCGAAGACGACGGATTCGTCGACGATCTCGACGATCTTGACGCCTATGACGCGGGGCATGAGCCGCCGAGCTTCCAGCAGCGTCTCGCCGACGCCTCGACGGCGGTCGTCGTCGGTGCCGTGGCCCTCATCGCGCTCATCGCCGGCGTCATCGGCTTCGGAATCGGCACCCAGGTCGGCGGCAACGACGCCAAGACGGCGCCCGTCAACGGTTCGAGCGGCGGCGGTGGCGCCCCGACCAAGCCGATCCCTGCCCGGGTGCTCGGTCCGGTGGTGGCCGTGAACGGTCGCTTCGTCACCGTCACCGACGTCGGCGGGGCGAACGTGCAGGTCGGGGTCGGCCCCAAGGCCGCGATCATGACCACCACGCGAGCGACACCGACCGCGGTGAAGGTCGGGAGCCGGATCATGGTGATCACCAGCCGGCCGATGCAGGCCTCACGGGTGATCGTCGCGCCGACAGGAGCCAAGACCGGCGCGCCCGTCACCGCGGTCAAGGCCGGGTCCATCACGGTCGCCGGGTTGGCCGGCAAGCCGATCGTGTTCTCGACCGTCGGCGCCGACTTCCTCACCGCGAAGCCGGGCACGCTCGCCGACGTCACCGCCGGAGAGCAGGTCGTGGTGTTCGGCCTCCGGGGCAAGGGCGGGGTGGCGGCCCAGACTCTCGTCGTGATCCCGAAGCCCGCCGGGGCCTGAGCCGACCCGGCGCACCGATCCGGTCCCGGCCACCGTGATGGTGGAATAGCGCGCATGTACCCGTTCTGGGATCCGGTCGTCTGGCCGCTGCTGCAGGCCGTCGGCGCCCGCCGCATCGTCGAGATCGGAGCGCTGCGCGGCGAGACGACCGCGCTCATGCTCGAGCGCCTCGGCCCCGACACCGAGCTGCACGTCATCGATCCGGTGCCCGAGTTCGACCCGGCGGAGCACGAGGCTGCGTTCCCCGGGCGCTACATCTTCCACCGTGATCTGAGCCACAACGTCCTGCCCGGCCTACCCCCGGTCGACGTGGCGCTCGTCGACGGCGACCACATCTGGTACACCGTCTACAACGAACTGCGCATGCTGGCCGAACGAGCCACCGCCGCCGGCGCCCACCTCCCCGTCCTGGTGCTCCACGACGTCGGCTGGCCCTACGGACGCCGCGACCTCTACTACGCACCGGAGCGGATCCCGGCCGAGTTCCGCCAGCCCTACGCCCGCAAGGGTCTGCGCCCCGGGGAGCCCGGCCTGCTCGACGCCGGCGGCATCAACCCGCTGCACGACAACGCGATCACCGAGGGCGGGCCGCGCAACGGTGTGATGACCGCGCTCGAGGATTTCCTCGCCGAGCATCCCGAGCCGGTCCGGCTCGTCGTCCTGCCCGTCTACTACGGGCTCGCCATCGCAGTGGAGGAGCGCCGCCTCGCCGAGCAGCCCGAGGTCGCCCGGTTCCTCGACCGACTCGAGACGGCCGAGGGGAAGGACATCCTCGTCGGGATCGGGGAGTCGACCCGACTGTCGGCGATCCTCTTCCAGCACAACGACTACTACCCGAGCCGCGAGTTCCGGGTCCGCAGCACCGAGCGGTACCTCGATCTGCTCGCGGCGACACTCCTCGACGAGATCTACCTCGATCACGAGCAGCGGATCCGGTACCTCGCCGAGTGTGCCGAGCAGGGGCACCGACCCAGCCCCGACAACCTCGCCGACCCGGCCCACGTGATGCTCTCCTGGGATCGCCTCGTGACGGCGCGCCGGGCCGGCACCCAGCCCGGCACCGACCGCACCGGGCAGATGCTGCCCTACACGGCGATGGGCCGCGCTCGGCTCGACCACCTCCGTGCGTGCCTCGACCGGGCCCGGCGGGAACAGGTGCCCGGCGACTTCGTGGAGGTCGGCTCCGGCCGGGCCGGTGGCGCGATCTTCATGCGCGGATTCCTCGAGGCGCACGAGATCCCGGGCCGACGAGTCTGGGTGGCCGACCGCTTCGTCGTGAACGACCGGCCCGACGATCCCCTCGCCGTCTGGGCCGACCTGAACGCCGCACGCGACGGCTTCGCCCGCTTCGACCTCCTCGACGACCGGGTGCGCTTCCTCCAGGGAACCGCGGCCGAGACCCTGCCCGATGCGCCGATCGAGCGCGTCGCCGTGCTCCGACTCGGCGTCGGTGACCCCGACGACCTCGAACCCGCGCTGGATGCCCTCTACCACAAGGTCGCGTTCGGCGGCACCGTCATCGTCGACGAGCACACCGACCCGACGCGCGCCGCGGCGATCGAGCGCTTCCGGGCCCGCCGGGGCATCGACGATCCCGTCGAGGAGATCGACGGCATCGCCGCGTGCTGGCGCAAGACTCGGCCGGCGCGGGGGTCGGCCCCGGCGGTCGCGGCCGCGCCCGGGCGGGCCGCACGGCTCCCCGTTCCGACCGGCGCCCCGCCGTGCGACCTCTCGGTCGTCGTCGTCTTCTACAACATGCGACGGGAGGCGGCCCGCACGCTCCACTCCCTCTCGCGTGCCTACCAACGCGAGCTCGGGGACGTCGACTACGAGGTGATCGTCGTCGAGAACGGATCGGCCCCCGACCAGCGGCTCGGGGACGACTTCGTGCGCGCCTTCGGTCCCGAGTTCCGGTACCTCGACCTCGGCGCCGACGCCACACCGTCGCCCGTCCCCGCGCTGAACGCGGGCCTGGCCCGGAGCCGGGGTCGGGCCGTGGCCTTCATGATCGACGGCGCACACGTGCTGACACCAGGCGTGCTACGGCACGGCCTCGCCGGACTGGGCACGTACGCACCGGCGGTGGTCGTCACCCAGCAGTGGTACGTGGGCCCCGGGCAGCAGCCCGACGCGATGCTCGCCGGCTACGACCAGGCCGCCGAGGACGAGCTGTTCCGCCGCATCGAGTGGCCGCGCGACGGCTACCGCCTCTTCGACATCGGGCACTTCATCGGCGATCGAGACTGGCTCGACGGGCTCTGGGAGAGCAACTGCATCTTCGTGCCGCGCGAGCTGCTCGAGCGCTACGGCGGCTTCGACGAGCGCTTCTCGGTCGCGGGTGGCGGCTACGCCAACCTCGAGTTCTACGAGCGCATGGGCGCAGCGACCGACGCCAAGATCGTGACGATCCTCGGCGAGGGCTCCTTCCACCAGGTGCACGGGGGCACGACCACGAACGTCGCCGACCCGTCGGAGCGTCGGGCGACGATCGTCGCCTACGCCGAGCAGTTCCGGGAGCTGCACGGGCGCTCGTTCCGGGGGCCGGGCCGCACGATCCACTTCGTCGGCACGATGTTCCCGGCCGCGGCCCGCACCCGGGCCCGCCGGATGACTGCCGAGGTGTTCGTGCAGGGCCGGGTGAACCACGGTCCCGAGGGGATTCCCGAGCAGCCCCAGCCGATCCCCGACGAGCTGCGCGACGGCTTCACCGCCGCCTACTGGCACAGCCTCGCCTGGCGCGACACGACCTGGCTCGGTGAACGCGTGCCGCGCGCCCCGACCGATCTCTTCGCCTACCAGGAGATCATCGCCCGGGTCCGTCCCGACTGGATCGTCGAGACCGGCTCGGGCAACGGGGGCCGGGCGCGCTTCCTCGCCTCGATCTGCGACCTGCTCGGCCACGGGCAGGTGTGCTCGATCGACCCCCGCGCCGATGCCGGCCGCCCCGACCACGAGCGGATCACCTACCTCGAGGGCAAGTCGCAGGATCCCGACCTCGTGCGCCGGGTTCACGACCTCGTCGGGCCGGACGGACGGGCCGTCCTGATCCTCGGCTCGCAGCCGATGACGCACATGCGGGCCCGGGGCGAGTTCGAGGCCTACCGCGATCTCGTGCCGATCGGCTCCTACGTGGTCGTGGAGCACACGATCTACAACGGGCACCCGGTGTGGCCGGGCCACGGTCCCGGTCCGAACGAGGGCGTCAAGCGCATCCTCGCCCTCGACGAGGACTTCGCCGTCGACTCCACCCTCGAGCGGGCGGGGATGACGTTCAACCCCGGCGGATACCTCAAGCGCCTGCGGTGAAGCGTCTCCTGTCACCGACCGCGCGCCTCGAGCGCCGGGCCCGCCGGGCCGAGGAACGGGGCGATCGGATCGGCGCCATCGCCGCCTGGACCCGGGCCGACGATCGCCGTCCCGA
>JBJSXF010000098.1:0-15750 GCA_046086225.1 Actinomycetota bacterium | reverse complement strand
GACTCGCTGCGGGTGCTCTCGATCGCCCCGCTGCTCGCCGAGGCCATCCGGGCGGTCTTCGAAGACCGCTCGGTGAGCATGCTCTTCGGCGGCGACAACGTCTGACCGGCCCGGCCCGGCGGCCCGCGCCGGACGTCGGGTAGGGTCTCCCGTCCGCTCACGCGCCCCGGAGGGATCCCACCGCCATGGCCGACACCATGCTCACCGCAGAACGCCGCGACGCCCTCGGGAAGGGCGGGGCCGGCCGCGTCCGCCGGGACGGCCGGGTCCCGGCCGTCGTCTACGGCCTCGGGGGTGAGAGCATCCCCGTGAGCGTCGGTGCCCGTGAGCTCTCGCGTCTGCTCGCCGGTCCGTCGGGCGTCAACACGCTCATCACGCTCAGCCTCGACGGGACCGAGGAGCTCGCCCTCGCCCGTCAGATCCAGCGCAACCCGCTGAAGGGCTCGATCACCCATGTCGACTTCATCCGCGTGCGGGCCGATCAGACGGTGGAGGCCGATGTGCCGCTTCACCTCGTCGGCGACGCCGAGGGTGTGTCGCGCGGCGGGGTGCTCGAGCAGTCGCTCCACCAGCTCCTCGTCGAGGCCCGGCCGTCCGACGTCCCCACCTCGATCGAGATCGACGTGACCGCGCTGATGATCGGCGACAGCGTGCACGTGCGCGACCTGGCGGTCCCGGCCGGGGTCACCGTGCTCCAGGACCCCGACGCCCTCGTCGCCGTGATCTCGGCACCACGGGTCGCTCGCGAGGCGGGGGTCGGCGAGGCCGCCGAGGGCGAGAGCGCCGGCGAGGGCTGATCCTTGCCCGCCGACCTCCTCGTGGTCGGCCTCGGCAACCCGGGCGCCGAGTACGTCGGAACCCGGCACAACGTCGGTGCCGACGTCATCGAGACCCTGGCCCGTCGCCACGGGGCCGAGCTGGCCCGGCGCAAGCGCGAACGGGCGATGGTGGGGGAGGCGCGCATCGCTGGTCGGCGGGTGGCGCTCGCGGTTCCGCTCACTTACATGAACGATTCGGGTCTGGCCGTCGCGCCCCTCGCCAAGCACCTCGGGCTCGAGCCCGCCGCCGTCGTCGTCGTTCACGACGAACTCGACCTGCCCCCGGCGGCCCTGCGGGTGAAGGAAGGCGGTGGTCTCGCCGGGCACAACGGGCTGCGCTCCATCGTGCATCACCTCCACTCCGACGCGTTCCTCCGGGTGCGCATCGGGGTCGGCAAGCCACCCTCCAAGGAGCGGGGGGCCGATCACGTGCTGTCCCGCCAACCGAAGCGGGAGCGCGAGGCGATGGCGGTCACTGTCGAGGAAGCCGCCGATGCGGTCGAGTGCATCGTCGCCGAGGGGGTCGGCACGGCGATGAACCGATACAACAACCGCGCCTGAGGTGAGGGTGCCCCCGCTCTCCGGCCTGGTCCGGCTCCTCGCCGACGATCCGGTGCTCGCGTCGGCGACGGGTGGTACCGGGCGACCGGTCGCCGTGCCCGATCCGGCCCGGGCGGTGTTTGCCACCGCGCTCGCGGCGGCGGGCCGCGGGCCGCTCCTCCTCGCCGTGTCGACCGCGAACGAAGCGGAGCGACTGGCGGGCGACCTGCGCCAGTTCGTCGGCGACGCCGCCGTCGAACTCTTCCCGGCGTGGGAGACCCTCCCGTTCGAGCGGGTCTCGCCGGGGGGCGAGACGATGGGTCGGCGCCTGCGGGTGCTGTGGCGGCTGCGGCAGGGCGGCGAGCATTTGCCCGCCATCGTGGTGGCCCCGATCCGGGCGCTCGTCCAGCGGCTCGGACCCCACGTCGAGGAGGTCGAGCCGGTCGTGGTGCGGCGGGGGATGCACCTCGACCGCGACGAGCTCCTCGTCCGGCTCGTCGATCTCGGGTACCGCCGCGAATACCAGGTCGAGGCCCGGGGCGAGGTGGCCGTCCGCGGCTCGATCGTCGACGTCTACCCGGCCACGGCTGATCACCCGGTGCGGATTGATCTGTGGGGCGACGAGGTCGAGCGGCTCTCGCGGTTCTCCGTCGCCGATCAGCGGTCGGTCGCCGACCTCGAGGACGCCTGGGTCTTCCCCGTGCGCGAGCTCCTCCCGACGCCCGAAGTGCGGGCCCGGGCCGAAGCGCTCGCGGCAACCGAGCCCTGGGGGCGCGAGCAGTGGGACCGGCTCGCCGGGGGGGCGACCTTCGACGGCATGGAGTCCTGGCTCCCGTGGCTCACCACCGGGGAGCGGCTGCTCACCGACCTGCTGCCGCCGGGTTCGACGGTCGCCCTGATCGAGCCGCGACGGCTGCGCGACCGGGCGGCCGATCTGCTGGCTGAGGAGGCGGCTCTGGCCGACGTGCTCGCGGCGACGTGGGGGCGATCCACCGGCACCGCGCCGCCACGGCTGTCGCTGCCCTTCGACCGGCTGCTCGAGCGAACGCCGGCCCGGGCCGTCCCCGTGCTCGCGGCACCCGATCAGCCGGAGACGCCCCTGCTCGCGGCGAGCGCCTTCGATCCGATCGTCGGTGATCCGGAGCAGCTCGCCCGGCGGGTCTCGGCGTTGCGGGCCGACGGGTTCCGGGTGGTCGTGGCGGCCGAGGGCACCGGGTCGAAGACTCGCCTCGAGGAGCTGCTCGTGGCGGGTGGCGCCGCCGCCGACGTCGTGGTCGCGCCGCTCGATCGCGGTGTCGTCCTGCCGACCGCCCGGCTCGCGATCGTGGCCGAGGCCGACCTCACCGGGCGGCGTCGGGTGCATCGCCGACCCCGGGGTGCCCGCCGCAGTGTCGACCACTACGAGGGTCTCGCGCCCGGTGATCACGTGGTGCACCGCGTGCACGGCGTCGGTCGCTACCTCGGCATGGAGACCCGGGAGATGTTCGGGGTGACCCGCGACCGGCTCGTCGTCGAGTTCAAGGGCGGCGACCGCGTTTACATCGATTCGGAGGACATCGGGCTCATCCGCCGCTACACGGGTGGCGACGAACCGAAGCTGTCGAAGATGGGCGGCGCCGACTGGGAGCGCACCCGGGCCCGAGTTCGCAGCGCGGTGCGTGACGTCGCCGGCGAGCTCGTCGTTCTCTACCGGCGCCGACTCGCGACCGCCGGGCACGCCTTCGCGCCCGACGGCGCGTTCCAGCACCAGATCGAGGATGCCTTCCCCTACGAGGAAACCCCTGACCAGCTCACGGCGATCACCGAGGCGAAGGCTGACATGGAACGCGCCGTGCCGATGGACCGTCTGGTGTGCGGTGACGTCGGCTTCGGCAAGACCGAGGTCGCGCTGCGGGCCACGGCGAAGGCGGTGTTCGACGGCAAGCAGGTGGCGGTGCTGGTGCCCACCACGCTCCTCGCGAGTCAGCACGGCCAGACTTTCCGGGAGCGCTTCGCGAACTACCCGGTCCGGGTCGAGGTGCTGTCGCGCCTCCTCGGGGCCCGCGAACAGACCGCGGTACTCGAAGGTGTGCGGGCGGGAACGGTCGACATCCTCATCGGCACCCACCGCATGCTCTCGGCGGACGTCGCCTTCAAGGATCTCGGCTTGCTCGTGGTCGACGAGGAGCAGCGCTTCGGGGTCCAGCACAAGGAGCGCATCAAGCAGTGGCGAACCGACGTCGACGTGCTGACGCTCTCCGCGACCCCGATCCCCCGCACGCTCGAACTCTCGCTCACCGGCATCCGCGACCTGTCGCTCGTGAACACCCCACCCGAGGACCGTCAGCCGATCCTCACCTACGTCGGCGAGTACGACGAGCGGGCGGTGTCCGAGGCGATCCGGCGCGAGCTGTTGCGCGAAGGCCAGGTGCTCTTCGTGCACAACCGGGTGCGGGACATCGAGCACGTCGCGGATGACGTGCGCCGCCTCGTGCCCGAGGCCCGGGTGATGGTGGCCCACGGGCAGATGGACGAGGGTCGCCTCGAACGGGCCGTCCAGGAGTTCTGGGAGCACGAGCACGACGTGCTCGTCTGCACCACGATCGTGGAGAGCGGCCTCGACATGCCGACCGTCAACACGCTGGTCGTCGACCGGGCCGATCTCCTCGGCCTCGCCCAGATGTACCAGCTGCGGGGCCGCGTCGGTCGCCGGGGCCAGCGGGCGTATGCGTACCTGCTCCACCCGCCCGACCGGGCGCTCTCCGAGGAGGCCTACGAACGGCTCCGGGCGATCGGCGAGTTCACCGACCTCGGATCGGGCTTCAAGATCGCCATGCGCGACCTGGAGATCCGGGGTGCGGGCAACCTCCTCGGGGCCGAGCAGTCGGGGCACATCGCCGCCGTCGGGTTCGATCTCTACATGGAGATGGTCACCCAGGCCGTCGCCGAACTCACCGGTACCCCGGTGGTCGAGCCCGAGGAGGTGCAGATCGACGTGCCGATCACGGCGCACCTCCCGCGCGACTACATCGGTCGTGATGACGTGCGCATGGAGGCCTACCGTCGCCTCGCGGCCGTGGAGTCGGGGGCGGATGTCGAGGATGTCGCCGCCGAATGGGCCGACCGCTACGGCCCGCCGCCGCCGGCTGCGGTCGCGCTCCTCGACGTCGCCCGCTTGCGGGCCGAGGCCCGGCGGCTCGGCATCCGGGCGGTGAGCGTGCGGGCCGCCGAGGTTCGCCTCGACGGCTGGCAGCCGCCGAAGTCGCAACAGGTGCGGCTCGAACGGGCCGCCGACGGGGTGCGGATCCTCCCCGATGCCGTCGTGCTGCGGGTCCGCGGCGCGTCGGGTTCGGCGTTGCCCGGCGCGCTCCTCGCGCTCCTCACCGAGATCGCGCCGGCGGCCTGAGTGGCGCCGGTGCCGGCCCCGAGCGGCGGGGTGGCGCCGGGTAGTGTCGCCCCGATGACGCTCCGCCGCCTCCTCGTGCCGGCCCTCGCGCTCGGTGTCGTCCTGCTCGCCGGATGCTCGAGCACGATGACGGATGCCGCGGTCGTCACCCCTCCGAACCCGGCCCGTACCGACATCACCCGAATCCCCGATCGCGAGTTCCGTGACGAGGTCGAGGCGCTCTCGTCGAGCCCGGCTCTGCGGCCGACGCTCGAGCGGAACTTCACCCTCGGTCCGCCCGGGGTGAGCACCGACGCCCGGCTCACCGCGGCATGGCTCACCCAGTGGATCCGCCAGGCGGTCGTCGACGACGAGTTCACGCGTCTCGGGCTCCGGCTGCCCCCGGGTGCCGCCGAAGCCGCCACCGCCGAGGCGCGCCGCCAGTACGGCCCCGAGGCGTGGGACGCGTTCCCGGCCGCGATGCGTGAGCGCCTGGCCGGGGATGCGGCGCGGACCCAGGCCGTGCTGCGCACCTGCCTCTCGGGTCGGTCGGTGGCCCACATCCTCGTGGCCACCGCCGCCGAGGCCCGGGAGGCGAAGGCCGAGATCGCATCCGGAGCACCGTTCGCCGAGGTGGCCGAGCGGATCTCGGCCGATCCGGGCTCGAAGGGCGCGGGTGGCGACCTCGGGTGCCTGGCGCCCGATGCCTACGTCGGACCGTTCCAGGAGGCCGCCGAGCGGGCGCCGCTCGGAACGGTCGTCGGGCCGGTGCGCACCCAGTTCGGCTACCACCTGATCCTCGTCACCGAGTGGAAGCCCCTCGCGTCGCCGAGTCCGGCTCAGACGCAGCAGCTCCAGCAGGCGGCGACCGCGAGCCTCGAGGAGCTGCTCACGCGTTACGACGTCCGGGTGGCGTCGGAGTACGGCTCGTGGGGTCGGATCGAGACCGGCGACGGCGGCTCGGTACTGGCCGTCCGGGCCCCGTCGGTTCCCGACCCGCGCGACGGCCGCCGATCGAAGTGACGCCGCGGGTCGTCGTGGTCGGCCTCGGGCCGGCCGGCGCCGATCTCGTGCTCCCGGCCGCCCGACGGGCGCTCGAGCGGGCGCCGCGTCGCCTCGTGCGCACGCAGCGGCATCCGGCGGTCGCCGAGCTCGGGGCCGACGGCATCGGCTTCGAGGCACTCGACGAGTGCTACGAGCAGGCACTCGATCTGACCGGGGCGTACGCGGCGATCGTCGACCGGGTGGTCGCCGCAGCCGTCGCCGACGGTGAGGTCGCGTACGCCGTGCCCGGGAGTCCGACGGTCGCCGAGGTCACGGTCGCGGCGTTGACGGCCCGTAGCGACATCACGGTCGAGGTCGTTCCGGGCCTGTCGTTCGCCGATCTGGCCTGGCAGCGCCTCGCGCTCGACCCGATGGCGGGCGGCGCGGTCGTCGACGCCCACGACATCGCGGTCGGTCTCGCCGGCCGGTCGGGCCGGGTGCTCATCGCCCAGTGCGACACGCCCGGGATGCTCAGCGAGGTCAAGCTCGCGCTGCTCGAAGACCTGCCCGCCGAGCACGAGGTCATCGTGCTGCAGCGGCTCGGCGCGGCCGACGAGTCGGTCGTCGGCCTCGCGCTCGGCGACCTCGACCGGGCCGTGATCCCCGATCACCTCACGGCGGTCTTCGTCGACACCGGAGAGGTGGCGGTGGCGGCCGCGTTCGCTCGCCTCCTCGCCCTCACCGAGCGGCTGCGGGGTCCCGGGGGCTGTCCGTGGGACGCGGCCCAGACGCACCACAGCCTGCGCCGGCACGTGCTCGAGGAGGCGTACGAGGTCGCGGGCGCGATCGATCTGCTGCCCCCCGACGCCCCCGGCGGCGACTTCTCGCTCGACGCGTACGACGGGCTGGAGGACGAGCTGGGTGACCTGCTCTTCCAGGTGATGATCCATTCGGTGCTCGCCGCCGAGGCGGGGGCCTTCACTGCGGCCGACGTCGCCGAGCGGGTGCACGCGAAGCTCGTGCGCCGGCATCCCCACGTGTTCGGCGACGTCGAGGTGGCGTCGGCCGACGCCGTGGTCACGAACTGGGAGCAGATCAAGAAGGCCGAGCAGGGCGCCGACTCGATCGTGGCGGGGATCACCCCGGCGCTGCCGGCGCTCCTCCTCGTGCAGAAACTGCTCCGCAAGGCGGCTTCGGTCGGGCTCGATCCGGTGGCGGGTGCCGTTCCCACCGGGGACGCGAGCGCGTTGGGAGCGGCCTTGGCTGCCGTCGTGGCGGCGGGGGCGGCGGGCGGGATCGATGCCGAGTCGGCGCTCGCCGGTTGGGCCGACGAGTTCCGCGGCCGCTTCGCCCGCATGGAGCAGGCCGCGGCCGCAGCCGGCCTGCACCTGCCCGACCTCGGAGCCGACGAGGTCGCTCGGCTGTGGTCGGCGGCGGCCGGTTCGGGCCCGGAGGACGACCGGCCCTGAGCCGATGCCGAACGTGTGTTCGGAGGTCAGGGTCGGAGTCGACGCATTACATTCGCAACACTGGCAACAGGAGTTTCCGTGAGCATCATCGAATCCGTCATCGGCCGGGAGATCCTCGACTCGCGTGGCAACCCGACCGTGGAGGTCGAGGTCGAGCTCCTCTCGGGGGCGCGGGGTCGGGCCGCGGTCCCGAGCGGGGCCAGCACCGGGGCGCACGAGGCGGTCGAGCTGCGCGACGGGGACGGTCGCTACCGGGGCAAGGGGTGCGCCCGGGCCGTTGCCAACGTGAACGGTGAGATCGCGGCGGCGGTTTCCGGTCTCGACGCGTCCGACCAGCGGGGTCTCGACGCGGCGCTCCTCGCCCTCGACGGCACGGCGAACAAGGCGCGCCTCGGGGCGAACGCGATCCTCGGCACGAGCCTCGCCGCGGCCCATGCCGTCGCCGAAGAGGCGGGGATGCCCCTCTACCGCTACGTCGGTGGGGTGAACGCGCACGTGCTGCCCGTCCCGTGCATGAACGTGCTGAACGGTGGTGCGCACGCCGACAGCAACGTCGACCTGCAGGAGTTCATGCTGGTGCCGGTCGGGGCGGTGAGCTTCTCCGAGGCGCTGCGCTGGGGCACCGAGACCTACCACGCGTTGCGCGACCTGCTGAAGGAGCGCGGCCTCGCCACTGCGCTCGGTGACGAGGGCGGCTTCGCCCCCGATCTGCCCTCCAACGAGGAGGCGTGCACGCTGCTCCTCCAGGCGATCGAACGGGCCGGATTCCGGCCCGGTGAGGAGATCGCGATCGCGCTCGACGTCGCCGCGACCGAGCTCTACGAGGCCGGCACCGGCTACGTGCTCGCCGGCGAGGGCCGCACCTTGACGAGTGCCGAGTTCGTCGACGAGCTCGCCGGTCTGGTGAGCCGTTACCCGATCGTGTCGATCGAGGACGGTATGGCCGAGGACGACTGGGACGGCTGGTTCGCGCTCACCGAGCGGCTCGGCGCCCGCACCCAGCTCGTGGGCGACGACGTCTTCGTCACCAACGCCGAGCGGCTCGCCCGCGGCATCGGGATGGGCGCGGCCAACTCGATCCTCGTGAAGGTCAACCAGATCGGCTCGCTCACCGAGACCCTCGACACGGTGGCGCTGGCGAGCGGCGCGGCCTACACCGCGATGATGTCGCACCGCAGCGGCGAGACCGAGGACGTCACGATCGCCGACCTCGCCGTGGCGACCGGTTGCGGCCAGATCAAGACCGGGGCGCCTGCCCGGAGCGAGCGGGTCGCCAAGTACAACCAGCTGCTCCGCATCGAGCAAGACCTCGGCGAGGGGGCCGCCTACCCGGGCCGGGCCGCGTTCGCAGGGAGTGCCCGGGGATGAGGCGGCTGCGGCGCGCCCCGAGCGCCATCCTCGTGGCGGTCGTGCTCGTGCTGCTGTTCTTCTCCGTGTTCCCGACCCGAGCGATCTTCGCTCAGCGTCAGCGGGTCGCCGTGACCGAGGAGGACGTCGGGATTCTCCGCGATCAGAACCGGCAGCTCGAACTCGAAGCGGCCCGCCTGCGTTCGCGGGCCGAGATCGAGCGGCGGGCCCGACGGCAGTTCAACATGGTGTACCCCGGCGAGCAGGTGTACCGGGTGCTGCCCGCGGCGGGATCCGGGCCTCCGACGACCGCTCCGTAGGATCGGCGGCATGCCCGCGCCGCCCGAGACCGAGATGCTCGCCCGCCTCCTCGGTCGCAGCCCGCGCGGCGCGTTCGAGGTCGTGGTCCGAGGCGCGGCCGGCGAGCCGCTCGTGATCCGCAACGCGCCGCTCCTCGACGACGGCACGCCCATGCCGACCCGGTTCTGGCTCGTCGATCCGGCCGTGCGGGCACGGGTCGCCCGGCTCGAGTCGGCGGGGGGCGTTCGTGCGGCCGAGGCCGTCGTGGATCCCGGTTCGCTCACCGGCGCCCACCGTGCCTACGCCGCCGAACGGGACGCGGCCCTGCCCGCCGGCCACAGCGGGCCGCGCCCGCACGGTGGTGTGGGCGGCACCCGGCAGGGCGTGAAATGCCTCCACGCGCACTACGCCTACCATCTCGCCGGAGGGAACGACCCGGTCGGGCGTTGGGTCGCCGAACAGCTCTCCCGTGAGGATGAAGACGCGTGACGGTCGTCGCCGCCATCGACATCGGTACCAACTCGACCCGGCTCCTCGTCGCCGAGACGCTGAGCGAAGGGGCCGAAGCCAAGCTCGTCACCCGCGACCGGCGGACGCAGGTCACACGGCTCGGGGCCGGGGTCGACCGCGCCCGTCGGCTCGATCCGGCGGCGATCGAGCGCACGCTCGACGCGCTCCGCGGCTACCGCGCGGTGCTCGACGAGCACGGCGCGACGCGCGTCCGGGCTACCGCCACGAGCGCGGCACGCGACTCGGCCAACCGCGACGACTTCTTCGGCCCGGCCGCCGAGGTGCTCGGGGTGCGCCCCGAGCTGCTGTCGGGGGAGGAGGAGGCCCGGCTGACCTTCGCCGGTGCGACTGCCGGCCGGTCGGAGCCCGGACCGTTCCTCGTGGTCGACATCGGCGGCGGCTCGACCGAGTTCGTGTTCGGCGACGATCACGCCCGCGAGCTCTGCTCGATCGACGTCGGCTGCGTGCGGCTCACCGAGCAGTTCCTCCACGGCGATCCGCCCACGCCCGAGGAGCTGAGTCAGGCGGTCTCGGTCGTGCGGGACCATCTCGCCGACGTCGACCGGCTCGTTCCCGGTGCAGCGGGTGCCGCCGTGCTCATCGGCACGGCGGGCACGGCCTGGACCTTCGGGGCGGTGGAGCTCGGTGTCGACGCCGCCCGCTCCGATCTCATCGACGGATTCCGACTCGGACGAGCCGCCGCCGAGGAGATCTTCCGAACGCTCGTCACCGAGCCGTTCGAGCAGCGGCAGCACAACCCGGGGCTCGAGCCGGGCCGGGTCGACGTCATCGTCGGGGGCGCAGTGGTGCTCGTCGGCGTGATGCGCCACTGGGGCTTCGACGAGATGATCGTGAGCGAGTCCGACATCCTCGACGGGCTCGCCCGTTCGCTCGTCTGAGCCGACCCGTAGGCTGGGGATCGTGACGCACGCCGATCTCCTGCTCCTCGGACCCGGACCCTCGAATCCCTACCCCGAGGTGATCGAGGCCTTCACCCGTCCGGTGCTCGGCCATCTCGACCCCGACTTCCTCCTCGTGCTCGACGAGATCGCCGACCGGCTCCGGGCGGTGTTCCGCACCCGGAACGCGCTC
Source organism: Actinomycetota bacterium (assembly GCA_046086225.1). GTDB lineage: Bacteria > Actinomycetota > Acidimicrobiia > IMCC26256 > PALSA-610 > JBJSXF01. The sequence continues at coordinate 5,326 of JBJSXF010000098.1, read as the reverse complement.
ACGCTGCCGATCAGCGGCACCGGCTCGGCGGGCATGGAGGCCTGCTTCGTCAACCTGCTCGAGCCGGGGGACACGGCGATCATCGGCGTCAACGGCGTCTTCGGTGAGCGCATGTGCGAGGTCGCCCGCCGGGCGGGCGCCGAGGTCGTTCGGGTGGAGGAGCAGTGGGGTCGGGCCCTCGATCCGCAGCGGCTGCTCGACGCGCGCGCCGCGGCGCCGCACGCGCGTCTCGTGGCGGTCGTCCACGCCGAGACCTCGACCGGGGTCGAGAACGACATCGCCCCGCTCGCTGCGCTCCGCGACACCGAGACGCTCCTCCTCGTCGACACGGTCACCTCGCTCGCGGGCATCCCGGTGGAGGTCGACGCCTGGGGGATCGACGCCGTCTACTCGGGCACCCAGAAGTGCCTCGGGGTGCCGCCCGGGCTGGCACCGCTCAGCTTCTCCGACCGGGCGGTCGAACGGGTCCGGGCCCGCAGTGCGCCGCCCCAGAGCTGGTACCTCGACCTGGGCCTCATCGCCGACTACGTCGGCAGCGCGCGGCGGTACCACCACACCCCGCCGATCTCGATGATGTACGCGTTGCACGCAGGGCTCGGGGTCGTGCTCGACGAAGGTCTCGACGCCGTTCATGCCCGCCACCGCCACGCCGGTGCGCTGTTGCAGGAGGCCCTGCCCGACTTCGGCTTCCGTCCGTTCGCCGAGGAGCGGCGGCTCCCGCAGCTCACGAGCGTCTGGCTCCCGGAGGGAGTCGACGACGCCGAGGTCCGGCGGGAGTTACGCGACCGCTTCGGGATCGAGGTCGGGGGCGGGCTCGGCGCGTTGGCCGGCAAGGGCTGGCGCTTCGGTCTGATGGGTCACGGCGCCCGCGAGCGCTCGGTGACGTCCGTGCTCGGCGCGCTCCGGAACCTGCTCTAGTCGCCGGGGGTCGCCGGTGCGGGCGGGGCCGGCACGAGCAGGTGGTCGCGGTAGTAGGCGAGCTCGTTGATCGACTCCCGGATGTCGTCGAGCGCGCGGTGTCGATCGGACTTGCCCGGTCGGCCCTTGTAGACCGACGGATGCCAACGTCGGCACAGCTCCTTGAGCGACGAAACGTCGATGCTGCGGTAGTGGAGGTAGCGGTCGAGTTCGCGCATGTGGCGATCGAGGAAGCGCCGGTCGACCCCGATGCTGTTGCCGCAGAGGGGCGCGACCCCTGCGGCGGGGACGTGGCCGCGGACGTACGCGAGCACGGCGGCCTCGGCTTCGGCGACCGTCGCCGTCGATGCCTCGATCGCGGGGGTGAGCCCGGAACGGGCGTGCATTCGCCGCACGACATCGTCCATCTCGGCGAGGGCCGCGGCGTCGGCGTGCACGACGAGATCGATGCCGTCGTCAAGCGGGGCGAGAGCGGCGTCGGTGACGATGCAGGCGATCTCGACGATGACGTGGCGTTCGACATCGAGGCCGGTCATCTCCAGATCGATCCACACGAGGGGCTCGGCGGTCGCCATCGGCCGCACGCTACCGGGACGGCCGGACGGTAGATTCCGCCGGTGCCCCCGGTCCCCGAGCTCGTCGGATCACGCGTGATGCTGCGTCCGCTCCGGGTCGACGACTGGGATGCCTGGCGCGACGTCCGGATCCGCGGTCGCGAGTGGCTCGAGCGTTGGGAGCCGCGTCCCGAAGCCGGCATCGTCGATCCGGCCACCGACCGCGAGGTGTTCCGCTCGCGGTGCGGCGCCTGGGATCGTCAGCGGCACTTCGACGCGGCCTACGGCTTCGGGCTGTTCTTGCGCGACGGCTCGTTCGCGGGTGAGGTCAGCCTCGGCAGCGTCCAGCGCGGCCCCTTCCAGAGCGGCTCGGTCGGCTACTGGATCGACGAGGCGCTCGCCGGTCGGGGCTACGTGCCCGAGGGCGTGGTGCTCATGCTGGAGTACGCGTTCGGCCCCCTTGCCCTGCACCGGATCGAGGTGGCGGTCGTGCCGCGGAACGGTCCGAGCCGTCGGGTCGCCGAGAAGCTCGGCCTCCGTGAGGAAGGCACGGCAGTACGTTTCCTCCAGATCCGTGGGGTCTACGAGGACCACGTGCGCTACGCGATCACCGCCGAGGAGTGGGCCGAGCGGGGTCCGGAGCTCTCGGCCCGGTTCCTCGGCCGCTGACCCGATCAGCGGCCGGGCGGGAACCACCCCTGCCCGAGCGACCAGGCTTGGTGTCCGAGCTCGTCGTCGACTGCGGTGGCGAAGTCGGGTTGCCAGGGGGCGGCGCGCAGGGTGGCCTTCGTGCGGGTGAGGAGCTCGACGGGAACGTTCTCGGTTCCGCCCGCGAGAGCGACGGCTTCGTCGACCAGCTGCCCATCGGGGACCACCGACCAGGCCAGGCCGATCTCGGCCGCCCGGGCTCCGTCGATCCGGGCCCCGAGGAGCAGCATCGCCGCGGCGGCCTGCGGCCCGACGGCCCGCTCGAGCAGCCAGGTGTGGCCGCCGCCGGGGTGGAGTCCGATGCGCAGGAAGCGGGTGTCGAAGCGGGCCGCGGCCCCGACGACGCGTACGTCGCAGGCGAGGGCGAGGTTGAACCCGGCCCCGACCGCCGGGCCGTTGACTGCCGCGATGGTGGGGAGCGGGCAGTGCAGCACCCGGAGGAACCCCTCGTAGATCTCGGCGACGCTGCGCCGCTCAGTGTCGTCGTCGGCCCGGGCGAGCCGCTCGAGCGCGGCGACATCGGCGCCCGAGCAGAACGCGGGGCCGGCGCCGGTGAGCACCACGGCGGTGGTGCGACCGTCGGACTCGATGCGGTCGAACCCGGCGATGATCCCGGCGACCGTGGCCGGGGTCAGAGCGTTACGGCGCTCGGCATCGTCGATGGTCACCACGGCGACGGAGCCGCGGTGCTCGATCCGGACGGTGTCGGAATCGCTCACGAGGCCGGGGGGTCGGGGCGGACGACGGCGGGCGAGTGCCGGAAGAAGTCCTCGACGTCGCGCTCGAAACGGTAGGCGGGCGACGTATCGCCGATGCTCGCCGCGAGGCGCAGGCCCCGGGCGAACGATTCGACGGTCCCGGCCGTCGTGTAGGCGTAGCGGAATCCGGTGCGCTGGTAGCGGGTGTTGTCGAGCGACCGCCCGTACCGCAGCAGCCGGAGCGCTTCGCTCGGCAGGCTCCAGAGCCCGGCGAGGCGCATCGGCTCGGCGGCGAGGTCGGTGAACACGAAGGGCAGCGGGACCCGACGGCGTCCGACGGTCTTGCACACCTCGCTCCAGGGCAGGGTGCCGTCGCCGGCCACGTTGTAGATCCCGGGCACGGAGTGCTCGACGGCGTGGATCAGCGCGGCGACGACATCGTCCTCGTGTACGAACTGGATTCGCGGATCGAACCCGAGGATCTCGGGTGCGACCCGGCCGCGCAGCACCTGGGAGAAGGGGGTGTCGACGTCGTCGCCGAGCACGTTGGCGAAGCGCAGGAGCGACACGTCGACGTGGGGGTTGTCGTCGGCGAAGTCGCGGAGGAAGCCCTCGACCTCGAGGAGGGACCGCTCGACGCTGGTGTCGGCGGGTGCGGTTCGCGTCATGTCCTCGCGGAAGCAGTAGGGGTCGCGGGGGTTCGCGCCGTAGACGAGCCCCGAACTCTTGAGCACCACCTTGCGCACCGGGCTCCGGGGCGCGCTCGCCGCGGCCAGGAGGTTCATCGTGCCGATGACGTTGATCTCGTGCATCGTGCGGGTGCTGACGAGCGTCGAATCGACGACGAGGTGAGCGTGCACGATCGTGTCGATCTGCGCGGCGCGCACGATACGGGCGAGGATCGAGTGGGTGGAGTCGGTGCGCACGAACTCGGTGCGCTCGAGCGGTACCCGGGGCTCGCGTGTGTCGACGCCGACGATGGCGGTGACGTCGTCGCGTTGCTCGAGCGCCTGGGCGACGCGGCCGCCCCAGAAGGTGGAGAGCCCGGTGACGAGGATCCGCACGGCTGCCTACCCGAACCAGACCGAGCGGCGAACCCGGAGCATGTCGTAGAGCGCGTCCTGCACCATGGCCCGGATTCGCTCCGACTCCTCCATCACCCGGCTGCGCGAGTAGCGCTCCTGGCCGGGCTGCACGTCGAAGGTCACCGGCGGGAGCACCCGGATGCGGAACTTCGCCGGGAAGTAGGTGAGGAGCCCGGCGGGACCGAGGGCGAGCATGTTGGCGGTGAGGGGCACGTAGGGGATGCCGGTGAGGCGGGCGAGCCGGTTCGACTTGTAGAGGATGGGCATGGCTTCCTCGGCGCCGACGAACGCGATCGGCACGACCGGGACGCCGGCGCGCATGGCGATCTCGACGAAGCCACCCCGGCCGAACCGGCGGAGCTGGTAGCGGTCGCTCGCGTGCTTGCCGCTCCCCTTCGTGCCCTCAGGGAAGACGAGTACGAGTTGCCGCTCGTCGTGGAGGAGCCGGTACGCGTTGTCGGGATGGGCGGCGACGCCGCCGCTGCGGGCCCAGAGCGTGCCGAGGGCGGGTACCGAGCGGAAGAGGTTCTCGGCGAGTCCGTAGACGGGGCGGCCGAGCTCGGTCTCGACGCCGTGCATGATCGCGGGGGCGTCGGGCGGGATGGCGCCGGCGTGGTTCGCGACGAGCAACGCACCGCCGTCGGCCGGGATGTGCTCGAGCCCCTCCCACTCGACCCGGAACCAGTAGCGGTAGATCGGATCGAAGAGTCGCCGGGTGAACCCGCGGAACCGCTCGCTGCGCCCCCAGCCGTCGATGTCGGAGGTTCGGCTGCCCGGATCGGGTTCGTCGTCGGCGCTCGGGCGGGGGACCGGGACGAGCTCGCCCGATGCGGTGATCGGGGGATCGGGCAGGAGGCGGGACGCGACGTCGACGGTCGGTTCGCTCGCCTCGTTCACCGGTCCATTCCACCGGGAAGGTTGCGGGGTCGCAAACCGGGGCTCGCCGGTCGGGTTCCGTGTCGCACCCCGGCGGTTGACTGTCGAGCGGGACGGAGCACTCGACACGAGGGAAGTGGGGCCGGAGTCATGAGGGAAGCGGGGTCGACGTGGTGAGGGAATCGGGGTCGGGGGTGACCGATCGGGCCGACCGGACCGGATCGCCGGCACCGGGAGTCGGGGCGGCGGCGTTCGGCGACCTCGTGCGCCGAGTGGGCGCGGCCAGTCGGGCCGCCGGGCTGGCGGTCCCCGCCTTCCGGTCGCCACCGCGTCTGGCCGGGGCGGTTCGCAGCATCCGGTATCTGCCCGCCGGCGCCGTCGTGTCAGTGCGGATCGGGGATCGTCCGGCGTCGGCGGTCACCGCTGATCTTGTCGACGGAGTGATCGCCGCGAATCGGATCGATGAGCGTCAGGTGGCCCGTATGCG
>JBJSXF010000097.1:0-17600 GCA_046086225.1 Actinomycetota bacterium | reverse complement strand
GGGGTTCCTCGTGACCGAGGATGACGTCCGGCTCGACTTCGCGGGTATCCAGGGCTTCGCGGAGGAGGCCCGGCAACAGTGGTGATCAATCGCGCGGAGGGGCGCTGATGGAGCCGCTCGCCGAGCTTCCGGGGGTCGCGCGTCGATTCGCAGCCTGGGGGTGAGGCCGTCTCGGCCCCGACCGGGCGCCTACTTCGGGGCGAAACGCTGGCCGGCGTCGAGTCGGATGCACGACCCGTTCAGCATCGGGGTCTCGACGATCGCTACCGCGAGGCGCCCGTACTCCTCGGGCCGACCCATCCGCTTCGGGAACGCGGCGTCGCGGGTGAGTGCGGTCGCGAACTCGTCGGGGATCCCCTGGGTGATGCCGGTGCTGAACAGGCTCGGGGCGATGGCGACGGCTCGGATGCCGAGGCTGCCGAGGTCGCGGGCCATGGTGAGCACCATGCCCGCGATCCCGGCCTTGGCCGCGGTGTAGGCGACCTGACCGATCTGCCCCTCGAAGGCCGCGATCGACGCGGTGTCGATCATGACGCCGCGCTCGTCGTCCTCGGGCTCGTTCTTCGCCATGTGTGCGGCCTGGAGCCGGTTGAGGTTGAAGGTGGCGATCAGGTTGAGCTCGACCACGCGCCGGAACTCGTCGAGCGGGTGGGGCCCGTTCTTGCCGAGGGTGCGCATGGCGGTGCCGCCGCCGGCGGTGTTCACCGCGATGTGGAGCCCGCCGAGGGCCTCGACCGCGGCGTCGAGGGAGCGTTCGGTGTTCTCCGCGTCCATGACGTCGACCGGGTGGAAGGTGCCGCCGAGTGCCGCAGCGACGTCGGCGCCCGCGCTCGTCGGGAGGTCGAGGATGGCGACGGCGGCGCCCTTCTCCCGGAGCTGCTCGGCTGCGGAGCGGGCCATGCCCGATGCTCCGCCGACGACGACCGCCTTCTTCCCGTCGATCTTCACGGTGTTCCTCTCGTTGTCGGTCCGGTGGACAGGGGCGCACGCTACGCGGCGGAGGAACCGGTCGCGAAACTCCCCTCCGGAGCCCGTGGGTTCTCGGGTCGCGACGCCGTAGGCTCACTGCGCCTCGGGTCGGCGCGGCCCGGACCGGCTGCCCGCACCGACGAGAGGACCACGATGACCGCCATCCCGCCCCGGCTCATCTCCGACCAACGCGGTGTGCGTTACGGGGAGGTGCTCGCCGTGTTCGCCCGGGACGGCCGGTTCGAGGCCGAGGTCTTCGGCACTCAGCTTCTGAACGACTGCCCCCAGGAGCTCTGGGCGACGCTCGACGCGACGGCGATCGCCGCCGAGATGGGTGCCTTGGTGGTGAAGCTCAACGGTCCCCGGCACTGGGTGCTCGACGGATTCGGCACCAAGGTCGAGATCGTCGAGCCGGTGCTGCGCGAGTTCAACGGGCTCCTGACCCGGCGTATCGCGGTCGTGGATCTGGGTACGGCGCCCGCCACCGAGCGCTACCGGGGCATCAAGGTCAACCGGGGCGCAGTGTTCTTCTTCGATGCAGGTAAGCCGGTCTACGAGCTCGTCGACCCTGATGGCGAGGCATACGTGATGCAGGCGTACTGCATCGGGGTCGACCCGACGCTGACTCAGGCCGATCTGCCGACTCTCGGCGAGCGGCTCGACCTCCCGGCCGGGTGGACGTACCGCACCCGGGTGCTCGAGGAGGAGCTCGTCATCGATACGACGGCGTCGGTCGCGACCGTGCTGCAGGACGAACTGGAGAACTCCTACACGCTGCCCTATTGAGGCGCGGCGGGCACTGTCGTCCCGATCACGCCACGACCGAGCCGCAGGCCGGTCCACTGCTGTCGAAGGTGAAGCCGGTCTTCGTCAGCGCGGTGACGCAGAACGTGATCGTCTTGCCCGTCGCGCTCTTGTAGGTCGGCGACGAGATCGTGACCGTCCCGGCCGAGCCGGTCGTCCCCGACCGGGTGGTCGTCGACGTGCTCCCGGTGATCGACCACCGCCCGGTGACCGAGACCGAAGCCACGACGACACCCCGGTGGTCGACGACGGTGACGAGCGCCCGGGCGGTCGTGCCGTTCGAGGCGGTTGTGCGGCTCACGGCGATCGACTGCACCCTCACGGTGGCGCCCGTGACGGTGAGGGTCAGGCTGCGGGTGGCGCTCCGTCCGAAAGCGTCGCTGACGGTGACCGAGAAGGTCGAGGTGCCGTCGGTCGTCGGGGTGCCCGAGAGCACGCCTGCGGTCGAGAGGGCGAGGCCGGCGGGCAGGCTGCCGGAGGTCACGCTCCACGTGCGGGTTCCCGAGCCGCCGGTCGCCGCGAGCGTCGTCGAGTAGGCGAGGCCGAGGGTGGCGTTGGGCAGGGTGGAGGTCGTGATCGCGAGTGGGGCGGCGACGACGAGCGTGAGGGTGCGGCTCGCAGAGCGCGTCGGAGTGCCGCTGTCGACGACGGAGAAGGTGACGCTCGCGGTTGCGGTCGCGGTCGGCGTGCCGGTGATCGTGCCCGTGGCCGAGAGCGAGAGTCCGGCGGGCAGGCCCACGGCACTCCACGAGTACGGGCCCTTCCCGCCCGACGCGGCGAGGGTGGTCGAGTACGCAGTTCCCGTCGTTCCCTGGGGGAGCGATGCCGTCGAGATCGTGACGGGGTCGACGATGATGAGGGTCAGCGCCCGGTCGGCGAACCGCCCGAGCTCGTCGGTCACCCTCGCGGTGAACGGCGAGTCGCCGGCGGTGGCGACCGGGCCCGTGAGCACCCCGGAGGGCGAGAGGGATGCCCCGGTCGGCAGGGCGCCTGCCGCCACCGACCACAGCTTCGTGCCGGCGCCGCCCGACGCGGTCAGGGTGACGCTGAACGTCTGGCCGGTGAGGTACGAGGGCAGCGACGCCGTGGTGACGGCGGGCGCCGCCGAGACCACGATCGTGAGGGAGCGGGTCGAGGTCCGGCCTGCCGAGTCCTGGACCGTCACCGAGAACGAGGTCGAGCTGACCGCAGTGGGCGTGCCCGAGAGGTCACCCGTTGCCGGGTCGAGGCTGATGCCCGCCGGCCGCGAGCCACTCGACCACGTGTACCCGCCGCTCCCGCCGGTGGCCTGCAGCGTCGCCGAGTAGGCGAGTCCGACCCCGGCCGGGGGGAGGGAGGCCGTGGTGACGAGAAGCAGCGGATCGACGGAGAGCGAGAGCACCCGGTCATCGGTGCGACCGACCCCGTCGGTGACCCGGACGGTGAACGTCCACGTTCCCGTCGTCGTCGGCGTCCCGGAGATCACCCCTCCGGTCGAGAGGGTGAGGCCGTCGGGGAGCGGATCGGTGAGGAGCGACCACGTGAGCGGAGCGGTGCCGCCGGTCGCGGTCAGCGTGCGGGAGAGGGCCTGGTCGACGGTGCCCGGGGCGAGCGAGACCGTGGTCACCGCGGGTGGAACCGTGACGGTGAGCGTGAACGCCTTGGTCGCGGTGCCCGCCGGGCTCGCGGCGTCCCGGGCGGTCACGGTGACCGACGACGTGCCCGCGATGGTGGGCGTGCCCGAGATGACGCCTCCGACTGCCGAGATCGACAGGCCGGTGGGCAGTCCCGTCGCGCTCCAGGTGTAGGGCGCGGTGCCGCCGCTCGCGGTCAGGCTGGTCGAGTAGGCGGCGCCGACGCCGGCGTCGGGGAGTGTCGCCGTGGTGATCATCACCCCGGCATCAACGGTGACCGTGAGCGGCATCGACGCAGTGCGGCCCTCGGCGTCGGTGGCCCGCACGGTGAACGTGCTCGAACCTCCCGCGGTCGGCGCACCGGTGATCATGCCCGAAGTGGCCGAGAGGCTCAGCCCGGCGGGGAGTGCGCCGCTCGTGATCGCCCACGAGTACGGCGCCGTGCCGCCCTCGACCGTCACGGTCGCCGAGTAGGGATTCTGGGCCACGGCGCCGGGCAGTCCGGTGGTGGTGATCGTCGGCGCCGGGGTGGTCGTCACCGTGGAGCAGCGGAGCGCGGTGGTATCGGCGAGCGAAGCCCGGAGGTACGAGACCAGGGTGCCGGTCGTCCCGTCGGCGTTCTCGGTGCCGACCGTCGCCGATGCGCCGCGGTCGTAGCTCGCGTTGCCGGTCGCCGTGTCGAGGTACTGCGTGACGATCGCACCGGTCGTCTCCTCGAGGATCATCTGGAAGGTGATCCCGCTCCCACTGAGGCCGTAGATCGGCACGTCGAGCCAGGAGGCGACGAAGCGGCGGTTCGGGGCGGTGCCGATCGTCTGGGTGCGCACGCTGCCCCCGACGCCGGGGTTGAGGTCGTCCCACCAGCCCGCCGCGAAGCCGTTGGGGGCCGAGAGCGTCGGGATCCTCGTGTTCGAGTAGGCGGTCGTTCCCGCGCCGAACCCGAGCAGTCCGTTCGATGCGACGTGCACATCCGAGAACGGATCGCCGTAGTACGGGAACGAGAAGCCGATGGGCACCGACACCGAGGAGTCGTCGCTGAGCGCACGTGACGTCGCGGTCGTCGGGTCGACCCAGGCGAAGGCGGTCGCCGAGCAGCGGAAGGCGGGGGGCGGGGCCAGGGTCGTGGCGGTCGCCTCGTTGCTCCAGGCCGAGACGCTTCGACCATTGCCGGTGTCGAAGCTGTTGCCGGCCCGGATCCGGAAGCAGTAGGCGGTGCTGCCCGTGAGGCCACCGATCACGGTCGAGGTCGTGTTCTGGCCCACTGTGTCCGCGGCGCTGTAGGTGCCGCAGGTGCTGTTCGTCGCGACGGCCTGCTCGATCTCCTGGAAGCTCTCGTTGGTGGCGCCGTCGGTCCAGTCGAGGCGGACGGTCTTGGCCGAGGCGGTCGTGGCGGTGAGGCCGCTCGGCCCGCCGCTCACGGGCTCGGTGGAAGCGGTGCACGAACCCTGCATCAGGCCGACGTCGAGGCGCCCGCCCGTCACCGTGACGCCCGCCATCGACGGGGTCGGTGCTGCGCTTCCGAGCAGCGCGTTGCGGAGTGTGGCCGCGTCGAGCAGGGGGTTCGCCGCGGCGCAGAGCGCGATGGCACCGCTCACGTGCGGGGTGGCCATCGACGTGCCGTTGTAGCTCCCGTAGGTGCCCGCCGGCAGCGTCGAGGTGATGGCGACGCCCGGTGCGCCGAGGTCGACGGAAGTCGCCCCGTAGTTCGAGAACGACGCCCGGGCGCCGGTGGAATCGATCGCGGCGACCGAGACGACGCAGTCCCAGCCGCGAGGCGTTCCGTTGGCCCGGGTCGTGCACTGGTAGCCGGCCGGGTAGAAGCCGCCCCCCTCGATGTTGGCGCCGTTGTTCCCGGCCGCAGCGACGAACAGGATCCCGGCGTCCCCGCCGCGGTTGATCGCGTCGAGGAGCCCCTGGCTGAAACCGCCGCCACCCCACGAGTTGGAGGACACGGCGATCGCCAGGCCGTGGCGGGTCTTCAGGTCGGTCACGTAGTCGACGGCCCGAATGGCGTCGGCGGTCGTCCCGCCCGAGGCCCCGAGGAACTTCGCCGAGATGAGGGTGACGTCCCAGTTCACACCGGCGACCCCGATGCTGTTGCCGCCGACCCCGCCGATCGTGCCGGAGACGTGGGTGCCGTGGTCGTCGGCGGTGCCGTCGTACACCGTGCTGTCGTTGCTGACGAAGTCCCAGCCGTTGATGTCGTCGGCGTAGCCGTTGCCGTCGTCGTCGACCCCGTTGACCGTCTCGGCCGGGTTGGTCCAGACGTTGTCGGCGAGGTCGGGGTGGGTGATGTCGATCCCCTCGTCGATGACAGCGACGACGACGTTCGCGGATCCGACCCGGTTGGCGGCCCAGGCTTCGGCGGCCTGACTGCCCCACGGGTTCGCGGGGGTCGTGGTGTCGCCGTACATGCCCCAGAGCTGGCCGCCGGTGTACGAGGGGTCGTTCGACGCGGCGGTGGTCTCGACTCGGTAGTTGGGTTCGGCGAAGCGGACGTTGGGGTTGTTCCGCAGTGCGGCGACCGACTGGGTCACGCCGCGCCCGGGGCCGAGGGTCACGAGCTCGGCGTCGGGCGTGAGCGGGGAGAGCCGCTGGTTCGAGCGCCCGCCGATCGACGCGCGGGCCGCGGCCCGGGCCCGGCCGGGGGTGCCGGGCACGAAGCCGACGATCACCTCACCGTCGACGAACGCGGGCGGATTCGGCACGGTCGAGGCCTCTGTCGTCGGCGTGGCCGGGACCGCAGCGACTGCGGGCGCGGCGGCCGCAGCCGGCGTGGCACCGACGGCGCCGAGGCCGACGACCCCGCAGGTGACGGCGCAGGTCACGGCGGCAGTGGACCGCCGGATCCGGGTGCGAACCGATCCGATCACGTGTTGTTCCCCTCGTGCTCCCCGAGCAGCAGGGTGCTGACCCCCCGGCGGCGCCGACCGTCCCCGCGGTCGACGGGATGTTCATCGTCGCCGGATCGGGAACCTTGACCGATCCGGGTCCTTCGGCCCGGAAATTACCGTCCGGATTGTCGGATCCGGGAGTCGGCTCGAAATGCGACTTGCGAGGTCGGGTTTTCCTCGGTACCGTGTCTCCGTGCGCCCCGACCGAGCCCCGGCCCTGACCGCTCCCGGCCGGCCGACCGGACCCCGCCAGCCGCGCTTCGGCTTCCCGGAGACCGTCGACGAGGTCGCGGCCCGGCTCGTGGCCGCCGGGGTCGTGACCCTCGGTGTCGGGTTCCTCGTCACCGGCTGGGTGGGGCTCCTCCCGGTCCTGGCCTACGGCTTCACGGCCCGGGTCGTCTCCGGTCCGCGGTTCAGTCCGCTGGCGCTGCTCGTGACCCGGCTGGTGGTGCCGGCGCTGGGGACCGCTCCCCGGCCGGTGCCCGGGCCGCCGAAGCGCTTCGCCCAGGGCATCGGGGCGACCCTGACGGTTGCAGCGAGCATCGCGGCCCTCGGCTTCGGTGCCATCGGCGTGGCGCAGGCGCTAGTGGCGATGCTCGTGGCCGCGGCTGGGCTCGAGGCATTCCTCGGGCTCTGCCTCGGCTGCCGGATCTTCGCCGGACTCATGCGGATCGGGGTCATCCCGCCCGAGGTCTGCGAGCGCTGCGACAACCTCCGGGGGACGCCCGCCCGCTGAGCGGAGGCGCTCAGCGCGAGTCGAGCAGCGCGGCGAGCAGCTCGGCGGGTGACGACGCAATCGGGTCGGCGCCCGCTGCGAGGAGCTCGCCACGAGTGCCGAAGCCCCACTCGACGCCGACGAAGCGGATCCCGGCGGCCCGGGCCCCGACGCCGTCGTGCTCCCGGTCGCCGACCATCACGGCGCGCGACGCGGTCCCGGGATCGAGCGGGGCGAGGGCATCGGCGACGACCGCCGCTTTCGTCGAACGGCGGCCGTCCGGCTCGGACCCCACGACGAAGCCGAGGTGCGCCCGGAGCCCTGCCTCGACGAGCACGATCTCGGCCGATGAGGTCAGCTTCGACGTGGCCACGCCGAAGAGCACGCCGCGTTCGGTGAGGGCGGCGATGAGGTCGGGGATCCCCGGGTACACGGTGAACTCGTGGATCCCGCCGCCGGCGTAGTGGCGGCGGTAGGTCGCGACCAGGTCGTCGATCGATCGGGCCGGTACGCCGAGGCCGGCGAAGGATTCCCGCAGCGGCGGCCCGATGAAGCGTTCGAGGTCGCCGGGCCCGAGTGGGTCGAACCCGTGTTCGGCGAGCGTGACGTCGACACACCGGCGGATACCGGGCTCGGAGTCGACGAGGGTGCCGTCGAGGTCGAAGAGCACGGCGCCGGTCACGCGGTTCCCGGCGCTCTTCAGGAGGGCGCGTCGCCGGCGGTCGGAGCCGGGTCCGACCCGGTCCGGCCGGTGCGCAACGCACGCGACGACGGACCGCTCGCGAAGTACCCGGAGAGCACGACGTACACGAGCAGGCAGAGCAGCGGGCTCACGAACGCGAGCGGCACGGTGAGGGCGTAGACGGCCGGTCCGACGACGGCCCGGTGCAGTGAGCGGCGCAGGCGGTCATCGGCGATCTCGTGACGGAGCAGGGCGGGACGGCGGGTGAGGTGCCACCACTGGAACGTGAAGACCAGGCCGATCAGCGTCATCACGAAGCTGTAGAACGCGGTGGCCACGGAAGCATCGCGTCCGCCGTCACCGATGAACTCGGCGAGCAGCGCCGTCGGCCACGGGATGAACGCGACGAGGCACAGCAGGGCGAGGTTCGAGAAGAGCAGCGGACGGTCGACGGCCCGCAGTCGGTCGAACATCCCGTGGTGGGACACCCACACGAGACCGATGACCGCGAACGACATCGCGTACCCGATGTACGAGTACCGGGCGTCGACGATGGCCGACCACACGTGACCCCGGCCCGTCCGGGGCGCGCCGCCGGCGATGTTCAGCACGAGGATCGTCGCCGAGATGGCGAACACGGCATCGGAGAGTGCCTCGGCCCGCTGGGGTGCGAGCGTGCCCTCGGGGGGTAGATCGTGCCGGAGGGGCGGTGCCGGGTGGGACATCGGCGGCGGAGTGTAGGCACCGGGCCGACGCGGGCGACCGGGGTGTCGGTCGGCTGTGCCAACATCGCCGGGTGCTCCCGCCCGGCCACACGATCGAGCCGATGCGACCCGAGGAGATCGCCACGCTCATGGAGTGGGCGGCGGCCGAAGGCTGGAATCCGGGGTCCGGTGACGCCGAGGTGGCGGCCGCGTTCGATCCCGAGGCGTTCGTCGCGCTCCGGGCCGGCGGTGAGCTCGTCGGTGGGGGGTCGATCCTCGCCTACGGCGCCGAGTACGGCTTCATGGGACTCTTCATCGTTCGGGCCGACCGACGGCACGGAGGCCTCGGCCGAGCCCTCTGGCATTTCCGGCGCGACCGGCTCACGGCGCGCCTCCGACCCGACGCGCCGATCGGCATGGACGGGGTGCTCGATCTCGTGCCGTTCTACGAGCGGGGCGGTTTCACGGTCGCTCACCGCGACCTGCGTTTCGAGGGGATCGCCGTCGGATCGCCCGATCCGGCGGTCGCGCCGCTGACCCCGGCCGACGCATCCGATCTCGTGGTCTACGACGCCCGCCACGCGGTGACGCAGCGCGAGGATTTCCTCGCCGGCTGGATCGCGCGGCCCGGGGTGGTCGCCGGACTCATCCGGGAGCGGGGCGACCTGGTGGCGTTCGGGGTGCTCCGGCCGGGTCGGGTCGGTTGGAAGGTCGGTCCGCTGACCGCCGACCGACCCGACCTCGCCGAACGTCTCCTCGGCGGACTCCTCGCGGCCGTCGAGGGCGAGCAGGTGCAGATCGACGTCCCCGAGCCCAACGTCGCGGCCCTCGACCTGGTGGCGCGTCTCGGCCTGCGCGAGGTGTTCGGGTGCGCTCGGATGTACCGCGGTCCCGCACCCGAGCTCCCCCTCGGCCGCATCTACGGCATGACCTCGCTCGAGTTCGGATGAGCGACGTCGGCGGTGGTCCGCCGGTCCTCGTCGCCACCGAGCGGCTCGTCGTGCGCCGCTTCCACGCGGGGGATGTCGAGGCGATCGAGGCCTATCGCAACGATCCGGCGACGGCCCGCAACGCTCCGTGGTCGGTGCCCTGGGCCCACGACGACGCGGTGATGCTCGTCGCCGAGATGGCGCTACGCGATCCACTGTTCGAGCGGGGTGAGTGGGCGCATCTCGCGCTCGAACGCAGTGACCGGGTCGGGCTGATCGGTGACATCGCCGTGCTCTGGCAGGCCGACGACAATGTCGCCGAGGTGGCCTTCACCCTCGATCCTTCGGCGCGGCGAAGGGGCTACATGACCGAGGCGCTGGCCGCGGTCTGCGGTCGTATCGCCGTCGACATGGAACTGCGGCTCATCGCGGCGGTCACTCGTCTCGCCGATGGTCGGGGACGCTCCGTGCTCGAGCGCGTCGGCTTCCGGCCGGTCGCGACCGAGGGCGACGACGTCGTCTACGCGTGGAAGCCGGAGTGGGTGTCGGCCTGAGGTCCGGCCGCCATCAGCCGATCGCGTCGGCGAGCGCGAACAACACGGGGATCCCGATCACCAGGTTGAACGGGAAGGTCACCCCGAGCGCCGCGCCGAGGGCGAGGCCGGGATCGGCGTCGGGGAGCGCAGTGCGCACGGCGGCGGGCGCGGCGATGTACGAGGCGCTGGCCGCCATGGCGCCGAGCACGGCGGCGCCGCCGACGGACAATCCGGCGACCGTGCCGGCGAGCACGCCGATGGTGCCGATCACGGCCGGGGCGACGAGAGCGAAGGCGACGACGGCCGGCGTGAGCGATCGTGATTCTCGTAGCCGGCTGGCTGCGGTCGCTCCCATATCGAGGAGGAAGAGCACGAGCAGGCCGGGGAAGGCATCGACGAAGAACGGCTCGATGCGGGCGAAGCCGGCGTCGCTCGTCACCAGTCCGATCACCAGTCCGCCGGCCAGGAGCAGGACGCTCCGTCCGGTCAGCACCTCGTGGATCGCGGCTCGGAGGCTGGTCCGACGGCCCCGGGCGTTGACGAGGAGCAGGGCGACGATGATGCCCGGGATTTCGAGGAGCGCGACGAGTGCGGTCATCACCGGCTCGGCGGAGTAGCCGGCGCCCGCCGCGAAGACGGTGGCCGCGGTGAAGGTGACGACGGAAACCGATCCGTAATGCGCGGCGAGTGACCCGGAATCGGGGTCGCCGAGGCGGAGCACGCGGCGGGCGACGGCGAAGACCACCACGGGAATGAGGATCCCGAGAACGAGCGTCGCGACGGCGGGTCCGAGGAGATCGCCCCCGTCGGCGTCAGCGAGGACGTGCCCGCCCTTCAACCCGATGGCGAGGAGCAGGTAGGTCGCCAGCCAGGTGTGGATCGGGTCGGGGAGCCGGAGGTCGCTGCGGATGAAGACGGCGAGCGCGCCGAGCACGAACGCGAGGACCGGCGGCGACGTGAGGTTTTCGACCGCGAGCTCGAGTGATCCCAGGGGGTCCTCCCGACCCGATGACGAGAGACTGAGAATAGGAGAAACGCGTATCCGGTGTCGGGAAGCGCCTGTGCGGGTCGGGGCGCGCTAAGTTCGCCTTCGTGTCTGCCCCGGGCAGACGTCCCGTGTCAGGAGACCCTCGGTGCCGGAGCCCGCTAGCCCGACGTGGACCTTCCTCACGAATCACGCGCACGTCCTGCTCGCGATCGCGGCCGAGCCCGACCTGCGCCTGCGCGATGTCGCGATCCGGGTCGGCATCACCGAGCGGGCGGCCCAGCGAATCGTCTCCGAGCTCGAGGGGGCCGGGTACCTGAAGGTGCGCCGGGAGGGACGCCGCAACTCCTATCGGGTGCAGCGCAACCTCCCGATGCGGCACCCGGCCGAGGCGCACCACCGGATCGGTGAGCTGCTCGCGGTACTCGATCACCAGGGTCCGGCCTGACCCGAGCGCAACGGTGCGAAACCCGGTGCGCAGGGATCGGGACCATACGATCCGGGCATGAGCGTTCCCGCCGTCGATGCCCCCCGAATGCGCCGTCTGCGTCGCTGGAACCTCGGGGTCGGGGTCGCCCACCTCGCCCAGGCAGTTGCGATCGTCGCCCTCGGGAACGGGTTCGCCATTCCGGTCGTCGCCGCGGTGCAGACCGGTCCGCCGGGCACTCCGCTCGTCGAGGAGGCGACGTTCTTCGACCTGGGTTTCGCGTACGCGATCGGCGCCTTCCTGTTGCTCGCCGCGATCGACCACCTCCTCGTCGCCACCGCGGCTCGGCCGTGGTACGAGGCGAACCTCCGGCGCGGCATCAACGTCGCCCGCTGGGCGGAGTACTCGGTGAGCGCCTCGGTGATGGTGGTGCTCATCGCGATGCTCACCGGGGTCACCGACCTCTATGCGGTCATCGGGCTCTTCGCGGCGAACGCAGCGATGATCGGGTTCGGCTACCTCATGGAGCGCGTCAATCAGGATCGTGAGCGGGTCAGCTGGCTGCCGTTCACGTTGGGGTGCGTCGTCGGGGCGGTGCCGTGGGTGGTGATCACCGTGGCGATCGTGGTCTCGAGCGCGAAGGCCGACGGAGTGCCCGGCTTCGTCTACGTGATCTTCGTGTCGCTCTTCCTGCTCTTCAACTGCTTCGCGGTCAACCAGTGGCTCCAGTACCGCCGGCGGGGCCGGTTCGCCGACTACCTGTTCGGCGAGCAGGCGTACCTCGTGCTCAGCCTCGTGGCCAAGAGCCTCCTCGCCTGGCAGGTCTTCGCCGGCACCCTCACCTGACCGGTTCCTGACCGCTCGGACCGGCCTTCGGGGCGGTTTTCACGCGCGCTCCGTCACCGCAGTCCCACGCTCGGCGAACCCCGGGCCGACGTATCGGCCACCTGGCCAGTGGGACCGATACGTCCCTCGCCGCAGGCTCGTTCCCGGCGCATCGGACAACCCGGGCTCAAGGCCCCGGCCGTCGGCGCCGATAGCGCTGGGGCCCGCCCCCGGCGGGACCGCAGGAGGGAACGAGAGATGAATCTGCTCAAGACGAGGCGAGTGTGGGCCGCACCGGCGGCCATCGTGATCGGAGTGGCGGCCGGAGCGCTCGGCGCCGCCCGCCCGGCGGTCGGCGCAGTTCCGGTGACGGTCGCCGGTCGGGTCTGCACAGTGGTCGGCACGATCGGCAACGACGTGCTCCAGGGAACCGAGGGTCCCGACGTCATCTGCGGACTCGCCGGCAACGACGTGCTGGTCGGGCTCGGCAGCGACGACGCCCTGCTCGGCGGCCCGGGCCGCGACGTGATCAGCGGCGGCTACGGCAACGACCTCCTCATGGGTGGTGCCGGGGCCGACGTGCTGCGCGGCGGACCCGGCATCGACACCGCTTCCTACGAGGACCACCTCGCGGGCATCGAAGCCGACATCGACGGCATCGCCGATGACGGCGCGCCCGGCGAGGGCGACAACGTCGCCGCCGACGTCGAGAACATCACCGGCGGTGCCGGTGCCGACATCATCGTCGGCGACGACCGTCCGAACGTGCTCCAGGGCCGGGCCGGCCGCGACCTGATCAAGGGCAAGGGCGGCAAGGACGTCGTCGACGGGGGCGACGGCGACAACACGCTCGACGGCGGCGACGGCGCCGACGTGATCCGCTGCGGTCCGGGCAAGACCATGGTCATCGCCGGTCTCGGCGACATCCAGGGGATCGACTGCAAGAAGCTCGTCAAGGACATCCCGCTCTTCACCGGTCGGGTCACCTCCTACAACCCGACCGCCGGCGTGCTCGTGATCACCACCGGCCCGGTCGGCATCGAGCCCTGGGTTTCCTCGGCCGAGGCGGCGTCGTGGATGGCGAGCTTCGCCCCGCCCGTCGGCGGCGCGACGACGGTGACCTTCAACACCCGAGTGGCGGCGACCCTGCGGCTCCCCGACGGTGTGATCACCGTCGGTGACCAGGTAATCGTCAACGCCGTGCCCACGACGACCTACGGGCTGGCTGCGCTCTTCGTGATGGCGACTCCGGCCGCCTGAGCGATTCGTCCTGATCCCTCCCGGGACGCAGGCGACGGGGTGGGGTGCGCTTCGGCGTGCCCCACCCCGCCCGCGTCCGGAGGTGCCGGTGGTGCGTAATCTCCCGTCACTGCGGTCGTCAGGCCGGTTCGGGGGAACCGTCGGCCTGCCCGCTCGAGCTCGGAGGTCACGGTGGAAGCGGACGGAGGCAGCCCGGTGAGCGGCACGACGACCATCTCGGCACCCGCCGATGCCGACGGGGTCTCGGTGCTGGCCGATGTCGCCCGATCGGTCGCCGGTCGGCACGGCGGGGGCGCCGAAGTCGCGGCGCTGGCGGTCCGGCTCCTCGGGGACGACGCCGTCCGCCGCTCGTCGGTGGATCGGGCCCGGGCCACGGTGTCGCTGTCGGTCGCCGTCGACGGCACCGAGGTCGCGTTCTCGGTCCGGGACGCCGGTGAGCCGGTGATCGGCCCGGCGGCCGAGGTGCTCGCGCTCGTCGACCTCGGCTTGCTCTCCGGTGCAGACGGCGGTGCCGAGGGCACCGGGAACGTCACCGTCGCCCGGATCCCCCTGCCGGCGCACACCCGGGTCGTCGAAGCCGGTGACCTCGAGGTGATCGCCGAGGACGCGCCGCTGGTCGATGCGCCGGTGACGGTCCGCGCCCTCACCGCCGAGGATGCGCCGGCCCTCACCCGGTGCATCTACCGCTGCTACGGGTGGAGCTACCCCTATTCCGAGATGTACTTCCCCGATCGCTTGGCGGCGGCGATCACCGAAGGAACCCGCAACGGCGGCGTCGCCGTCGATGCCGACGGTGAGGTCGTCGCCCACTGCGGCTGGGTCGAGGTCGCCGAAGGTGCGGTGATGGTGGGCGCAGCGGTCACCGACCCGCGCTTCCGGCGGCGCGGCCTCCTCGAGCAGGTACTCGTGGGCTTCGGGGACTACGTCGCGCAGAACGGCACGATCACCATGCTCGGCGAGCCGGTGCTCACCCACGCGGTGACCCAGCGTATGTCGTTGCGCAGCGGCGGTCAGCTCGTCGGTCTCTACCTCAACGTACGCGGGCCGATCCAGCAGGTCGACTTCACCGACGGGCTCCTCGATCGCCGCAGCTCGCTGCTCGCGACCCACCGTCCGCTCGTCGAGATGGAGCCGGCGACCTGGTGGATCCCGTCGGTGTACGAACCGCTCGTGCGCCACGTCCACGCGGCGACCGACTGGCCGCGTGAGCACGGTGTCGTGCGCGGCACGGCCGATGCGCCGGCGGCATCGACGGTGACCTCGTCCTACGATTCGCTCAACCAGATCGGCGCGATCCGGGTGCCGGTCGTCGGCCTCGACCTCATCGAGGCGGTGGACGCGGCGCTCGGTCAGCTCCGCCGGGCGGGGGCCGAGA
The DNA here is from genome assembly GCA_046086225.1 of Actinomycetota bacterium. Taxonomy (GTDB): domain Bacteria; phylum Actinomycetota; class Acidimicrobiia; order IMCC26256; family PALSA-610; genus JBJSXF01. Next base: position 2,882 of record JBJSXF010000097.1, on the reverse strand, counting down.
TGGTGCGGGTGTACCTCCCGGCGACCCAGACGGCTCTGGCCACGGTCGGCGCCGGGCTCGGTGCGCTGCAGCTCGGGTTCTCGGCGATCATCCCCCGCTACGGGGCGATCGGCGACGCCCTCATCCTGCAGTGGGTGCGCGACCCCGAGATCGACGACTCGGAATGGGTGTACGCCGACGATCGGATCGAGGATTTCGCCCACCTCGTGATGGCCCAGGCCCGGGAGCTCGGAGACGCGGCGACACGGGAGCGTCGCCGGCAGGCCCGGCGCCAGCAGTTGCTCGCCGCGCTCCCCACCGACGCCGACGAGTAGCGCTCGTCACCGGCTCCGGGTCGCCGGGGCTCGGTAGGCTCCGCCGGTCTGCTTTCCGGGGGAGCACCATGTACCTGAGGCGTCTCGCGATCGCTCTGCTCGTCGGACTCGTCCCGGCGGGGCTCGTCGCCTGCTCCGACGACTCTGCCGGCACCTCGGGCTCCGATGTCGCGCCCGAGAAGGTCGTCACGATCGGAGTCGAGGTCCCGATCGAGGAGGGCCTCACCGATTACGGGATCGGCATCCGGAACTCGGTGCGGCTCGCCGTCGATCAGGCGAACGCGGTCGGGCTCCTCCCGGGCTGGAAGATCGAAGTGGCAGTGGTCGACGATTCGTCCGACCCCGACGTCGGTGGGCGCAATGCGGCGGAGCTCATCGAGGACCCGAGCGTGGTCGCCGTGATCGGACCGGCGAACTCGGGAGTCGCCGCCGTCATCGCCCCGAAGTTCTCCGAGGCGGGCATCGCCGTGATCTCGCCCGCCAACACCGATCCGGAGCTCACCCGCGGCTCCGACCCGGCAGCGCCCGAGCGTCAGTTCGCGAGCTACTTCCGCATGGTGGCGACCGAGGCCGAGCAGGGCCCCTTCCTGGCCCGCTACGCCTACGAGGACGCGGGGTTCCGGACGGCGGCCGTCATTGCCGATCCGAAGGAAGTGAACCGGCTCCAGGCCGAAGCCTTCCGGGACGCTTTCACCGCGGCCGGTGGCACGGTGGCGCTCTCCGAGGTCGTGCCCGACGTCGGTGCCGACGGCGGGCCCGTGGTCGGGAGGATCGCGGCGGCGCGCCCCGACGTCGTGTTCTACGCGGGCGACTACGAGCCGGCGGCGGCGCTCAAGCGGCAACTGCTCGCCGCTGACGTCACCGTCCCGCTCATGGGCGGTGACGGCATCGCGGCACCCGAGTACATCACGGCCGTCGGCGCCGCGGGCGCGGCGGGCGACCTGGCCAGCTCGGTCGGCTCGCCCGTCGAGCAGCAGCCGAACGGCGATGTCTTCGTCGCCGCGTACGAACGGGCCGACTTCGGGGCCCCGCCGTCGAACTATGGCCCGTACGCGTACGACGCCACGGCGATCGTGCTCCAGGTGCTCACGACGGCGCTCGCCGAGGTCGATCGGGTGGATTCGAACGTGCGGGCGGCGGTGATCGCGGGGCTGGGGACAGCGACGTCCGAGCCGGTCGCGGCGGTCGAGCGCACCCTGAACGATGCTCCGGACGGATTCGCCCGGGGCGCGGTGACCGGGGCGATCGGCTTCGACGAGTACGGCGACACCACGAACCGAATACTCACCATCTACACGGTGCGGGACGGCGCCTGGGCGCCGGTCGTCACCCGGAAGTTCGCGGACTGAGGGGGACCGGGATGCGCACACGAATCGGGCAGCTCGGCCGGGGCGCGTCGCTCGGCGTCGTCGCGGTCGCGTACGTCACCGCAGTCGGGGTCGGCCTCGTCGCGGCGACGGCAGTCGACGGCCCGGCGGTCGGTCTCGGCGCTTGCTACCTCGGGTCCGCGCTCGTCATCTACTGCTGGAGCCTGGCCGTCGACAACGGCTCGATGTTCGACGCCTGGTGGAGCGTGCTCCCGGTCGTCGGTGCGGTCTGGCTGACGGTGACCGCCGATGGCGATCCGGGGCTGCGTCAGTGGCTCGTCCTCGCCTTCGTGATCCTGTGGGGGGTGCGCCTCACCGCGAACTGGGCCACGGCGTGGCCGGGGCTCGGTCACGAGGACTGGCGCTACCTCGACATGTACGAGAAAGGACCGAAACCGCTGATCTCGCTGTTCGGCGTGCACCTGGTTCCCGCGGCGACCGTCTACCTGGGCTCGCTGCCGCTCGTCACCGCGATCCACGACGGTGACGGTTCGGTCGGACCGTTGGCGTGGATCGCCTTCGTGGTCGGCCTCGGGGCGGTCGCGATCGAAGGCGTCGCCGACCTGCAGCTCCGGGCCTTCAACCGCACGAAGCAGCCCGGCCAGATCGTCGACGTGGGGCTCTGGCGACTCAGTCGGCACCCCAACTACTTCGGTGAGGTCACCTTCTGGTGGTCGCTCTGGCTCGCCGGCCTCGCTGCGGACGCCGGGTCGTGGTGGACGGTCGTGGGTGCGCTCGCGATCACGGCGATGATCCGGGGTGCGAGCATCCCGATGATGGATCGGCGGAGCACCGAGCGGCGTCCGGGCTTCGCGGATTATGCCGCCCGCACGCCGGCCCTCGTGCCGCGCCCGCGCCGCGCCGACTGAGTCCTCCGGGCGAGACCGCGGCTCAGCCCGCGGCCCGGCGCTCGGCCTCGCGTACGCGCGGCGACGGTCCGAGCACGATGCGCAGCGCCGTAGCCGTGCACCAGGCCGCATCGGCGGCGAGCGGGAGCGGTGGGGTCGAAAGCGGTCGGAGCGTTCGGGGCACGATCGCCAGGGCGCCCTGGTGGAGCACGGCGTACGGCAGCCGGTACTCGAACGACAGCGGCGGCGAAGCGAGGAAGTGGTGGGTCTCGCGGCGCCCGGGGCTGTCGGCGACATCGGGGTGCTCGCGTACCCAGGCCCGCAGCGCGGCCGCGGTCGTCGGCAACGGGTCG
>JBJSXF010000096.1:0-6254 GCA_046086225.1 Actinomycetota bacterium | reverse complement strand
GCCCCCACCCGCCACGCCGCCGCATACTGGCGGGCCCGGGCGAAGGAGGGTCACGCCGTCGACGCCCGCATCATCCACACGTCATCGGGGGCCGGGCTCATGGGCAGCGTCGGCCAGGGTGCCTACTCGGCGGCCACAGCCGGCATCGCCGCCCTCACGCTCGTGGCGGCGGCCGAGTTCGGACGCTTCGGCGTGACTGCGAACGCCATCGCCCCTTCGGCCCGCACCCGCATGACCGAAGAGGTGTTCGCCGACCGCATGCAGGCCCCGACCGACGGCTTCGACGCGAACCACCCGGGCAACGTCTCCCCGCTCGTCGTGTGGCTGGGGAGCCCGGCCGCCGCCGGGGTCACCGGCCGGGTGTTCGAGGTGGAGGGCGGCATGATCTCCGTCGCCGACGGCTGGCAGCACGGACCGGTGACCGACAAGGGCGCGCGGTGGGAGCCGGCCGAACTGGGTCCCGTCGTCGAACGCCTCCTCGCCGCGGCGCCGGCCCCCGCCCCGGTCTACGGCGCCCGCTGAGCCGTTCGTGAGGCCGCCGCACCCGGCGCCCGCCGCGATCCGCGAGCAGTGGCTCGCGTCGGGCGCGTGGACCCACGACACCCCGCTCGCCCGGCTGCTCGACGGCGACCCGACCGCACCGGCGATCGTCGACGGTGACGAACGCCTGAAGATCGGAGAGCTCGCGCGGCGCGCCGGTCACCTCGCCGGAGCGCTCTCCGACGAGCACGGGATCGGGGCCGGCGATGTCGTGACCTGGCAGCTCCCGAACTGGTGGGAGGCGCTCGTCCTCACCTACGCGTGCTGGTGGATCGGCGCGATCCCGAGTCCGATCACGCCGACGCTGCGCGAACGTGAGGTCGGCTACATCACGGGCGCCACCGATTCCCGACTTCACGTCGCGCCCCACGCGTTCCGGGGAACCGACTACCCCGGGCTCGCGCGAACTGCGGGCTACGAGGGGCCGATCCTGGTCGTTCGCGGTGCCGTTCCGCTCCCGACCGGCGACCCGCCACCCGTCCGCCGACCCGACCCCGACGAGGCCGGGGTGATCCTCTGGACCTCGGGCACGACCTCCGACCCGAAGGGTGTCGTGCACACGCACCGTGCCCTGCACACCGAGGCGGTCACCATCGCCGAGGCGCACGAGCTGCGCGTCGGCGATCCGATGCTCCTGCCGATGCCGGTGACCCACATCGCCGGATTCACCTACGGCGGCCTGCTCCCGGTGACGAGCGGGGTGAACGGGATCCTCCTCGACGTCTGGGATCCCGGACGCGCGCTCGCGCTCATCGCCGACGAGCGGATCGCGGTGATCATCAGCACGCCGGTGTTCCTGCGCACGATGCTCGACCACCCCGACTTCGCCACCCGCGACCACTCCTCGCTGCGCCTGTTCTCGCTCGGCGGCGCGGGGGTCGCCCCGGCGATGATCCGCGAGGGGACGACGACGCTCGGCTGCCGGTGCAAGCGCACCTACGGCTCGACCGAATATCCGACCCTCAGCACCGGCGGCCCCGACGACGACCTCGACCACGACGCGACGACCGACGGACGGCTGATCGGCGCGGGCGAGGTGCGGATCGTGGACCCCACCACCGGCGCCGACCTCGCTCCGGGCACTCCCGGCGAACTGCTCGTGCGCGGCCCAGAGATGTTCTCCGGGTACCTCGACCCCGCGCTCGACGCGGCCGCCTTCGCCGACGGCGGGTGGTTCCGGACCGGCGACCTCGCCGCGTTCGACGGAACGCACCTCGTGATCGTCGATCGCCTGAAGGACATCATCATCCGCGGCGGCGAGAACATCTCGGCGCTCGAGGTCGAGTCGGCCCTCGTCACCCACCCCGCGGTCGCCGAGGCGGCGTGCGTCGCGATGCCCGACGCGGTGATGGGCGAGAAGGTGTGCGCCTTCGTCATCCCCGCGCCGGGCGCCACCCCGGAGCTCGCCGGGTTGCGGGCCCACCTCCTCAGCGCCGGGCTGGCCCGGTTCAAGCTCCCCGAACGGCTCGAGGTTCGAACCGACCTGCCCCGCACCGCGAGCGGGAAGGTGCGCAAGGCGCCCTTGCGCGACGAGCTCCGGGCCGGGTAGCCGAGTCGATCAGCGCGCCGCGTAGACGGCCCGCACGAGCTCCTCGCTGCGCGGGTCGCCTGTCGGGTCGAAGCGCAGGTCGTTCATCACGTAGGCGAACGCGATCCGCGATTCGGGATCGGCGAAGGCGAGCGCGCCGCCCGCGCCCGCGTGGCCGACCGCCGTCCGCGGGTTCGCGGCGCCGAACGAGGCCCCGAGCATGAACCCGAGCCCGAACCGGTTGGACGTCATGAGCACCTCGTCACGCCCGACCGACCGCGTGACCGCCGCCGCCGCGAGCGTGGCGTCATCGAGGAGGCGCACGCCGTCGACCTCGCCCGTGCACGCCGCGTACATGCGGGCGAGCGAGCGGGCGTCACCGATGCCGCTCGACGACGGCAGCTCGGCGGCGTGGAGCTCGCGGGTGTTCCACATGTCGTCGTAGTCGAAGTGCCCGCCGGGATTGGAGAACACCCGGGCGAGCAGAAGGTCGTCACCGAAGGCGGCGAGGGCGTCGCGCAGGCTGTCGCGCGGCGGGACGAGCCGGGCGACGCGCCACTCCTCCGTCTCGGGGAGTCCGATCCAGCAGTCGAGGCCGAGCGGACCGGCGATCTCGTCGCGCAGGAACGGCCCCGGCGTGCGCCCGGCCGGGTCGGCCCGCCGCACGATCTCACCGACGAGCCAACCGTAGGTGCGCATGTGGTAGCCGTGCGTCGTGCCCGGCTCCCAGACCGGCGCCTGCGCCGCCAACGATTCGACCATCGGCTCCCAGGTGAGCGCCTCGGGAAGCGTCCACTCGCCCTCGACGTAGGGCAGGCCGGCCCGGTGCGCGCACACGTCGCCGACGGTGATCGCACCCTTGCCCGCCGCCGCGAACTCGGGCCAGAGGCTCGCGACCGGTGCCTCGGGATCGAGCAGGCCGCGCTGAACGAGCAAGCTGACGCACACGGCCGTGATGCCCTTCGTCGCCGAGAAGAACGGCACGACGGTGTCGCGCGTCCACGCCGTCCCATTCGTCGCGTCGGCGTGCCCACCCCACAGATCCACCACCGGACAGCCGTCGACGTACACGCAGACCGCCGCCCCCACCTCGCCCCGCTAGGCGAAGTTGGCCGTGAAGGCCTCGCGCACGCCCTCGTACCCCGCCGCCGCGGTGCCGGCGACCGCGCCGTTTCGACGGCTTCCCATGGATCCTCCGTCCGTGGCACCACCGCGAACCCTCGCGCTACGGTGCCGAAGCAGTTTCCTGCGGCCCGAGGAGCACGCGCAAGCGCGCCCGCCCCGGGCCGCCGGCGATCCCGACCCGAGAGCCGAGCCCGCATGATCCCCACCGACCTCGAGACGATCACCTACGAGGAGGGCGACGACGGCGTCGCGGTCGTCACCCTCAACCGCCCCGAAGTACACAACGCCTTCAACTCGCTCATGCAGCGCGAGTTGCGGGCGGTCTGGCGCGCCTTGCGCCGCCACGACGCGGTGCGCTGCGTGGTGCTGACCGGCGCGGGCGAGAAGGCGTTCTGCACCGGCATCGACCGCATGGAGCAGATGGGGGGTGAGGCCGATGCCACGACCGACCCCGATGTCGTCGGCTCGGGCTCGACCCCGTTCATGTTCAACGACCCGGGCGACAACCTCGGTCCGAAGTCGTGCGACCTGTGGAAGCCCGTCATCGGCGCCGTCAACGGCATGGCCTGCGGCGGCGCCTTCTACATGCTCGGCGAGGTCGAGTTCATCGTGGCCGCCGAGCACGCGACGTTCTTCGACCCGCACGTCACCTACGGCATGACTGCCGCGTTCGAGCCGATCCACATGGCCGGGATCATGCCGTTCCCCGAGATCATGCGGATCTCGCTGCTCGGCAACCACGAGCGGATGTCGGCCGCCCGGGCCCACCAGATCGGCATGGTGAGCGAGGTCGTTCCCGGCGACCGGCTGCGGGAACGCGCCCGGGCCATCGCCGCGCTCATCGCGAGCCAGCCCGCGCTCGCCGTCGAGGGCACCGTCCGGGCCATCTGGTCCACCCGGTCGATGCCCCAGCGCGAGGCGCTCCGCCTCGGCTACGCCTTCGTGGCGATGGGCACCAATCAGGAGTCGCTCGCCGAGGGCCAGCAGGCGTTCGCCTCGGGTCGCCGGGTCGAGTGGGAGCTGCGTTGACGAAGCGGGTCGCCATCGTCGGCGCCGCGCTCTCCGACATCGGACGCGTCGACACGAAGACGCCGTACGAGCTCCACTGGCAGGCCGCGTCCCGGGCCCTCGCCGACGCCGGACTCGGCAAGGACGACGTCGACGGCTTCGGCTCGAGCGGCCTGGGCCTGCTCGCCCCCACCGAGATCGCCGAGTACATCGGCCTGCGCCCCACGTGGGTGGACGGCACGAGCGTGGGCGGCTCCACCTGGGAGTTCATGGTCGAGCACGCGGCTGCCGCGATCCTCGCCGGGCACGCCGAGGTCGTCGTCCTCGCCTACGGATCGACGACCCGGGCCGACCTCAAGGCCCGCCGCCGCACCGCCAACCTCGGGTTCGGCAGCCGGGGGCCCGTGCAGTTCGACTCGCCGTTCGGGCATTCGCTCATCTCCAAGTACGCGATGGCGACCCGGCGCCACATGCACGAGTACGGCACGACGATCGAGCAGCTCGCCGAGATCGCAGTGAGCACGCGGTACAACGCCGGGTTCAACCCCGACGCCTATTACCGCGACCCGATCACCATCGACGAGGTCAACGCCAGCAAGATGATCGCCGACCCGCTCACGAAGCTGCACTGCTGCATCCGCAGCGACGGCGGCGGGGCGGTCGTCCTCACCTCGGAGGAACGGGCCCGTGACTGCGCCAAGGCGCCGGTCTGGGTGCTCGGCACCGGCGAGGCCACGAGCCACACCACGATGAGCGAGTGGGAGGACTTCACCCGCTCCCCCGCCTACGAGAGCGGACGCCTCGCCTTCGGGCGGGCCGGGGTCAGCCCGGCGGACATCGACGTGTGCGAGATCTACGACGCCTTCACCCACATGGTGCTGGTGAGCCTCGAGGCCCTCGGCTTCTGCGGTCCGGGTGAAGGCGGCGCGTTCGTCGAGGACGGACGCCTGCGACTCGGGGGCGCGCTGCCGACCAACACCGACGGCGGTGGGCTCTCGCACTGCCACCCGGGCATGCGGGGCATGTTCCTCCTCGTCGAGGCCACCCGCCAGCTGCGGGGCGAAGCGACCGGACGCCAGGTCGAAGGGGCCCGACTCGCGTGCGTCAACGGCACCGGCGGCTGGTTCTCCACCGCCAGCACGGTGATCCTCGGCGTCTGACCCGATGCGCGACGTCGGCGAGCCCGTCCTGCCCGCGAGCATCCGCGGCGCGGCCGAGCGGTTCGGCGACCGCGTCGCCTACGTCACGCCAACCGGGTGGGAGCTCACGTACGGCGCCCTCGACCGAATCTCCGACGAGGTCGCCGCCGGTCTCGCGCACCGGGGCGTCCGGCCCGGCGACGTCGTCGCCCTCGTGCTGCCCCCGGGACCGGAGTACCTGCTCGCCTACTGCGGGGCGGCCAAGCTCGGGGCGATCACGGCCGGGGTGAACGACCGGCTCTCCGCACCCGAGCAGGCGGCAGTGCTCGACACTGCGACCCCGCGCCTCGTGCTCCGGGCCGATGAGTTTCCCCCGACGAACGACCCGGGCGCGGTCCTCGCCGGTCTGCGCGTCCCCGACGGCGCACCCCCGCCGCTCGCTTCCGACCCCGACCGGCCGGTGGCGATCGTCTTCACGTCGGGCACGACCGGCATTCCCAAAGGCGCGCTCTACTGCGACCGCCAACTCGCGTTCATCACCGCGACCGATACCGGCGGCGCCTGGGACGGCGGCGGCCGCACCCAGAGCGGCACGTCGTACGCGCACCTCGGGTTCATGACCAAGGTCTCCGGCGCGCTGCGCCGGGGCGGCACAACGTTCATCATGGAACGCTGGCGGGCCCGGGAAGCGCTCGAGATGATCGCCCGAGAGCGAATGACCAATGTGGCCGGGGTGCCCACCCAGCTGGCCCTGATGTTGCGCGACCCGGTGTTCGACGACCTCGACCTGTCCTCGGTCACGACCATCATCGCCGGCGGCGGACCGGTGACCCCGGGCCTCGCCGAGGAAGCCCGGCGCCGCTTCGACGCTCGTCTCGCGACCCGCTACTCGTGCACCGAGGCGGGCATCGGGC
>JBJSXF010000095.1:0-9000 GCA_046086225.1 Actinomycetota bacterium | reverse complement strand
GCGGTGGCGCTCACGGGCCGGTCGTCGATGAGGAGCGGCGCTCGGAGCGCGGCGAGCACCCGGCCGGCAACGAGGCGGGCCTCCTCGGGGTCGCCGAGCTCGTCGAGGAGCACGGCGAACTCGTCGCCCCCGAGCCGGGCCGCGGTGTCGGCGGCACGGAGGCATCCGGTGAGACGTTCGCTGACCGTCACGAGCAGCGCGTCGCCGGCCGAGTGGCCGAAGGTGTCGTTCACCGTCTTGAAGCAGTCGAGATCGATGAACAGCACGGCGAGCGATCGGGGATGGCGCAGCAGACGGGCGGTCGCCCGGTTCAGCCGGTCCCGGAACAGCACCGTGTTGGCGAGACCGGTGAGGGGGTCGTGGAGCGCTCGGCGCTCGAGCTCGCGCTCGAGGCGTACCCGTTCGGTGACGTCGCGCACGCTCCAGACCCGCCCGACGACCTCGCCGTCGATCCGCTGGGGGAGTGAGGTGAGCTCGAAGACCCGGCCGTCGGTGAACTCGACGACGTCGCGTCCGTGGGCATCGGGTGCTGCCGCGAGTTCGAGGTTCCGGGCGATGACGGACTCGGGATCGCGCATGAGGCGGGCCGCGGCGGCGAGCACGACCTCGCCGTTCCCGGTCGCCAGCGCGGCGGCGGGAATGTCCCACATCCGGGCGAAGCGGCTGTTCACGGTCGTCACCCGGCACTCCCGATCGACCACGAAGATCCCGTCGTCGGTGGCCTCGAGGGTGGCGGTCAGGAGTGAGTTCGCCTGCCGGAGCCGACTCTCGGCCTCCACCCGCTCCGTGACGTCCCGGACGGTCACCACCAGGCGGTCGTCGGCGTCGGCCCCGACCACCTCGGCCAGCCGCCAGCCTCCGGCGCTGCGCACCCGCACCGCGAGCGGCGTGGCGGCGGGGGACCTGCGGGACCGCTCGACCGCGAGGGCGCAGAGGGTCCGATCGTCGGGGTGGACGAAGTCGAGGCCGGCGATCCGGACCCCGGGCTCGGGCACCACTCCGAACATGCGGTGGGCAGCCGGGTTCGCCCACACGACGTCGCCGGCGCGATCGACCACGATGACGGCGTCGGGCAAGCCGTAGGCCGCGGCCTCGGCGATGCCCGGGAGGGCACCGACCCGGCTCGGGAGGGACAGTTCGTCGAGCATGACGGCTTCCCATCGGCACGGGGTGGCGATGGGTTGAGGGGCGCGAGACCGGTTCGGGCGGCGGGTAGGGTTTCCCGACACGGTCCTCGGGCCGTTCGTCCTGCTCGCGTGCGTCCCTGGAGCTCGCCTGGTGCCGAACCGACGACCTTCGACCCGGGCCGGTGCTCCCGATCCCGGGCAGCCCGATCATTCCTGTCAGGCGGTGCGCTGATGGCCCGCATGCGTCCCCGGCGCCGCGCCGGGGACGCCGAAGACGAGTTCGCGGCCGCCGTCGAATCCCGGCTCGCCCCGGCCGACGGGGACGGGGCCGACGGCATGCCGGGCGACGAGGAGCGCGTTCCGCTCGGGCGGCTGCTCGTCGAGCGCGAGGCGCTCTCCGAGGATCAGGTCGTCGGTGCACTCACCGAGCAGACCGAGACCGGCAAGCGACTCGGCGAGATCCTGCTCGAAGGCGGACTGCTCTCCGAAGCCGCGCTCGCCGAGGTGCTGGCCGAGCAACTCGGGCTCGACACCGTCGATCTGGAGCGGGAGAAGGTTGACCGCTCGGTCGTCGAGTTGCTCACTGCGCCCGACGCTCGCCGACTCGGGGCGCTCCCGCTACGCCGTGAGGGCGAGCGGGTGGTGGTGGCCGTCGCCGATCCGGTGATCCCCGATCTCACCAAGGAGCTGATCCGGATCGTGAACGCGCCGGTTCGGATCGTGGTGGCGGCGCACGGCGCGCTGTTCGATGCGATCGGGCGCTCCTACAGCGATGTCGGCGAGATCGGCGATGCCGTGCGCGACTTCTCCGAGCGCTTCGCCGAGCGGCGGCGAGCGGTCGAGACCGGCGGCACCGTTTCGGTCGACGAGAACGCCCCGGTCGTGCGGGTCGTGAACCTCATCTTCGAGCGGGCCGTGCGCGATCGGGCCTCCGACATCCACATCGAGCCGCAGGAGAACCGGGTGCGGGTGCGGGTCCGTACCGACGGCGCCCTCCACGAGGTCATGTCGCTCCCGGCCTCGATGGGGGTACCGCTCGTGAGCCGGATCAAGGTCATGGCCGAGATGAACATCGTCGAGCGCCGACGACCGCAGGACGGTCAGCTCGAGATCGCGGTGTCCGGCCGCGAACTCGACGTGCGGGTCTCGACCACGGCGACGGTCTGGGGCGAGAAGTGCGTGATGCGGCTCCTCGAGCGCAACCGGGCGTTCCTCGACCTCGCCGAGCTCGGCATGATGCCCGAGACCCTCTCCGTGTATGGAGGGCTCATCCGGTCGCCGTTCGGCATGATCATCTGCGCCGGTCCCACCGGCTCGGGAAAGACCACCACGCTCTACGCGACGCTCGCGACGGTTGACAGCGACGAGCGCAACGTCGTCACCATCGAGGATCCGGTCGAGTACCTCTTCGCCGGGATCAACCAGATCCAGATCAACGAGGCGGCGGGCATCACCTTCGCCAACGGCCTGCGGTCGATTCTCCGGCAGGATCCCGATGCGATCCTCGTCGGTGAGATCCGCGACGTCGAGACGGCCCGGATCGCCGTGCAGGCGGCCCTCACCGGCCACCTCGTGATGTCGTCGCTCCACGCCACCGACGCCTCCTCGGCGCTGCACCGCTTCATGGACATGGGCATCGAGCCCTTCCTCATCGCCTCTTCGCTCCTCGCCGTGGTCGGCCAGCGTCTGCTGCGGAAGGTCTGCACCCGCTGCTCGGAGCCGTACACTCCGACGTCGGATGAGCGGGCGTTCTTCGAGCGATCGGGTGGCAATCCCGACAAGATCGAGTTCGTCCACGGTGCGGGCTGCACGACCTGCGGCTACACGGGCTACTTCGAGCGGGTCGGCGTCTACGAGGTGCTCACGATCACCGATGCGATGCGCGACCTCATCGTGACCAACGCGGCGCTGGGTGATCTCCGCGAACAGGGAACGGCCGACGGCATGCGCACGCTGCGCCAGCAGGCGGTCGGGCTCGTGGAACGCGACCTCACCACCATCTCCGAGGTGCTCCGCACCATCTACATCCTCTGACCGGGACCAGACCGAGGGAACGATGCCCCGTTACAAGTACACAGCCCTCGCCGAGGGCGGCGACGAAGTCAAGGGTGAGGTCGAGTCGATCAGCGAGGCCGCGGCTCGGGGCATGCTCCTGCGGCGCAACCTCGAGGTCACCGAGCTGGCCAAGGCCCGCAAGAAGTTCTCGGAGATCGAGCTCACGAGTGAGCGGGTCCCGCCGACCGAGATCATGCACTTCTCGCGTCAGCTCGGAGCCTTCGTGCGGGCGGGCATCCCGATCGCGGACGGGCTCGACGCGATTGCCGACAGCACCGGCAGCAAGCGCTGGCGGGAGATCATCCAGACGATGCGGGAGGAGATCGCCTCGGGGGTGCCCTTCTCCGAGGCGCTGGAGCCGCACGCCGACGTGCTGCCGCCCTACTACCTCGGGATCGTGCGGTCGGCCGAGCTCACCGGGCGGCTCGACGATTCACTGGAACAGCTCTCCGAGTACATGGAGCGCGACTTCGAGACCCGATCGAAGATCAAGTCGGCGCTCACCTACCCGATGGTGGTGCTCGCCCTTGCAGTCGTCGTCGTGGTGATCCTCACTGCGTACGTCCTGCCCAAGTTCGCCGACTTCTTCGACAGCCTCGATGCCCAACTCCCGCTCTCGACTCGCATCCTCATCAGCTTCGCCGACTTCTCGAAGACCAACTGGTGGATCTACCCGATCGTCATCGGCCTGTTCATCGGCCTCATTCTCTGGTTCTGGAAGGGCGAGAAGGGACGGCGGGCCCGTGACCGGATGATGCTGCGCCTCCCCCTCGTGCGCGACATCGTGCAGTACGCGGTGGTGGAGCGGCTCTGCCGGATCCTCGGGGCCATGTCGGCCGCCGCGGTGCCGCTTCCGGACGCCATGACGGCGGCGATGCGGGGAGCCAACAACACGGTCTACGATGACGGTCTCCAGGCGGCTCAGGAGCGGATGCTCGAGGGTGAGGGATTGGCCGCTCCGGTCGAGGACACCGGGCTGTTTCCCAGTGCGGCCGTGCAGATGATGCGGGTGGGTGAAGACACCGGCACGCTCGAGCAGCAGCTCGAGAACGCCGCCAACTTCTACGCCCGCGAGCTCGACTACCGCTTGAAGCGCCTCACCACGCTCTTCGAGCCGGCCGTCATCCTCTTCATGGGAGTCCTCGTGGGCTTCGTGGCCGTGGCCCTCGTGCAGGCCATGTACGGCATCTACAACGCCCCGTCGGTGCAGGGCATCTGAGCCCGGAGGTGGCGCGGGTAGGCCGTTCGGTCTACCGGGCGCGGGCGCGCGACGCGAGGGTCTCGGACAGCAGGTGGAAGCGGGCGAGAGGGGCAGACGAACGGGGCCCGCGGTGCGCGTGGGTACGCACCGGGATCGGGGTATGGTGCGCCGGAAGTCCTGGGAGAGCAGTTCGGCAGCAGACCGTTGCGAGCCGGCAGAGCGCAGCGAACGCTGCACGTTGAGCAAGGAGCCACATCAGTGCACAAGGCCATGAAGGAAATCCGGAGTCGTCGGGACGAGGGCTTCACCCTCATCGAACTCCTCGTCGTGATCGTCGTCCTCGGCATCCTGGCTGCGGTCGTCGTGTTCGCAGCGGCCGGAATCACGGACCGGGGCAAGAAGAGTTCGTGCGAGACCGAGGTGAGCATCATCGCCACGGCGCTTGAGTCGGTCAACGCTCGTGACGGCCAGTACCCGGAGGTGGCTGCGAACGGTACTGCCGCGGCGACCGTCACCACGCTGAACTCGTCGCTGTACCCGACCGACCAGGCGCTGCGACTCATCTCCCAGCCGATGACGGCCGACAGCCCGAGCATCCAAGCTGGGTACAGGTACCAGACGTCGGGAAACTACACGGGCGGGACCTGCGCCAACTGACGCCGAACGCCCGGTGAGTGTCGTCCGGGGGAGGGTCGCTGTACCCTCCCCCTGACGCGTCCGGGGTCGGAAGCCCCGGGACGACAGCACAGACCGAGGAACGGATGAGAGGAACCGGGCGATGAGGCTCGAGGAGATCGACCCCAAGCCGATCGAGCGCTACCTGCGGGCGCTGGTCACCCAGGCGGCCACCGATCTGCTGCTCACCGAGGGATCGCCGCCGCGTATGCGCATCGACGGTCGTCTCGTGCCGATCGCGGGCGAGGCGGCGCTCACCGACGAGCAGGTCAGCTCGCTGATCCTCGGCATGCTCCCCGAGCGGCTCCGTCAGGAGTTGCAGGGCACGAACGAGATCGACTTCTCGTTCTCGTTCGGGACGAGTCATCGGTTCCGGGGCAATGTCTTCGTGAGCCAGGGTGTGCTCGCGCTTTCGCTCCGGGTCATCCCGCAGGCCATCCCGACGCCCGAGGAGCTGGGCCTCCCGCCGGCTTTGGCCGGGGTGTGCGAGCTGCCCCAGGGTTTCGTGCTCGTCACCGGACCGACCGGCTCGGGGAAGTCGACCACGATCGCCTCGATGCTCGAGTTCATCAACGAGCGCCGGCCGGTACACATCCTCACCGTCGAGGATCCGATCGAGTACGTGCACAATCACAAGGTGGCGGCGGTGAACCAGCGCGAGGTCGGCACCGATACCGCCTCCTTCGACGCGGCCCTGCGGTCGGCGCTGCGGGAAGACCCCGATGTCATCCTCGTGGGCGAGATGCGCGATCCGGCCACGATCCAATTCGCGCTCACGCTGGCCGAGACCGGGCACCTCGTGTTCGCCACGCTGCACACCAACGACGCGGCCCAAGCCCTCGACCGGATCTCCGATGTCTTCCCGCCCGAGCGGCAGACTCAGATCAAGGTGCAGCTGGCCGCGTCGATCGTGGCGGTGGTGGCCCAGCGGCTCGTTCCCAAGGTCGACGGCGGCCTCGTGGCGGCCTACGAGTTGCTCCTTGCCAACAACGCGGTCCGCAACCTCATCCGCGACGGCAAGACCCATCAGCTCCGCAACGTCGTGATGAGCTCGAAGGCCGACGGCATGACGACGCTCGAGAACTCGCTCAACGAGCTCATCGCAGCGGGCACGATCTCCTACGAGGAGGCCTGCGCCCGCTCGATGTTCGAGAAGGAGATCAACCGCCCGGCCCCGGTGCTGGCCCCCGCACCCGAGGCCGTCGCCGCGGGCTGACCGCATCGCCGCGACCGGGGCCGGATGAGCCGATCCCGGCCGGGCCGATCCGGCTGTTCAGCGGGCCGGTGACACTGTGGTCGGCTCGGCCGCGAGGTGCCGACGGTGGATGGCCGCGGCGAGTTCGGCGAAGAACCCGGTGAACGAGCGCATCACCCGGGGGGCCTGCTCGGCGAACGGCGCCCCGGCGGCGATGAAGACGGTGACGGTGCCGTCGACCGCCCGCCGGTCGCCCTCCACGATGTCGCCGGGATCGAGCTCGAAGATCCAGGTGCCGGGCAGGGTCAGCGGCACCCGCCCGTCGGTCTCGGGACCGGCCCCGGCCACGGTGCCCTCGCTCGCGGTGACGAAGCGTCCGGCCGCGGTCACGACGCCGTAGGGCTCGGCGAAGGGGTTCCACGACCACACGGCCCGGAATCCGAGCTCGGCCCAGTTGAAGCGGTGGGCGCGGCCGGGCTCGAGGCCCGCATCGACGAAATCGTGCTCGGCGAAATCGAGCGGCGGGGCCTCGCCGGAGCTGGTGAGCCGGCGGAGTCCGCCGTCGGCGTAGACCCGGACCCGCAACCGGGCGGCCCGCAGACCCGGTGGATGCACGAACGCGGCGTCCCGCCGGGCGAGCGCGAGGAGGAGCAGCAGCGGTGCGGCGATGCCGGCGAGGAGCAGCACCACGAACAGCAGGTTGCGGGCGCCGGCGTCGACCGGGGGCAACACCGAGAAGGCGAAGGGCACGCTGGTGTCGAGGGTGCGGCCGTTCACGCCGGTGACCCGGAGCACGAGCTGTCCGTTGACCCGACCGTTCCCCTCGGCGCCGACATCGACCGAGATACCGAGCCGGGCCCGACCGTCGGCCGCGACCGGTACACACGTGCCCGCTCGGGTGCCGGGGCGTAGCTCATCGGCCGCGATCGGGGTTGCCCCGGCGAAGGTGACGCGGAGCACGCACACCTTTCCCGGGTAGGCGGCGTCGCCGTCGATGGTGAGGGTGCCTCGGGCCGAACCGGTGCCCGAGACCGTGCTCAGGCGCAGTCGATCGGGGCTGAGCGCGGGGAACCCCGACTGGCGCACGGTGAGCGAGGCGACGCCCGGCGACGAGGTCACGACCGTGCCCGCGAGCGGGAGGCGCAGCGTGGCGGCGAGAACCGCGGTCTGACCGGGGAAGGTGCCGGGCAGGTCGACGGTCGCGATCCAGTGGTCGTCGTCCCGGCGGACCGGCACCGGCCGGGGTTCGGCGGCGGGCGAGGAGTCGGCGACGGTGGCGACGACCGTCGCGCCGGCCGGGAGCACATCGCCGGGCACCCGGTCGCCGTCGGGCCCGACCAGGTCGATCCGGACCTCGGCCGCAATGCCGCGTTGGAGGGTGACCTCACGCGGCTGGGGACGCCAGGTCTCGAAGACTGAGACCTGGCACCGGGCTCGGCCCCCGGCGGGGTCCATGGCGAACGTCCAGGTGCCGGCCCACCGGTCGGAATCGGTGTCGCCGTCGGCGGTGGCGTCGAAGGTCACGAAGCGGTCGCCGGTGGTCGTCACCCGCACGTCGGCACCGGCGATCCGGATGCGGTCATCGTCGCTGGGGTCGAGCCGGATCGCGTCGCCTCGGGGTGGAGTGACCATGAGGTCGGCGGCCGGATCGCCGCCGTCGGCGAACACGTGGATCCCGGAGATGGCGGCGGGCACGGCGATGCGCTGCGCGGTCCGACAGTCGGAGCCGACGGGCGTGCCGCCCCGCAAGCGGGTGGCGATCGCGTCGAACTGGCCGACGAGCCCCGCGGCGTCGGTGGCGTCGAACGCGGCGCCGTACTGCGGGCTCGGCATCGCACAGTCGCCGGTGGCCAAGCGGCGGAGGAAGGCGGGATCGGCCTTGCCCGCACCGGCCGCCGGATCGGAGAGGGCGAGGGTGATCGTGCGGGCGCCGTCGTCGCGCAGTTGCTGCATGGGCCCGCCGGGTGAGCAGAGCGCAGCGACTCCCAGGTCGGCCTTGGCCGACTTGGAGAGATCGGCTGAGGCGTAGGGCTTGGGGACATCGGAGTCGATGTCGAAGCGGCCGTCGGTGAAGAGCAGCACGAGCCGGCACGGATCTCCGGCCGCGAGATCGGCGGTGCGTCGGGCGAGGGCGAGGCGGACGCCGTCCATCGCGTTATAGAAGTCGGTGTCGATTCCCGAGTTGCGGGTGCGGAAGCCTTCGAGCTCACGACCGATGGCACCTCGGGTCGACGGAGCGAGCCGCCGCCAGCCTCCGTAGGTCGTGAGCCGTTCGGCGAACCCGGTGAGGAGCACCTCGACCCGCGTGCCCTGGGCGGCGAGATTGGCGATGCCGTCGACTGCGACCTGGGCCGCGGTCACCCGGCGGGCATCGGGGTCGGTTCCGGGACGATCGGTCGCAGCATCTCCGAGGCTGGCCGACTCGTCCATCACGAGCACGACCAGGACTTGTTTGCGGGCCGCGAAGCAGCCGCCGATGGCCTCGAACGCCGAGTTGCTCGCCGCGGTTTCCACCGCACTCGCCGCCGGGGCCACCCCGGCGCCGACGAACGCGGCGACCAGTGAGGCGATGAGCCCGACGGCACCGCGGCTCGGGCAGCGTCGGGTCACCGGGCGAGCTCCGTGGCGATCGTCCAGGTGTGGGCCGCGGCGGCGAGCACGCCCAGGATCACGACGGCGGCGGCAACCCGGGTCAATCCGGGCCGGGGTCGGTAGTGCGGGTGCTGCCGACGCCGGAGGTCGGTCCG
>JBJSXF010000094.1:0-24613 GCA_046086225.1 Actinomycetota bacterium | reverse complement strand
ATTGATGTTGGTGCCGTCGGGATCGGCGGCCATGACCGTGACCTCGGCCCCGGCCGCCCGCAGCGCGGCGGGTCCGACGACCGAAGCCGCGCCGTTCGCGCAGTCGACGACCACCCGGAGCCCGGCGAGGTCCCGACCCGCGAGCGCCGTGGCCAGGTGGGCGAGGTACTCGGCGACTGCGATCGGATCGGCATCGGCCGGGCCCGCGCCGGTCGGCTCCGGTCCCGAGGGCGGGGCACCGTCGGTGCCGATCGGCTCGGCGAGCGCCGCGGCCAGGTGCTCCTCGATCGCGGCCTCGGCCGAGTCGGGGAGCTTGCGGCCGTCGGGACCGATGACCTTCACCCCGTTGTCGGTCCAAGGGTTATGGCTCGCCGAGACGACGAGGGCCGGGAGCCCGCGCCGAGCCGCCGCGAACGCGATGGCCGGAGTGGGGAGCACGCCGAGACCCGCAACCCGGACACCGGCGTCGGCGAGACCGGCGGTCAGCGCCGCCTCGATCCGGGCGCCCGAGCGTCGGGTGTCCCGACCGATGAGGACGCGGCCGGGGCCGAGGGCTCGGGCGACGGCGCGCCCGAGGGCGCGCACTGCCGGCGACGTGAGGTCGGAGTCGGCGTCACCGCGGACGCCGTCGGTGCCGAAGCGCAGCACGGCGCGTCGGCGGCTACCGCTTCGAGTACTGCGGAGCCTTGCGGGCCTTCTTGAGCCCGTACTTGCGCCGCTCCTTCTCCCGAGCGTCCCGGGTGAGCATCCCCGCCTTCTTGAGGACGGGCCGGGTCTCCGGATCGAGGGCCACGAGGGCTCGGGCGATGCCGAGGCGGATGGCGCCGGCCTGACCGCTCACGCCGCCGCCGCCGATCGTGGCGTCGACGTCGTAGACCTCTTCGGTCTGGGTGAGGCGCAGCGGCTCCTTCGCCGTCACCTGGTGGGTGAGGATCGGGAAGTAGGCGGCGAACGGCCGACCGTTCACGGTGATCTGTCCGGTGCCCGGGCGCAGCCGCACGCGGGCGATGGACTCCTTGCGGCGACCGGTCGTCTGGATCAGAGGCTTCGGCACGGGATGGTTCCTCTCAGCGCGCGGCCCGGGCGCGGGCGGGGAGCTCGCGGGCCGAGGGCTGCTGGGCCTGGTGGGGATGGGTCGGGCCGCCGTACACCTTCAGCTTGCGCAGCATGCTGCGACCGAGCGGACCCTTCGGGAGCATGCGGCGGACCGCGAGACGAACGACCTTCTCGGGGTTGCGGGCGAGGAGGTCCTCGAGCCGCTCGGCCTTGATGCCGCCCGGGTAGCCCGTGTGGCGGTAGTAGGTCTTCTGATCGCGCTTGCGGGCCCCGACGGCCAGCAGCGAGGCGTTGATCACGATGACGTGATCGCCGGTGTCGACGTGGGGGGCCCAGATCGGCTTGTGCTTGCCGCGCAGGAGCGTCGCCACCTCGGTGGCGAGGCGACCCAGGATGGCGCCCTCGGCATCGATGACGTGCCAGTCGCGGGTGATGTCGGACGGGGTAGGCGTGAAGGTGCGCACGTGGACTCTCGACGAAGGGGGGCCGGACGGGCCCCGGAACGAACGGCGAAGGATAGCCGAAGCCCGACGACCCCCGCCCGTCCAGGGGTCGGACGGGCGGGCCCGGGCCCCCGGTCGGCCGGCGCGGACCGCTCTAGGCTCGCTGCCGTGACGACCACCGCCGAACCCGCGATCCCCGGCCCCCACGAGGTTCCCGAGGCCCACCGGGCCGAAATGGAACGGGCGATCGACCTGCTCTGCGATGCCGCGCTCGAGCCGATCGTCGACATGGTCTGCCTCCACCGTGACGGCCGCTACGAGGCCCGGAGCCACGACGGCATGGTCGCCTTCCGCCGCGCCGGGACCGGGTTCGAGCGGGTCGCGGTCGAGGGCGTCGATCCGCTGGCCGACCAGACCACCGACCGCTTCGCGCCCCTCGCCGAGGAGCGGGAGCTGCCGTCCCCCCACCGGCGGGACAACGCGTACCCGCACGCCTTCGATCACATCGCCCAGCTCTTCGACTCGCCCGCGGCGCCCGACCTCTGCGTGCTGCATTCGGCCGCCCACAACTGGGAAGACCAGGGCGGTCACCGCGGTGAGCACGGCTCGCTCGGCGTGGTCCAGGCCCGGGCCCCGTTCGTCCTGGCCGGCCGCGGGGTGAAGCGGCTCGGCATCGTGCCCCGCTCCACCCGCCTGGTCGACGTCGCACCGACGATCGCCCGGCTGCTCGGGTGCGCCGAGCGGCCCGACGGCACCCTGCTCGCGACGCAGGACGGCGTTCCCGTCGACGACGTGCTCGATCCCGACGACCACCCGCGCCACGTCATCGGTTTCCTGTTCGACGGCACGAACGCGAACGTGCTCCACGACCTCGTCGCTCGGGGTGAGGCACCCAACGTCGCCCGCCTCATCGACATGGGGGTGTCGTTCGGTCACGGCGCCATCGCCTCGCTCCCCACGATCACCCTCGCCAACCACACCACGATCATCACGGGCGCCCATCCCGGCCACCACGGCATCCTGAACAACGCGTGGTTCGACCGGCGTCGGGGCGAGCAGGTGATCACCAACTCCTCGGCCACGTGGCCCTGGAGCATGCAGCACCTCGAACCCGGCATCGAGACCCTGCACGAAGCCGTGCGGCGCACCTGGCCCGATGCCTTCACCGCCTCGGTCAACGAGCCCTGCGACCGAGGTGCCGACTACTCCACCTTCGACTTCTTCCGCCGGGGCGAGGTGCCGCCGATCCCGGCCGACCCCTTCGGTCTGCCGCACACCACGGAGCGCTTCGTGCGGCCGTCGAAGGATTACTCGTGGTCGTCGATCGTCGACCACATGGGCACCGAGCAGGCCGTCGGCATCCTGAGCGGGCACTACCGCGACGTGAGCTACCCGGCCCCCCGGTTCCTGTGGTGCAACTTCACCCTCACCGACGCGGCGATGCACGAAGGCGGGCCCTACTCGGAGATCGCGGCGGCATCGGTGCGCGATAGCGACGGGCGAATCGGAGCCGTGCTCGACGCGGCCGAAGCAGCCGGCATCATCGACGACTGCGCGTTCGTCCTCGTCGCCGACCACGGCATGCAGGAGAGCGTGCCCGGGTGCAGCGGCGACTGGGATGTCGCCCTGCGGGAGGCGGGGATCACGGCCCGGGACGAGGCGTACGGATTCCTCTACTTCGGCGTGCCGCCCGCGTCCTGAACACTCGCCGGGACCGGGTGACACCGGCTCGCCGGTCCGGCTGCCTAGCCTGCGGGCCGGAACGAGACCCCAGCCGGGGGTCGACAATCCCGGGAGGCACCCGTGCGCAGGATCATTCCCACCATCGTCACCGTGGCCCTCGCCCTCGGTGCGCTCGCCGGATGCGGCAGCGACAGCAACAGCAGCAGCACCACCGACACGACGGCGGCAGCCGGCGGCGACTCGGGCGGCGGGGGTGAGGCGGACAACCCGCTCGCCGAGATCGCGAGCAAGGCCGGCGACGCCGAGATCAAGGTCACCTACCGCACCGACGAGGGCGACGAGATCACGATCGCCCGCGACGGATCCGATCGGGTCGCCTTCACCACCGCGGACAGCACGATCTACTCGGTGGACGGGAAGACGGTCACCTGCGACGGCACCGGCCCCGATGCCGAGTGCACCGAGCTGCCCCTCGGCAACCTCGCCGGCGGGATCCTCACCGCCTTCACCGCGATCTTCGAGGGCCTGACCCGGGTCGACAGTGACCTGTACGGCGGCCGCCTCACCGACGAGACCATCGCCGGCCGCTCGGCCCGCTGCGCCACGTTCACGGCCTCCGACTTCGCCCCGCTCGGCGGGCTCGGGGGAAGCGGCTTCGACGCATCGGCCGAGGCCTCGGTGTGCGTCGACGAGGAGACCGGCATCCTCCTCCGACTCGGCACGACCTCCGACGATGCGAGCAAGCAGCTCCTCGAGGCGACCGCGGTCTCCGTGCCGACCGACGCCGACTTCGAGCCGCCGACCACTCCGCAGACCATTCCCGGCCTGCCCGACGGGATCACGATCCCGTCGATCCCCCAGATCCCCGGCGAGGGCTAGTAGCCGACCGCCCGGAGGCACAGGCCGTGCGGCGGGGCCGGGCGCCCCGCCGCGGCCCGGTCGCAGGCCCGCAGCGTCGCGAGCATCGCGCCCGGCGGACGCACCCCGAGCCCGGCCTCGACGATCGTCCCGACGATCGAGCGCACCATCTGCCAGCAGAAGGCGTTCGCCCGGATCTCGTAGCGCAGCTCGCCGTCACCGGCGTCGATCCACTCCGAGAGGAACACCCGCCGCACCGTCGTCGTGCCCTCCGCTCCCTTCCGGCAGAACGACGCGAAGTCGTGCTCACCCACGAAGGGATCAGCCGCCAGCCGGAGCCGGGCCGGGTCGAGCGGCTCGGGCACCCACCACGCGTACCGGGCCGAGAACGGGTCGGCGACCGGCCGGTTCAGCACCGTGTAGCGGTAGTGGCGCCAGGTCGCCGAGTGCCGGGCATCGAATCCGCCGGGCACGACGGCCGCCTCACGCACCACGATTTCGGGGCCGAGCATCCGGTTCACCGCACGCGCGACCCGCACCCCGTCGGTATCGGGTGGGACGGGCAACGACACCACCTGCCCCCACGCGTGCACCCCGGCATCGGTGCGTCCGGCGCCGGTGAGGACGGCATCGGTGCGCAGCACCCGGGTCAACGCACCCGCGAGCTCGCCGGCGACCGTGCGGATCCCGGGCTGGTTGCGCTGGGCCGCGAAGCCCCGGAAATCGGTGCCGTCGTAGGCGACGACGAGGCGCAGAACCGCCTCCGGGTGGTCCATCGGGGACCTCCGCGAAGGGGTCCGGATCAGACGAACTCGATCCGAGCCATCGGCGCGTTGTCGCCGGGGCGCGGACCGAGCTTCAGGATGCGGAGGTACCCACCGTTGCGGTCGGCATAACGGGGACCGATCTCGCCGAAGAGCTTCGCCGCTGCGTCCTTGTCGTGGATGCGAGCCACCACCTGCCGCTGCTTGTGGACGCCGCCGTGCTTGGCCTTCGTCACGAGCTTCTCCACGTAGGGCCGCAGCGCCTTGGCCTTGGCCTCGGTCGTGGTGATCGCCCCCGCGTCGGAGATGATGAGGTGCGCGGCGAGGTTCGCCATGAGCAGCTTCTGGTGGGCGGCGTTGCCGCCGAACCGGGCGCCCTTCTTCGGAGCCGGCATCGTCGCTACTCCTTCACCCGCAGGGAGAGTCCCCGCTCGTCGAGCTTCTCGCGCACCTCGTCGAGCGACTTCGACCCGAAGTTGGTGATCGCGAGGAGGTCGTCCTCGGTGCGCTGCACGAGCTGGCCGATGGTGTCGATCCGGGCTCGCTTCAGGCAGTTGCGGGGCCGCTCGGTGAGGTCGAGCTCCTCGATGGCCAGATCGAGGTCGGGCGACGTCGAGGCCGGAGCCGCGATCTCGCCGAGCTCGAGCCCGCGGGGCTCGGCCGAGAGGTCGGCCACGAGGTCGACCAGCTTGCGGAGGGTGTCACCCGCCGAGGCGAGCGCATCGCGGGGCGTGATCGATCCGTCGGTCTCGATCTCGACCGTGAGCCGATCGAAGTTCGTCGCCTGCTCGACCCGGGTCGGATCGATCGAGAACGACACCCGCCGCACCGGCGAGAAGATCGCGTCGACCGGGATCACACCGATCGTGGTCGTGCCCTTGCTCCGCTCGGCCGACAGGTAGCCGCGGCCCTGCTCGACCGTGAGGTCGACGGCGAGGCGGCCGGAGGCGTTCACGCTCGCGATGTAGAGGTCGGGGTTGAGGATCTCGACGTCGGCCGTCGTCTGGATGTCGGCCGCCCGGACCTCGGCGGGCCCGCGGGTGTCGATCCGCAGGGTCACCGGCTCCTCGGCGTGGCTCCGGAGCACGAGATCCTTCAGGTTCAAGATGATGTCGGTGACGTCTTCCTTGACGCCGTCGATCACCGTGAACTCGTGACGGGTCTCGCCGTCGAAGCGCACCCGGGTGACCGCCGCGCCCGGGATGGACGACAGGAGGGTCCGCCGCAGGCTGTTGCCGAGCGTGTGGCCGAAGCCGGGCTCGAGCGGAGAGATGGTGAAGCGCTGGACGTTGCCCTCGGGCTCGCCGGCCTCGATCTCGGGTCGCTGGATGAAGAGCATCGGAAGTCTCCTGGACTACTTCGAGTAGAGCTCGACGATGAGCTGCTCGCGCACCGGAACGTCGATCTGCTCACGCAGGGGCAGGTCGCGGACGGTCGCCGTGCCCGCCTGGGCCTCGACCTCGAGCCACTGGGGTGCCGGCCGGTCGAGGGTGTCGACGTTGTGCCGGATGACGATCATCGAGCGGGCCTTGTCCCGCAGCGACACGACGTCGCCCTTGCGCACCGAGTACGACGGGATGGTCACCCGCTTGCCGTTCACCGACACGTGGCCGTGCCGGACGAACTGCCGGGCCTGGTTGCGGCTCGACGCGAAGCCGGTGCGGAACACGACGTTGTCGAGCCGGAGCTCGAGGAGTCGCAGCAGGTTCTCACCGGTGATGCCGTCCTGCCGGTTGGCCTTCGCGTAGGTGAGGCGGAACTGCTTCTCGAGCACGCCGTAGATGCGGCGCGCCTTCTGCTTCTCCCGCAGCTGGAGCAGGTACTCGCTGTCGCGGATGCGGCCCCGTCCGTGCTGACCCGGCGGGTACGGCCGGCGCTCGATCGGGCACCGCATCGTCTCGCACTTGGTGCCCTTCAGGAACAGCTTCATGCGCTCCCGCCGGCAGAGCCGGCACACGGGTCCCGTGTAGCGCGCCATGGATTCCCTCTCCCCTCAGACCCGGCGCCGCTTGGACTGGCGGCAGCCGTTGTGCGGGATCGGCGTCACGTCCTTGATGCCGACGACTTCGATCCCGGCGTTCTGGATCGACCGGATCGCGGTCTCCCGACCCGATCCCGGCCCCTTGACCATCACGTCGACCTTGCGGACCCCGTGCTCGATGGCGGCCCGGGCCGCAGCCTCGGCGGCCAGCTGCGCCGCGAACGGCGTGCTCTTCCGGGAGCCCTTGAAGCCCACGTTGCCCGAACTCGCCCACGACAGGGTGTTCCCCTGCTGGTCGGTGAACGTGATGATGGTGTTGTTGAACGAGGACTTGATGTGCGCGACGCCGTACGCGACGTTCTTGCGCTCTCGGCGCTTGGGGCGCCGTCCTCCCGGTGCGGTCTTGGCCACGATGCCTCTCGGTCTTCCCTCGGTCCCCGCTTACTTGCGGGCCTTCTTCTTCCCGGCGACGGTCTTCTTCGGTCCCTTGCGGGTCCGGGCATTGGTGCGGGTGCGCTGACCGTGTACCGGGAGGCCCTTGCGGTGCCGGAGCCCCTGGTACGTGCCGATCTCCATCTTGCGCTTGATGTGCTGGCTGATGTCGCGGCGCAGGTCGCCCTCGACCTGGAGGTTCTGGTCGATGTAGGCGCGCAGCCGGGCGACCTCCTCCTCGGTGAGATCGCGCACGCGAGTGTCACGGGACATGTCGGTGGCGTCGCAGACCTGCTGAGCGGTCGTGCGGCCGATGCCGAAGATGTAGGTCAGCGACACCTCGAGCCGCTTCTCGCGCGGGATGTCGACGCCGGCAATGCGGGCCATGCGTTCCTCCTGCCCCTCAGCCCTGCCGCTGCTTGTGACGCGGATCGTCGCAGATGATGCGAACCGATCCGTGGCGACGGATCACCTTGCACTTGTCGCACATCTTCTTGACGGAAGGTCGGACCTTCATCGCGCGTCCTCGCTCGGCGGGTGGGTGGGCTACTTGTAGCGGTAGGTGATGCGACCCCGGGACAGGTCGTACGGCGTGAGCTCGACCTGCACCTTGTCGCCCGGGGCGATCCGGATGTAGTGCATCCGCATCTTCCCGGAGATGTGGGCGAGTACCCGATGCCCGTTCTCGAGTTCGACCCGGAACATGGCATTCGGGAGCGGTTCGACGACCGTTCCCTCGACCAGGATCGTGTCGTCCTTGGGCTTCGCCAGGGCTTCTCACCTCGGATCTGGGCGCGTCAGAAACGCGCCGGAACGTACTCGGGCAGACCGGGGAGGCTACCGGAAGGGGGGCGCGGCCATCAACCCGGCGCCGTGAGCACCCGAGGACCGTCGGCTGTGACCGCCACCGTGTGCTCGGCGTGGGCGGCCCGGGCCCCGTCACCGGTGACCACCGTCCACCCGTCGCCCAGGACCCGGGTGGTGGCCCGGCCGGCGACCAGCATCGGCTCGATGGCCAGCACCATCCCCTCCTTCAGGCGGAGGCCCCGGCCCGCCGGACCGTGGTTGGGGACGTCGGGCTCCTCGTGCATCGCCGTGCCGATCCCGTGGCCGACGTAGTCGCGCACCACCGCGAATCCGGCCTCGCGCGCGGTGCGTTCGACCGCCGCCCCCACATCACCCAGCCGGGCCCCGACGACGGCGGCCCCGATGGCGGCTTCGAGCGCGGCCTCGGCCGCGGCGATGAGCCGCAGATCGCCGGCCCCGGCGGTCCCGACGGGCACGGTGATCGCCGCGTCGGCGTGCCAGCCCTCGACCACGGCGCCGCAGTCGATCGAGACGATGTCACCGTCGGCCAGCACCCGTCCGTCGGGGATCCCGTGGACGATCACCTCGTTCGGCGAGACGCAGGCGGTCGCCGGGAAGCCGTGGTAGCCGAGGAAGTTGGAGCGCGCGCCCCGCCGCTCCAGCGCGGTGCGGGCCGCGGCCTCGACGTCGGCGGTGGTCGCCCCCGGCCGGGCCGCCGCACGGGCCGCGGCGTGCATCTCGGCGACCACGATCCCGGCTCGCCGCATCGTGGCGATCTGCCGGGGGGTCTTGACGAGCGCCACCGGGGCTCAGTCGCGGAGACGGTCGGTGACGACCTTCACCATCCGCTCGAAGACGTCGTCGCCTTCGCCGATCCCGTCGATGACCACCAGCCGCGACTGCTGCCGGTAGTGGTCCGCGATCGGGACGGTGCGGAGCTCGTAGTGCTCGAGGCGCCGGTCGATCGCCGCCTCGGTGTCGTCGTCGCGCTGACGGACGGCGCCGCCGCACGTGTCGCACACCCAGCCCGCAGCGGGCGGCATGGCGACGTGGTACACCCGCTGGCACTGCTCGCAGACGCGGCGGCCGGCGATCCGCTCGAGCACGACCTCTCGGGGCACGTCGATCTCGATGACGAGGTCGAGGGGCCGCCCGTCGAGCACCCGGTCGAGCTCGACGGCCTGAGGCAGGGTGCGCGGGAACCCGTCGAGGATGAACCCGTCGTCGAGCGTGCCGCCGGGAGCGAGACTCTCCTCGACCACCGCGATGACGAGCTCGTCAGGCACCAGATCGCCCTGGTCCATGTAGCGCTTGGCCTCGAGGCCGACCTGCACGCCCTGCACGGCGAGCGCCCGGAACATGTCGCCGGTCGAGACGTGGGGCACGCCGAAGTGGCCCGCCAGGCGCGTCGCCTGAGTCCCCTTGCCCGCCCCCTGCTTGCCGAGCAGCACCAGCCTCGGCTGTGTGTGATCACCCATCGGGTCCCGATCACCGCCTGCTCAGCGCAGGAACCCTTCGTAGTTGCGCATCATGAGCTGGCTGTCGATCTGCTTCATGGTCTCGAGCATCACGCCGACGGCAATGAGGAGCGCCGTGCCCCCGAACGGGAACTGTCGGATGTCGAACAGCTTGAATGCGAGCAGCGGGGTGAGGGCGACCACCGTGAGGAAGAGGGCACCGGGCAGGGTGATCCGGTTGAGCACCTTGGCCAGGTAGCGCTCGGTCGGCGGGCCGGGCCGGATGCCCGGGATGAATCCACCCTGCTTGCGGATGATGTCGGCCTGCTGCTGCGGGTTGAACGCGATCGCCGTGTAGAAGTACGAGAAGAAGAGGATCAGCAGCGAGAACGACGCAATGTAGAACCAGCTGTTGGTATTCGACCCGACGAGGTGGTCGTCGACCCACTTGCGGGGACCCGGACCGAGCACCGTGGCGAGCAGGGCCGGGAACGACAGCAGCGAGGTCGCGAAGATGACCGGGATCACACCCGACTGGTTCACCTTCAGCGGGATGTAAGTGCTCTGGCCTCCGTACATCCGCCGACCGACGACCCGCTTGGCGAACTGGACCGGGATCCTCCGCTGGCCCGACTCGACGGCCACGATGGAGAAGACCATTCCCAATGCGATCGCAACGACCATGAGGAAGATGAAGAGGCGCTTCTCTTCGAGCACCAACGTCCCCTGGTACGGGATGCGGGAGACGACCGATGCGAAGATGAGGATCGACATGCCGTTGCCGATGCCCCGCTGAGTGATCAACTCACCGAGCCACATGACGAGCGCGGTTCCTGCTGTCCAGGTGACAACGATCATGATCGCCCGGAACGCCGTGAAGCCGGGGATGAGCACCGTGCCCTCGGGGAGTTGGAACCCGTCGCCGAGCAGTCCGCCGCTCCCGCTCTTCAGCACGAAGACGAACGCCGTCGACTGCATGAGCGCGAGCGCCACCGTGAGGTAGCGGGTCCACTGGGTGATCTTCTTCTGGCCGGTCTGGCCCTCTTGCTGCAGTTGCTCGAGTTTCGGGATGACCACCCCGAGGAGCTGCATGATGATCGATGCCGTGATGTACGGCATGATCCCGAGGAAGAACACGGATACCGAGGTGAGCGCCCCGCCCGAGAACAGGTCGAAGAGGCCGAGCACGCCCCCTGCGCTCCGGGCGCCGTCGCCGAGGGCCTTGATCCCCTCGAAGTCGACGTAGGGAACCGGGATATGGGAGCCGACCCGGAAGACGAGGACGATGAAGATGGTGAAGAGGATCTTGTTCCGGAGGTCGGTGACCAGGAACATGTTCTTCAGGCGCGAGAGCCCTGCCATCACCGGGTCCTCTCAGGAAGCGACCTCATCCGACCGGGTTCCGGAGCATACCTAGCGGTTCGTGTGCGCGTTCCCGCGGGCCGGAGGCCGACGGTCGCCCCAGGGCGGGGGGAGCACAGTCGTGCTGCCGCCGGCCGCTTCGATGGCCCGAGCCGCCGCGGCCGAGAACCCGTGAGCGCTCACCCGTAGCGGCTTGGTGAGCTCGCCCCGGGCCAGCACCTTCACGAGTCCCTGCTTGGCCACGAGCCCGCGGGCCCGCAGCGTCGCCGGGCTCACCTCGGCTCCCGCATCGAAGGCGTCGAGGGTGGACAGGTTGACGACGTGGTACTCGACGCGGAAAGGGTTGTTGAAGCCCTTCGCCTTCGGCATCCGCCGGTGGAGCGGAGTCTGGCCCCCCTCGAAACCGGGCGACACCTTGTTGCGGGCGCCCTGCCCCTTGGTGCCCCGGCCTGCGGTCTTGCCGCCCTTGCCCCCGATGCCGCGACCGACCCGACGCTTCGGGCGGCGCGAACCGGGAGCGGGCTTGAGGTCGTGGACCTTCACTGTGCCTCCTCCACCGTCACCAGGTGCGGCACGCGGGCGATCATTCCCCGGATCTCGGGCCGGTCGGGGAGCGTGTTGCTCGATCCGATCTTCCCGAGGCCGAGGGCGCGCAGCGTGCCACGCTGCTTCGGCGTGATACCGATCTGCGAGCGCCGGAGCGTGACCTTGATCATGCGACCTCCGTGACCTCGTGCGTCGCCGCCCGCTGACGCTCGCGGTAGGCCTCGAGCATCCCCTTGGTGGAGACCTCCTCGGGCGACTTGCCCCGCAGGCGCGCAACGTCCTCCGGACGCCGCAGCTCGCGCAGACCCTGCATGGTCGCCCGGGCGACGTTGATCGCGTTGGTGGAGCCGAGCGACTTCGCGAGCACGTCGTGGATGCCCGCCGCCTCGAGGATCGCCCGGGCGGCGCCACCCGCGATCACCCCGGTACCGGGGGCGGCCGGCTTCAGCAGCACCCGCGCCGCGTCGTGCACACCGAGGATCGTGTGGGTGATGGTCGAGCCGGCGAGCGGTACGGAGAGGAGGTCCTTGCGGGCCTCTTCCATCCCCTTCTGGATGGCGGCGGGTACCTCCTTCGCCTTGCCGTAGCCGAGACCGACGTTGCCGGCTCCGTCGCCGACGACGACGAGGGCGGTGAACGAGAACCGCCGTCCGCCCTTCACGACCTTGGCGACGCGGTTGATCGCGATCACCCGCTCGTCGAACTGTCCTTCCGGCATCAGACCTCCACCCCTGCCTCACGGGCGCCCTCGGCGATCGCCGCGACCCGGCCGTGGTATCGGAATCCACCGCGGTCGAAGACCGCAGCCGTCGTACCCGCAGCCTTGAGCCGCTCACCGACGAGCGTGCCGACCCGTCGGGCCGCGGCGACGGTCGCCGTGTCGCCCGACCGGAGGTCGGCTTCCATGGTCGACGCGGCCGCGACCGTCCGGCCGCTGACGTCGTCGATCGCCTGCACGTAGATGTGCTTGTTCGAGCGGAAGACGGCCAGACGCGGGCGCGCCGCCGTGCCGCTGATCTTCTTCCGGACCCGGCGGTGACGCCGGGTCCGCTGAGCTGCCTTGGTGAGCCCCATCGTGTGCGCTCCCCTACTTCGCCGACTTGCCGGCCTTGCGGCGGACGTGCTCGTCGACGTAACGGACACCCTTGCCCTTGTAGGGCTCGGGCTTTCGGATCTTGCGGATGTCGGCAGCGACCTGGCCGACGACCTGCTTGTCGATGCCGCGCACGACGATCCGCGTCGGCTGCGGCACCTCGAAGGTCACACCCTCGGGCGCATCGACCCGGACGGGGTGCGAGAAGCCGAGCGCCAACTCGATCGCGGTCGACCCCTGGGCGTTGGCCCGGTAGCCGACGCCGACGATGTCGAGCTCGCGTACGAAACCCTCGGAGACACCCGTCACCATGTTGGCGATGAGCGTCCGCTGGAGCCCGTGGAGGGATCGGTTCGAGCGCGAGTCGTCGATCCGGGTGACGACGAGCGCGTCGCCGTCGCGGGCGACGTTCACCCCGCCCACGAGCGTGTGCTCGAGTTGGCCCTTGGGGCCCTTCACCCGGACGACCGGCCCGTCGAGCGTGACGTCGACCCCGCCGGGCACGGCGATGGGCTGCTTGCCGATGCGGCTCACGGCGTCACCTACCAGACCTGGCAGAGGACCTCGCCGCCGACCCGACGCTCGCGCGCCTCGCGGTCGGTGAGGAGACCCTGGTTGGTGGACAGGATGGAGATGCCCATACCGCCGAGCACTCGCGGCACTGCTTCGGCCTTGCGGTAGACGCGCAGGCCGGGTCGCGAGACACGCCGGATGCCCGAGATGGTGCGGCGGCGGTCGTTCGTGTACTTCATCTGAATCTTCAGCTGCTTACCCGGGCGACCGGGAATCTCGCTGACCGCGTAGCCGGTGATGTAGCCCTCGCGCTCGAGGATGCGGGCAACCGCCTCCTTCAGCTTCGAGGACGGCATGGCCACGTCGTCATGGAACGCGGTGTTCGCATTGCGAATCCGCGTGAGCATGTCGGCGATCGGGTCGGTCATCGTCACTGCGCGTCCCCTCCCCTCACCACGAGCTCTTGGTCATGCCGGGGATCTCGCCCGCGTGAGCCATCTGTCGGATGCAGAGCCGGCAGAGCCCGAAGTCGCGGTACACCGAACGCGCCCGGCCGCACCGGCGGCAGCGCGTGTAGGCGCGAACCTTGAACTTCGGCTTCGCCTGCTGCTTGTTGATCAGAGCTTTCTTGGCCATCGGTTCACCCCTGCCCGTCGTTGCGGAACGGGAAGCCGAGCGCCCGTAGGAGCGCCCGGCCGTGGTCGTCGGTCGTCGCGGTGGTCACGATCGTGATGTTCATGCCCCGCACGGTGTCGATCTTGTCGTAGTCGATCTCCGGGAAGACGAGCTGCTCGGTGAGCCCGAACGTGTAGTTGCCGTTCCCGTCGAACTGCTTCGGCGGCATGCCGCGGAAGTCACGGATGCGGGGAATGGCCAGGCTCACGAGCCGGTCGTAGAACTCCCACATCCGGTCGCCGCGCAGCGTCACCATGGCGCCGATCTCGTTGCCTTCCCGGAGCTTGAACGTCGCGATCGACTTCTTGGCCCGGGTCACCCGTGGCTTCTGCCCGGTGATGATCGTCAGGTCGTTGACCGCCCCGTCGAGCAGCGACCGTTGCTGGGTGGCCCGGCCGACGCCCATGTTGACGACGATCTTCTCCATGGCCGGCACCCGCATGACGTTGCCCACCCCGAGCTCCTCGAGGAGTTGCGGACGCACCACGTCGAGGTAGCGGGTCTTGAGCCGGGGCCGGGTCGTGGTCTCGGCGGCCATCAGAGGTCTCCCTCGCACTTGCGGCAGATCCGAGTCCGGGTGCCGTCGGAGCCGACGCGGACACCGGCCCGGGTCGGTCCGCACTTCTTGCACACGAGCGCGACGTTGCTCACGTGGATCGGGAGCTCCTTGTCGATGATGCCGCCCTGCATCACCTGGCCCCGCGGCTTGGTGTGGCGCTTCACGATGTGAATGCCGTCGACGATCACGCGGTCGGTCTCGCGGAACACCCGTGACACCGTCCCCCGCTTCCCGAGATCCTTCCCGGCGATCACCTCGACCTCGTCGCCCTTGCGCAGCCGACTCATCACAGCACCTCCGGCGCCAGCGAGACGATGCGCATGAAGCGGCGGTCGCGCAGCTCGCGGCCGACCGGGCCGAAGATGCGGGTGCCGCGCGGCTGCATCTGGTCGTTGATCAGCACGGCGGCGTTCTCGTCGAAGCGGATGTAGCTGCCGTCGGGCCGCCGCTTCTCCTTCTTCGTGCGCACGACGACGCACTTGACGACGTCGCCCTTCTTCACCGCTGCTCCGGGCACGGCGTCCTTGACGGTCGCCACGAAGACGTCGCCGATGCTCGCGTAGCGGCGCCGGGTTCCGCCGAGCACCTTGATGCAGAGCACCTCACGGGCGCCCGAGTTGTCGGCGACGCGGAGTCGGGATTCCTGCTGGATCATCGGGCACGCTCGATCACTTCGACGATCCGCCAGCGCTTCTGCTTCGAGAGCGGGCGGGTCTCGGCCACTCGCACCCGGTCGCCTTCGCGCACGTCGTTGGTGGCGTCGTGGGCGTAGAGGCGGCGGGTCCGCTGCATGGTCTTGTGGTAGCGCGGGTGGCGCACGCGGTCGACCACGGCCACGACGACCGTCTTGTCCATCTTGGTCGAGACGGCGATGCCCTCCCGGACCTTCCGCGTGCCGGTGCGTTCGCTGTCGCTCATCACACTCCCTCGGTCTCGTGAGCGGTGATCTCCCGCTCGCGCATCACGGTGAGGATGCGCGCGACCTCCCGCTTGTGGCGGGCGATCTCGGACGTCGCATCGAGCTCGCCGGTGGCGAGATCGAGCCGACACTTCCAGAGCTCCTGCTTGGCCTCGGAGAGCCGATCGGCGAGCACCGCATCGGTGAGCTCGCGCAGCTCCGAGGACTTCGTCGACTTCGCCATTCGCTCAGCCCTCCACGTCGCGCGTGATGAACCGCGCCCGCATCGGGAGCTTGTGGATGGCGAGGCGCATCGCCTCGCGAGCGACCGGCTCGGCCACGCCCGAGAGCTCGAAGAGCACCCGGCCCGGCTTCACGACCGCCACCCACCGCTCGGGGTTGCCTTTGCCCGAGCCCATGCGGGTCTCGGCCGGCTTCTGCGTGATCGGCTTGTCGGGGAAGACGTTGATCCAGACCTTGCCGCCTCGCTTGATGTAGCGAGTCATCGCGATACGAGCGGCTTCGATCTGCCGGTTCGTGAGCCAGCCCGGCTCGAGGGCCTGAATCCCGTAGTCGCCGAAGGCGAGCCGGGTGCCACCCTTGGAAATGCCGGTCATGCGACCGCGCTGCTGCTTGCGGTGGCGAACCTTGCGGGGCATCAACATTGCGATCAGTCCTCGTCGCCGCGGAAGTGCGGGGCCTCGTGGTGCTGCCGGGTCCGGCGCTCGATCTCCTCTTCCTCAGCGAGGAGACGCTCGAGCTCGGGATCGGCCTCGCCGAGCAGCGGCTTGGCCGGGGTCTCCTCGTCGCCTTCGGGCACGCCTTCGACGGGAGCCGCGTCCGTCGTCCGGCGACGACCGCCACCGGCACTGACGATCCGACGCCCGGGCGCCTGACCCGCGGTTTCACCGACGGCCATGGCCGCCTCCCGGGCGATCTTGTCCTCCACTGCACTGCGGTAGGGGAGGATGTCGCCCTTGTAGATCCACACCTTCACGCCGATCCGGCCGAACGTGGTGCGCGCCTCGGCGAGTCCGTAGTCGACGTCGGCCCGCAGCGTGTGCAGCGGCACCCGACCCTCCCGGTACCACTCCTTGCGGCTCATCTCGGCGCCACCGAGGCGACCCGAGCACTGGACGCGCACGCCGAGCGCACCCGCCTTCATCGCCGTCTGGACCGCCCGCTTCATGGCCCGCCGGAAGGACACCCGGCCGGCGAGCTGGTCGGCCACACCCTGGGCGAGCAGCATGGCGTCGAGCTCGGGCTGCTTGATCTCCTGGATGTTGAACGCCGTCTTCGCGTTGCCGCTGATCTTGCGCAGGCCCTCGCGGAGGCGCTCCGCCTCGGCGCCCCGGCGACCGATGACGATGCCGGGCCGGGCCGTCCACACGTCGATGCGGAGTCGGTCACCGGTGCGCTCGATCTCCACTCGGCTCACGGCGGCCCGCTCCAACTGCTTGCGCAGGTAGTCGCGGATCTTCCAGTCCTCGATGAGCTGCTCGCGGAAGTCCTTCTTGCCCGCGATCCAGCGCGACTTCCAGTCGGTGGTGACCCCGAGCCGGAACCCGTACGGGTTGACCTTCTGGCCCATTACTGCTGCTCCTCGCCGTCGGTCGTCGCCTCGGGCGCGTCGGACGCCGTCGCTTCCGTCGCTGCGTCGTCGTGGTCGTGGTCGTGGTCGTGATCGTGATCGTGGTCGTGCGCGGCCGGCTCGGCCTGGCGTGACCGGCGCACCCGCTCCGACCGCCGCCGCCGCTCGGCCGCCGCGCCCCGACCCGACGCCTCGTCGCGCTTGGCCCGCTCGGCGAGCGCGTCCACGTCGAAGCGGTCGAGCACGATCGTCACGTGGGAGGTGCGGTTACGCGTCCGGAAGAAGCGCCCACGCGCCCGGGCCTGGCCTGTCTTGCGGGTCGGGCCCTCGTCGGCCCAGGCCCGGACGACGAAGAGCTCATCGGGATCGAGCTCCTTGTTGTGCGCGGCGTTGGCGATCGCCGAGTCGAGCACCTTGCCCACGGGGTCGGCCGCGTCCTTCGGGCACAGCTGCAGCACCCGGCGGGCGTCGTCGACGGGCAGGCCGCGGATGAGCGTCAGCACCTGACGCACCTTGTAGGGCGACACCTTGAGGTAGCGCACGCTCGCGTGCGCACCGTTCGGGGAGAGGGCGGCGCGGGGAGCCATCAGCGTCGGCTCGACTTCTCTTGACCGGCGTGGTACCGGAAGGTGCGGGTCGGCGCGAACTCGCCGAGCTTGTGACCCACCATCGACTCCGAGATGTAGACCGGCACATGCTTGCGTCCGTCGTGGACCGCGAGCGTGTGCCCGACCATGTCGGGAGTGACGGTGCTGCGCCGGGACCAGGTCTTGATGACCTTCCGGTCGCCGGCCGCGTTCATCGCCTCCACCTTCTCGCGAAGGTGCTCGTCGACGAACGGACCCTTCTTCAGACTGCGCGGCATCTGCTGCTACCTCCGTGCCCCGCGCGTGCGCCGCCGGCGCACGATGAGCTTGTCGCTCGGCTTGCCCTTCTTGCGGGTGCGGCCTTCCTTCTTGCCCCACGGCGACGTGGGGTGCCGACCACCCGAGCTCTTTCCTTCGCCACCACCCATGGGGTGGTCGACCGGGTTCATGGCCACACCCCGCGTGTGGGGGCGCTTGCCCTGCCAGCGGGCCCGGCCCGCCTTGCCGATCGAGATCAGGCCCGCCTCGCTGTTGCCGACCGAGCCGACCGTCGCCCGGCAGTCGATCGGCACCCGCCGCATCTCGGTGGAGGGCAGCCGGAGGGTCGCGAACGCACCCTCCTTGGCGATGAGCTGGATCGACGTGCCCGCGCCGCGGCCCATCTTGCCGCCGGCGCCGGGCTTGAGCTCGACGTTGTGGACCGTGGTGCCGACCGGGATGTAGCGCAGCGGGAGCGCGTTGCCGGTCCGGATCTCGGCCCCCTGGCCGCTCTGCACCACGTCACCGACCGAGAGACCCTCGGGGGCGATGATGTAGCGCTTCTCGCCGTCGTAGTAGTGGAGCAGCGCGATGCGGGCGTTGCGATTCGGGTCGTACTCGATCGCCGCGACCTTCGCGGGTACGCCGTCCTTGGTACGCCGGAAGTCGATCACGCGGTAGCGCTGCTTGTGCCCGCCACCGCGGTGCCGCGAGGTCATGCGACCGTACGAGTTGCGGCCGCCCGTTCGCGGCTTCGCCTTCGTCAGCGACTTCTCCGGCTTCGACCGCGTGATGTCGGAGAAGTCGGAGGACGACTGGAACCGACGGCCCGGGCTCGTCGGCTTGCGCTTGCGGATGGCCATGCTCAGCTCCCGAAGATGTCGATCCGGTCCTCGCCGGGAGCGAGGGTGACGATGGCGCGCTTCTGCATCGTGCGCGAGTGGTAGGCACCCGTGCGCCGGTTGCGGATGCGCTTGCCCTTGCGATTGATGGTCGCGACCTTGGCGACCCGCTTGCCGAACAACTGCTCGACGGCCTGACGGATCTCGATCTTGTTGGCGTCGGGCGCCACGACGAACGTGTACACGTTCGCGTCGTAGGCGGCGTACGACTTCTCGGAGACCACCGGGCGAATGATCACGTCGCGGGGGTCCTTCATGCGTCGACCTCCTCGGTGGCCCGACCGGAGAGCCGGGCGACGACGGTGTCGAGCGTCGCCTTCGAGAACACGCACCAGTCGTTGACGAGCACGTCGTAGGTGTTGAGCTCCTCGGGGAGGATGATCTGCACTCGCTCGCCGAGGTTGCGCAGCGACTTCCAGACCGTCTCCTCCTCGCGGGCGAGCACGACGAGGACACGCGGGGCCCGCTCGCCCTCGGGGCGCAGCCCGAGCGACTCGAGGAGGCGCACGCCGTCCTTCGTGCTCGGAGCGGTGATGCCCCACCCGTCGACGACGAGCACCCGCTCCTCCGCCGCCCGGTCGGAGAGGGCCGAGCGCAGCGCGAGTCGGATCATCTTCTTCGGGGTCCGCTGCGAGTAGTCACGCGGCTGGGGCCCGTGGGCCACGCCGCCACCGCGCCAGTGCGGAGCCCGGATCGAGCCCTGACGGGCCCGGCCCGTGCCCTTCTGCCGCCACGGCTTGGCCCCGCCGCCGCGCACCTCGGCCCGTCCCTTCGTCGAGTGTGTACCGGCTCGTCGGGCGGCGAGCTGGGCCGTCACGACCTGGTGCATGACCGCCGTGTTGGGCTCGATGCCGAAGATGTCCTCGGGGAGCTCACACGCCGCGCCCGAGCCGCCGTCGGCCGTACGCATCGTCACCGTTCCCATCACCGACCTGCCTTCACGGCACTGCGGACGAACACGAGACCGCCGGCCGGTCCGGGCACTGCGCCCTTCACGAGGATGAGGTTGCGCTCGGCGTCGCCCTCGACGACCGTCAGGTTGAGCGTGGTCACCCGCTCGTTGCCGTACTGACCCGCCATGCGGAGTCCCTTGAAGACCCGGGCCGGCGTGGCGCAGGCGCCGATCGAGCCGGGCGC
Organism: Actinomycetota bacterium; assembly: GCA_046086225.1. Lineage (GTDB taxonomy): Bacteria > Actinomycetota > Acidimicrobiia > IMCC26256 > PALSA-610 > JBJSXF01. The sequence goes on along the minus strand of JBJSXF010000094.1, from coordinate 5,011 downwards.
ACGGTGCTTCTTGTGGTTTCCGTGCGAAGCGCCCTGACCCTTGAAGTTGTGCCGCTTCATCACTCCGGAGAAGCCGTGGCCCTTGCTGATGCCGGTCACGTCGACGCGCTCACCGGCGGCGAACACATCGGCGGCGAGCACCTGGCCGACCTCGAAGCCGGTGAGATCGTCGACGCGCAGCTCGGCGAGGTACTTCGCCGGCGCGGCATCGGCCTTGCGGAGGTGGCCGAGCTCGGGCTTGGAGAGGCGGTTCACCTTGGTCTCGCCGTACGCGAGCTGCACCGCGGCGTAGCCGTCGCGCTCGGGCGTCTTGATCTGGACCACGCGGCACGGACCGGCCTCGATGACGGTCACCGGCACCACGCGGTTCTCGTCGTCGAAGACCTGGGTCATGCCGAGCTTGCGGCCCAGGATCCCCTTGTTCGCCATCGGTCTGTCTCTCTCGGGTGTCGTGACGTGCGTGCGGTTGCGTTCGGTTGCGGTCGTCGGAACGGCCGCTCGCGCGGTTCCCGGCGAAAGCCGCCGGCTCCCTCGGGACCCCTCGGGCTCGCCCCACGCGAACGCTCCGCCGGGCGGACCCGAGCGGAGCGACTCTCGGTTGTGCCGCGCGGTTCCCCACCGGGGGCCTACGCGGGCCTCGATTGATGTCGTGTCGCGCCCCGAGGCCGGGGGTAGCGGCACTCCCGGGCCGGAACCCGAAGAAGCGGGAACACTAGCGCACGGGCCCCGGCGGTGCGACCCGACACCCCGACCCCCGGGCGGTACGCTGGCCCGGCGCCGGGTTCCGGCCGGATCGCTCCATGGATCAGCCGCCGCCCACCGTCCCGCCACCCGAGCCGTCGGCCGGGTCCCGGTCGGAGCCGCCCTCCCCGGTCCGCCTCCCGGCCGGAGCCTCGGTTCCCCTCCTCCTCTCGGCCGTCGGGGCCGGCCTCCTGGCCGTCCGCCTCCTGGGCCCGGGCTGGGCCGAGGGGTTCCCGGCCACCTGGCCCGACGCCGTCTGGCCCGACGAGTCGTACCTCGCCCTGGCCGAGCAGGGCCCGTTCCGGCCCGGGTTCTGGCTCGGATTCCGTCCGCCCGTCTACCCCCTGTTCTGCTGGGCCCTCTTCCGGGACAGCCGTCTGATCGTGGTCGCCCAGACCCTCCTGGCGGCCGGCTCGGTCGCCGTGCTCGCCCTCACGGCCGCCCGCACCCTGCGATCCCGCCCGGTGGCGGTCCCGGCCGTGATCCTGATCGTCGCCATCCCCCTGCAGGCCCGCTACTCCCAGTGGCACACGCAGATCCTGAGCGAATCGCTCGCCGCGAGCCTCGGGCTCCTGGCCATCGCCGCATGGTGGCGGTTCGCCGATCGGCCCTCCCCGCGTCGGGCCGGGCTCGGGGCCGTGACTCTCGCGGCCTGGATGCTGATCCGCGACGCCCACGTCATCTCGGCCGTCGCCGTGCTCGTGCCCCTGCTCGGGCTGGTCGCGGCCACAGGCCGGAGCCTGGGGACCCCCGTCCGGCGGGCCCTGGCGGCCACCGTCGCCGTGATCGTCGTCGGGGCCGGCTACTCGCTCGTGGCCGAATCGCGGACGCACCGGGCCCGCCTGTCGTTCCACAACACGATCGGCGTGCGGGTGCTGCCCGATCCCGAGCTCTCCCGCTGGTTCGCCGCCCGGGGGATGCCGCTCGACGATGCCCTGCGCGGGCGGACCGGCCGGAGCGGCCTCGACGACGACTTCTACCGATCCGAGGAGCCGGCCTTCGCCCGGTACCGGCAGTGGGTCGACGGCCCCGGCCGTCGGGCGATGGCCTGGTCGCTCGTCGCGCTCGCGCCCCGGTACGGCTCGCTCCTCGGCGACGACCTCCCCGAGGTGCTGCGCGGCGATGTCCGCTACTACGACACCCACGAGGTCCGGCGGCGCCTACCGTCGGTGTGGCCCGGGCAGCTCGGCGGCCCGGCCGACCGAACCGGGCTCCTCGTCTGGCTCGCGGTCGCGCTGGGCTTGCTCACCGCCGGCGCGGTCGCCACCCGGCGGGGCGACCCGAGTCGGCGGGCGCTCGTGTTCGCCGGGGCGCTCCTCGCGCTCACCGCCGCCGAGCTCTACACGACCTGGGCCGGCGACCCGGTCGAGCTCGCCCGCCACGTAGTGGGGGCCGACCAGCGGCTCGCGATCGGGCTCGTGATCGCGACCGCCGTCGGCCTCGACGCGCTCCTCGGGACCCGCCGCCGCGGTCCCGGTTCCGACGACGGTGACACCGGCGACGGCCGCAACCCCGACCTCGCAGTCACCGACGACGCGTCCGCCCGGCCTGCCGTCACCCCCGGCCCGTCGGGAGCAGGTGTCGGTGCCTGAGCGCACAGGGGTCGCGCGGGCCCGGGCCGTCGCCACCGCTCGTGGGTTCGGACGCCGGATCCGGGCCCTCCCCTGGCGCCGGGCCGTGATCTGGTGCACCGCGTTCACGGCCACCGTCGTCGCCGTCGCGACCCTCCTCGGGAACCGCCTGCAGGCCGCCGCCAACGACGCCGTCTTCTCGCGCGACCTCGTGCTGCGAGCCCGGCGCTTCGGCGGCACCTACTACGAGAACGGCATCCACCCGAAGGGGCCGCTCGAGGAGGTCGCCCACGACCTCGCGAACCGGATCGGCGGCTACGACGGTCACTGGTACGCCCTCTCGGTCCTCGTCGCGCTCACCTGTCTGGCCCTGGCGATCGCGGCCGCGACCACGACCGCGGCGGTCGGCGGCGGACGGGCCGCGGCGATCGCCGCCGGCGCCGTCGTCTACATCCACTTCGCGCTCTCCGACGCGCCCTACGCCGGCCTGCTCTACAGCCGCAACATCGTGATCGCGCTGCTCGCCGGTGCCTGGACGCTCGCCCTGGCCGAGCGGCCCTGGGCGGGTTCGGTCGTCACGCGCGTCACGGCTGCGGCCGTCACGGGCGCCGCGCTCGGTCTCGCGACCCAGTCGGTGCTGCCCGCCCTCGTCGCCGCCGGCGTCATCGGCGTCACCGCGGCGACCCTGCTCGGTCCACGGGTCCCCGATCGGGGCGAACGGCGGCGTCTCCGACTCGTCCTCCTCGGCAGCAGCGCCGTCGCCTTCTCTTCGGCGCCGCTCTGGTACGCGGCGCGGGGTACCTGGTCGGAGTTCACGGCGAGTTGGTGGACGTACGCCCGATTCCAGCAGCGCGGCGTCGGCCTCGGCTTCGGCGAGATGCTCGGTCGGGGCTGGGACGTCGCCTGGGCGCACTACCGCGACCGCCCGCTCGTGGCCCTCCTCGTCATCGGGTTCCTCACCGTCACCGTCCTCGGCTGGTCGGCGCTCGAGCGGCGCCACCGAGTCATCCACCTCGGGCTCCTCGGCTGGCTCGCCGCCGGTTGGATCGAGCTCGTCATCGGCTTGCGCTACTCGAGCCACTACTTCGCGGTGGTCGCCGCACCCACGGCCCTGATGGGCGCCGTCGTCGCCGGCCATCTCGCCGCCGCCGCCCGCCGGATCCCGCGGGTACGGACCTCGGCCGTCGCCTGGCCGCTGATCGCCATGCTGCTCGCCGTCTACCTGTCGGCCGGCACCACCGGCCGACTCCGGGACGCCGCCGCGATCACGGGCGGATTCACCGGAACGGGGGAGATCGCCCGAGCCGATCGCGATGCGCTCCCGGCCGGGCGCCGATCGGTGCGGGCGCTCCTCGACCTCGTCTCCCGATCCGGCGACCCGCTCCTCCTCTACGACGACAACCAGTACCTCTACGACGTGTACCGGCGCATCCCGGCCACTCGCTTCCCTCAGCGCTACTTCATCGTCGGATCGATCTACCTCGGTCGCACCGGCCCGAAGTACATCCTTCCCGGCACCGCCCGCCGGTTCGCCGAGGACATGCGCGAGAGCGATCCCGTCGCGTTCCTCCGAACCGGCGAGGTCGACTCCCCGATCGTCGCCCGGTGGGTCACGCCGCGCTTCACCGAGGTCTTCGCCACCCCCGAGGGCACGGTCTCGCTCACCGATGCCGCCGCTCGGGCGCTCTCGGACGGCGGGACGACCGAACCGCTCCGCCCCGAGGCCGAACCGGGCCGCGGCTGGACGGCGCGCGGCCCGTCGGCCCGTTGGACACCCGATCCGGTCGCGCCCGGGATCCCTCCGGCGCTGCGCCTCGGCGGTCCGTGCACCCGGTTCGCCGGCACCGCCACCGGACTCGGGGGCACCGCCCCGCGGATCCGCTTCCGGTTCGCTCCGGCTCCCGATGCCCCCGACGCCACCGCCCTCTTCCTCGACGGGAAGACCGCCGGGGTGGAGCGGCCGGGCGGCTCCCGGATCGAGTCGGTCTCGCTCGCCGGTCCGGGCGGGGTCGCCGAGGAGTTCGCCGTCGTGCTCGGGCGGTCGTCGGCCGCGCTCGTCGTCGACGGACGGGTGGTCGCGGCGACGCCCGTCCCCGACGGCGCTTCGGCGTTCGCCGAACCGCTCGGGACGGGCGTCGGGCTGACGAGACTCCGAGCCGGGTCGGCCCCGGCCCTCGGCGGCTGCTGAACCGCCGACCGTCGGGGGCGTACCCCCGACGAGGATCAGGCCTGCTGCATCTTGAGCTCGATGTCGACCCCGGCGGGCAGGTCGAGGCGCTGGAGGGCCTCGACCGTCTTGCCCGTCGGCTCGACGATGTCGAGCAGGCGCTTGTGGATGCGCATCTCGAAGTGCTCCCGGCTGTCCTTGTCGACGTGCGGTGAGCGAACGACGGTGTAGCGACGGATCTCGGTCGGCAGCGGCACGGGACCGCGGACCTTCGCCTGCGTGCGCAGGACCGTCTCCACGATCTTCTTCGTCGACTGGTCGATGACCTCGTGGTCGTAGGCCTTGAGGCGGATCCTGATCCGCTGGCCGGTGCTGGCTGCCACGTTCTCCGTCTCCTACTTGAGGATCTTGATGACCCGACCCGAACCCACGGTCCGGCCACCCTCACGGATCGCGAACCGCAACCCCTCATCCATCGCGATCGGCTTCTGCAACGACACCGTCATCTCGGTGTTGTCACCCGGCATCACCA
>JBJSXF010000093.1:0-3157 GCA_046086225.1 Actinomycetota bacterium | reverse complement strand
CCCCTGCTCGCCGGCCGCCCCGAACTCGACCTGCTCGACTCGGTCAGCGCCCACGACCTCGCCTGAGGCCAGCAGTCCGGCGGGGCCCGACCGCACCGCGGTCGCAGCGCGTCAGTGGCGGCGGAGGATGTCGACAGGGATCTTCGACGCCGACCGCTCGTCGGCGCCGGTCTCCGTGCACACCGCCCGGAGCTCGGCCCAGGTGATCGCGTCGGCAGCCCACAGCCGCTCGAACGCGGCGTCGGCCACATCGGTGAAGCCGTGCTGGAGCAGGTAGTCGTAACGCTGGGCGGGTCGCCGCACCGTGATGCCGAGCCGCTCGGCCCGACCGTTGGCCGACACGTCCCACGCTGCCCGCTCGCCCCGGGTGAGCCCCGCGTCGTCGGGCGCGTCGGCGAACCCGGGCGAGAGGCGATCCTTGGCCCGCAGCAGGGCGAAGGTGAAATCGCGGCGCGCCTGCTCGGGCGCGAAGTTGCGGGGCTTGCGGCTGTCCTCGAGGTTGCCCCCCGAGATCCAGATCTTCACCACCCCGTCGACGACATCGGAGAGATGGCCGACGATCGGGGCGAAGAGCTCCTCATCGACGTCAACCTCGATCGCGACCTCGGCCGGCAGCCCCACCCGCTCCGCCACCTCCCGCACGATCGCTGCGATCTCCGCCGCGTCGTACGCGATGAGGGTGAACGGATCGGGCCGGACGGTGACCGTCACGACCCGGCGCCGCCGCCCTGGGCCGACGAGCCGAGCGCAGCCGACGCCATCTCGGCCATCTCGCGCGCCTCCTGGGTGGAGCGGCGGGCCAGCTCGGCGAGCGAGTCGTTCTCCTCCTCCGAGAAGCCCGCGAGACGACGGAAGCGCCGGGCCAACTGCACCGGGTTCTCCTCCTGCTCGCCCCGGAAGCCCCCGAGGTTGAAGATCGCATCGACCGTGCGCTGGAACTCGAGCGCCCGCTCGCGCCGATCGGGGTCGGTCTCGGTGAGGCGGCGCAGCCAGTCGGAACCCATCTTCACGTGGGTGACCTCGTCGGCCAGCATCCAGTCCTCGCAGAACTCGAGGATCGGGTCGTCCGACTCGTTACCGAACTCCTTCATCGAGTTGAACACGTCGATGGCGAGACCCTCGAGCGCACGGTTGACGCCGCAGAGCCGCAACACCGGGTCGGGGTTGCACGCCGCCGCGAAGAGGAAGGTGGACTCCGTGTACTCACCGATCTCGGTGCCCATGTGGTCACCGAGCTTCAGCGAGATCTCGCAGTGACGCGCCTCGTCCCAGCACTGCCGGGCCATGTCGAGCTTCAGCGCGAACGGCGCGTCGGCGTCGTCGAAGTCGTAGCAGGTGCGCCCCGCGCCCTCGAGCGCCTGGATCTCACCCACGAAGATGCCGTGCATGAGCGACCGCGAGCGCTCGGCGACGGCGGGCCGGTCGGTCGCCATCTTTGCCGGACCCACATTGCGCTGCGCCATACGAGCGCCGCGCGGATCGAAGATCCGGTCCTCGATCTTGGTGCGCACGAACCGTTCGTCACGGGCGAGCTCGTGCTCTCCGAGGAACTTCTTCATGATCCGACCTCCTCGACGGGTCCGCCCAGGCTACCCGGGCCGGCGATGCCGCCCGACTCCAGGTAGAGGTGCTCCAATTCGGCCTGGCGCCGGTTCGCCCGGTCCACCTTCTCCGGCGTGTCGATGAGCGACTGGAGCATCATCTCGCCGTCCCGCCAGTCCTCGAACTCGTCCTGGAGAGCGAACTTGAGCGACCGGATGGTGGGGGCATCGGTGATCGTGCTCGTGCCGTTCAGGTGGTACGTGTACACCGCGATCTTGCGGGGGAGCAGCACCCGGTAGACGCCGACGAGCTTCTCGATCGTCTCCTCGGCCGCCCCCGGCTCGCGCACCGCATCCATGAACCGCACGTAGGCGTCGTTCGGCGGCACGTTGAGCCGCTCGGGGTTCATCTCCCGCAGCTCGGGCAGCCGCTTGTGCCACAGCTCGGCATGCCACGCGTGGTGGTAGGTGTGGCGGCCGAGCATGATCTTCACGTCGAGCTCGGGCACGGTGGCGACCCAGCCGCCGAGCACCTCGAACAGCCGCATCTCGGTCCACTTGTAGTGACCGACGCGGCGGGCCGAGTCCTCGACCGAGAAGAGGCCGGGGATCTCCCGCCGGTCCCAGGGGGCGAACGGGGGCCGGGCGGTGCTCTGGTCGCTCATAGTGCTCCGGATTCTCCCCGGCGGGCCGCTTCCCGCGCAAGGCGGAGCGTGCGCCACGACCGCGACTCGGCCACGAGGATCCCCACCAGGATGAGCACGGCGCCGGCATACCCCGAGATGCCGATCCGCTCCCCGCCGAGGTACCCGAGCACCCCGGCCACCACCGGCTCCAGGAGCAGGATGACCGCCGCCCGGGTCGGCTCCACGTAGCGCTGGGCCCAGAACTGCAACGAGAACGCCGCAGCGGTCGCGAACAGCCCGGTGATCACCGCACCCCAGATCGCCGCCGCGCTCACCCGGCCGACCCCGGCGACGAGCGCGAACGGCACCGCCAGCACGAACACAGTGACGAGCTGCACCACCGTGAGCACGATCGGGTCGTAGCGCAGCGACGCCGTGCCCGCCATCAGGATCCACGCTGCGAACGCGATCGCGGCGAGGAGCGTGAGGCTGTCGCCCCACCCCAGCGCGAGCGAACCGCCCTCGAGGAAGAAGAGCCCGATGACGGCCAACCCGACCGCGAGCGCGACGCGGGCCGGCGGCAGCACCCGCGTCGTCACCACCGCGAGGATCGGCGTGAACACCACGAACAGGCCCGTGATGAACGCCGAGTTCGACGTCGACGTGTACTGCAACCCCACCGTCTGGAGCGCGAGCCCCACGAAGCTGAGGATGCCGAACACGACGCTCGCGCCGATGAACCCCCGCTTCGTCGCGGGCACGCCCGGTCGCTGCCAGCTGCGCGGGAACGCGAAAGGGAGCAGCGCGAGCGAGCCGATCGCGAAGCGCAGGAGGATGAAGCCCCACGGAGTGACGTCCTCGATCGCACCCTGAACGATCCGGAACGTCCCGCCGTAGAAGACGGTCACGACCACGAGCGCGAGCGCGGGCACCAGCTCCGAGCGCGGCTCCCACCCGGACCCCTCCGGGCGGCGGCTCACCCCGGCCAAC
>JBJSXF010000092.1:0-7963 GCA_046086225.1 Actinomycetota bacterium | reverse complement strand
TCGGCTACGCCGGGAAGGTGAGCGTGGAGTACTTCGATCTCCCCGCCGCGGGCTGGCCGTGCCCGGACCCGGAGGGGTGGGCGCGCGATCTACGGGTCCGGCTCGGCGGACTGCGATCGGGGTGGTGACGTCGGTCCGGGAACTGACGTTGCTCAGGCAACGTTCGCCGGGCCGGGCCAGGTCGGGAGGGCCCGACCCGGCGTCGGCATGTTCTCGAAGGCGAGCAGCGAGCCCGGCAGCGCGTCGGTGACGAAGAGCGTGCGCAGGTCGGGTCCGCCGAAGCAGCAGTTCGTCGTGAGGCCCTCGCCGCCGGTCGGGAGGAACTCGACGATCGTGCCGTCGGTATCCACGACGCGAACGCCGCGTTCGGCGGTCGCGGCGACGTAGAAGCGGCCATCGGCGTCGCAGCAGAAGCCGTCGCCGCCCCCCGGCCCGAGATCCTCGATCACCCACTCGCGTGTTCCGTCGGGGAACACCCGGAGCAACCCGCGGCCCTCGACCACGACGATGCTCCCGGCCGGTTCGGCGACGATGCCGTTGCAGTAGGTGAAGCCGTCGGCCCACACCCGTAATCCACCGTCACGGCCGTAGGCCATCACCCGACCCGGTCGTTCGGATGCCGGTGGGAAGTGGCCCGGATCGGTGAAGCGGATCTCGCCGTCGCCGGTGACCGCGAGGTCGTTCGGGGCGAGCAACGCGCCGGCCGCGAGTGTCCGCACGGTGCCGTCGGACGCGGCGATCTGGAGTGACGGCTCGGTCGGAGGTGACGAGGGCAGGTCGCCGAACGGGCCGGGGAAGCCCGAGAAGTCGATGCCGCCGTTCTGAGCGACGAGGATCGAGCCGTCGGTAGCGAGCGCGGCGCCGTTCGCCCCGCCGAGCGTGACCGCGAAGCGGTCGTTGCGGCCGGCCGCCGGGTGGATGCGATGGAGCGCCCCGCCGGCCACGCTCGTGGCCACCACGGTTCCGTCGGGGCACCAAACCGGCCCCTCGGCGAACGGGATCCCGACGGCCACCACCTCGGCGCGCACGCCCCGACGTTACGCTCGGGCCCGACCGGAGGTGACCATGGACCGAGTGCGCATCCTCGACCCGACCGCGCCGCCGCCCGAGGGCGATCCCGATCGCGGTCCCGACCTCGGTCCGCTCGCCGACCGCACGATCGGCGTGCGCTTCGACCGCACGTGGCGGTCGTGGCTGTGGGTGCTCGACGAGTGGGTGCCCCGGCTCGAAGCGGCGGGCGCGCGAGTCGTGCGCTTCGAGGCGGGCAACCGGATCGGCCGGGCCGGGGAGGACACCTTCTCGGCGCTCGGGGTGTTCGCCGCCGACGTGGACGCCGCCCTGGTCGGACTCGGCAACTGAGGGAGCTGCACCTCCTGGACGGTCCACGACACGGTCGTCGTGGCCACCGGGGGGAAGACGGCGGTCGCCGTCGTGACCCAGGAGTTCGCCGAGCTCGCCCGCACGATGGCCGCGAACGCGGGTCGTCCCGCGCTGCGCACCCTCGTGCTCCCGTACCCGCTCGACACCCGGCCCGAGGCCGAGGTGCGCGAGATCGCCCGGGCAGCCTGGCCCGCGGCGCTCGCCGCGCTCGGCGCGACCGAGGAGCGGGCAGCCCCCTGACGCGGGCGGGCGTCGGGGTCGGGATCGTGTGAGAATGCCGCCGTGGTGGTCGAGCGCGACTGCGGACCCGAGGGCTGCGAGATCGACTGGCTGACCTCGGGTCGGCTCGAGGTCGACGAGGATCCGGTTGAGTTCCTGCGCTTCGCGACCGCGGCCGGGTTCGGTGACGGCCTGCCCCTCGTGCCCCCGACCGAAGCGCGCGTGCGCGAGCACGTCGCCGCCTCGGGCCGGTTCCCCGACGAGCTCATCGCCGAGGTCCCGCCTCGCAACGGTCGGGCGACGGTCGAGAAGATCGCGGCGAACGCGGTGATGGCGGGGGCGCCGCCCGAATCGATGCCGTTGCTGATCGCGGCGATCGCGGCGATGGCCGACCCGCAGTTCAACCTGTTCGCGCTCAACACCACGACCTGCAGCGTGGTGCCCGCCCTCGTGGCGAACGGCCCGGTGCGCCACGCGCTCGGACTGCCCATGGGAGCCGGGTGCTTCGGGGGCGAGGCGGGCCCGGGGGCATCGATCGGCCGGGCGACCCGACTCCTCATGCGTAACGTCGGGGGCCAGCGGGTCGGCCTCACCTCCAAGAGCGTGTTCGGTCAGCCGGGCCGGGTGAGCGGCATCTGCGTCGCCGAATGGGAGGAGCGTTCGCCGTGGGCGCCCTTCGCGGCCCGACGCGGCGTCGCCGGCGACGCGGTCACGGTGCACGGCGCGACGGGCACGATCGACATCGCCGACACCGTGGCCGACAACGGCGCCGACCTCCTGGCCGTGATCGGCAAGTCGCTCGCCTTCCCCGGGACGAATGCGTTCATCGGTCGCCACCACGGTACCGAGATCATGGTGGCGCTCGCGCCGCCCTGGGCCGACCTCATCGCGGCCGCGTACCCCGACATCGCCGATGTGCAGGAGCGGCTCCACCACCACGCCCGGCTGCCGCTCTCCTTCTGGCCCGAGTCGCACCGCCGGGCGATCGAGGAGGCCGGACGGGTCGATGACCACGGTGACGTGCACCTCGTGGAAGCGCCCGAGCACCTGCTCGTGCTCGTGAACGGCGGGCTCGGCAACCTCCACGCCTTCGCCCTCCACTCCTTCGGGCCCACCCGGGCCGTGACCCGGGGGTTCTGACGGTGCGACTCCTCGTACAGGTCGGCCTCGACTCGCCCCAAGCCCACCGGATCACGGCCGAGTGCCCGGGGGTCGAGCTCGTGGGCGTCGGGGACGGCGCGCCGCCGCCGGATCTCACGGCCGACGCCTTCTTCGGGGGCTACCTCGGCTGGGACCGTCTCCTGCCCTGGATCGATGCGGCCGGCGTGCGCTGGGTGCAGCTCACCGGCACCGGGGCCGACAAGGTGCCGGCCGAGGTCTTCGCCGGTCGCACGGTCACCTGTGCCCGCGGGGCGAGCGCGGTGCCGATCTCGGAGTGGGTGATGGCCGCGATCCTCGGCCGGGCCAAGCGCATGCCCGAGACCTTCCTCGCCGAGCCGCCCCGCCACTGGAACTTCCCCGAGCCGCGGTTCGACCGGGTGCACGGCGCGACGCTGGCCCTTGTCGGGCTGGGTGGCATCGGGAGTGCGATCGCCGCCCGGGCGCTCGCGTTCGGGATGCACGTGCGGGCCCTGCGGCGCACGGCGGCTCCGAGCCCGGTCCCGGGGGTCGAGGTGGTCGGCTCGCTCGCCGAGCTGCTCCCGGGGGCCGATCACGTCGTGCTCTGCGCGCCGGCCACGGCCCGCACCCGGCACCTGCTCGACGCCGACGCCTTCGCCCGCATGACCCCGGGCGTGCACCTCGTGAACATCGCCCGGGGCTCGCTCGTCGATCAGGACGCGCTGCGGACCGCGCTCGATGCCGGCATCGTCGGCGCGGCCACCCTCGACACCGTCGATCCCGAGCCGCTGCCCGACGGGCACTGGCTGTACGCGCACCCGCAGGTGCGGGTCGCGGCCCACGTCTCCTGGTACTCGCCCGGCGGACTCGACACCGTGCTCGACATCCTCATCGAGAACGTCGGCCGGTTCGCGAACGGCGAGCCGCTGCTCCACGTGGTCGATCCCGCCGAGGGCTACTGAGGGTGGGCGCACCCGGCGCGATCGTCGTCGGCACCGGTTTCGGGGCTCGGGTGCACGTGCCCGCGCTGCGGGCCGCGGGATTCGACGTTCGCGCGCTCGTCGGTCGCGACGCCGAGCGCACCGGCCGGCGGGCCGCGGGGCTCGGGGTGCCGCAGTCGTGCACTTCGCTCGCCGAGGCGCTCACGATCCCCGGCGTCGAGGCGGTGACGATCGCGACCCCGCCCGCCACCCACGCGCCGCTCGTGGCCGAGGTGACCGCGGCGGGTCGGCACGTGCTGTGCGAGAAGCCGTTCGCCCTCGACGCGACCGAAGCGCGGGCCATGCTCGCGGCGGCCACCCGGGCCGGCGTCACCCACCTCGTCGGCCACGAGTTCCGCTGGAACCCCGACCGCATCCTCGTGGCCCGGGCCATCCGTGACGGTCTCCTGGGCGAGCCGCGCACCTTCAGCCTCGTCATGTACTCCGGGCTCGTCGCCGATCCGGCGAAGCGAATGCCCGAGTGGTGGTTCGACCCGAGCCGCGGCGGCGGTTGGCTGGGGGCGTCGGGCTCGCACCTCGTCGATCAGCTCCGCACCTGGCTCGGCGAGGTGGCCGCGGTCTCGGCCGTGCTGCCGGTCGTCTCGGCCCGGCGCGCCGGGGCGGAGGATTCGTTCGTGATCCTGGCCACGATGCGCTCGGGCGTGACCGGTGTGCTCCAGCAGACGGCGGCGTCGTGGCTCGACGGCCGTCCGGCGCTCACCGCGGTCGGCGGTACGGCCGGCACCGTGATGGTGCGGGGGGCGGAGGTGCGCTTCGCCGATGCCGACGGCACCCGGGTGCTCGAGGTGCCGCCCGAGCTCGCGCTCCCGGCCCCGCCCGAGGACGTCACCGACCCGCGGGAGCGGTTCACCCACCTCGAGCTCGGGCCCTACACGCGCTTGTGCGCCGTGCTGCGGGCCGGGGTCGAAGGGCGAATGGCCGAGACTGATGTCGAGCCGGACGTTGCGCCGCCGACCTTCACCGACGGGGTCGCGGTCACCGAGGTGCTCGACGCGGTGCGGGCGTCGGCGGCCGCCGGGGGTGCACGGGTCGCGGTCGGCGCCTGACGTGCGGCGCCCGAGGGTCGGGACCCGACGGACGGTGTTCGGCTACCAGGTACGGCCGAAGCGGTCGCGGTGGGTGTGCGCCGTGAACGGGTCTCGGCGGGGCGGGCCGAGGGGGCGGGCCGGGTGCCCGATGGGCAGCACCGCGAGCGGGAGCACGTGGTCGGGCAGGCCGAGGGCGTCGGCGAGGTCGGCACCGCCGGTCGCGATCGTGGTGAGCGCGCTGCCGAGCCCGAGCGCCGTGGCCGCGAGCAGCAGGTTCTGGATCGCCGGGAACACCGACGACGGGGCGGTGATCGCCAGCCCCCGCTCGGTGTCGGCGCAGACCACGATCAGCACCGGGGCCGCGGCGACGCCGCCGGTGGCCCCGGCATCCACGTCGGCGAGGAGGCCCGGGGCGAGGCGCGTCTCTGAGAACGAACGTCCGTGGCCCGTCCAGGCTCGTTCGGTGATCTCGCCGATGCGGGCCCGCACATCAGGGTCGCGGACGACGACGAACTCCCAGGGCTGGCGGTTCTCGGCGCTGGGCGCGAAGGTCGCCGCTTCGAGCAACCGGGCCACGACCGTGTCGGCGACGGGTTCGTCGGTGAAGGCCCGGTGCGCGCGCTGGCGGCCGACGACGGCGAAGAGGTCGTCGGTCATCGGGTCGGGGGGCGGGCGTCGAGCCGGCAGTGGTCGTCGATCCCGAGCACGTGCAGAGTGCGGCCGAGCGCGAGCCACCCGGCGACGCAGACGGTGAGGTCGAGGAGCTCGGCGTCCGTGAACTCGGCCCGCAGGGTGGCGAACGCCGCATCGTCGAGCGATCCGTGGTCGGTGGCGAAGCGGGTCGCGTAGTCGACGGCGAGCGCCTCCCGGGGCGAGCACGTGGAGGGGATCGTTCCGGAGGCGACGGCGGCGTACTCCGCTTCGGTCACTGCGCCCTCGGCGCCGGGCGTCGAGCGCCAGGAGAGGCAGATGGTGCACCCGTTGATGCCGGCGATGCGGATGCGGGCGAGCTCGCGTTCGCGCACCGGCAGGATGCTGCGCTCGTACACGGCCTGGCTGAGCGCGGCGGCGGCTACGCCCATGTGCGGCTGCAGGACCCACACCCGGGCTTCGGGGTCGCCGGGGCCGTCGGGTACGTCGATGCGGGGCATCAGGTCTCCTCGAGGTCGAGCAGGGCGAGTGGGTTGGCGCAGGCCATCGTGCGGATCTCGGTCTCGGTCAAACCCTCGCCCCAAAGCGCGTCGGCGTAGGTCTGCAGCCCGGCCGCAGGGTGCGGGTTCACCGCCTGGCCGAAGTCGGTGCCCAGGGTGATGCGTCCGACGCCGACGGCCCGGATGGTGGCCACCACGTCGGCCACGCTGCGGGTTGCGAGCGCGCCGATGCAGGTCATGGCACAGAGCTCGATCCGGGCGCCGAGGTCGGCCAGTTCGGCGCACTGCGCGACGGTGAGGTTGGGGCCGGCCAGCTCCTCCCGGGCGTGGGTGACGAGCACCCGCCCGGAGGACGCGAACTCCCGCACGACGGCGTAGTGCTCGGCCGCGCTGACGTGGCCGGTGGCGAGTACGGCACCGTGCTCGGCGACGAGGGCGAGCACCTCACGGGTCTCGGGGAGGAGATCGCCGTCGGCATCGGTGACCGTGAGGCCGGGTCCGGGAATGCCGAGCCGGGCGGCCACGCCGTTCTCGACGTCCTGGCGGCTGGAGAGGGTCGGGAGCCACACGATCCGGGCCCCGAGGCGCAGGGCGACCTCGACTGCGGCCGGGTTCACGCCGCCGACCTCGCGGTCGCAACAGATGCCCCCGAACACCGAGGTCCCGCCTTCGACGGTCTGCTGCACCGCCCAGGCCAGGGTGGGGGTCGGGGCGTCGTGCGACTTCAGCACCACCGCTCGGTGACCGGCGGCGGCGGCTTCCCGGGCCGCGGCGAAGGCGTCGACCGAGCGGGCGCGGTGGGCGTCGGGCCCGAAGTGGCAGTGCAAGTCGGCGGCGCCGGTGAGGTCCACGCCCATCGGGGGGAGCCTACGGCTCGGGCTCTATCCTCGGCGCCGATGGACCTCTCGTTCACTGCCGCCGAAGCGGCATTCGCGGCCGAGGTGCGGGAGTGGTTGGCGGCGAACGCCGAGCCCGCCCCGCGCTTCGCCACCATCGCCGACGAGGTCGAATACGGGCGGCGCTGGCAGGCCCGGATGGCCGCCGACCGGTGGGTCGGCATCCACTGGCCCCGGGAATTCGGTGGTCGGGGCGCGACCCCGGTCGAGGTGGCGCTGTTCAACATGGAGTACGCCCGGTCGCGGGCGCTCCAGCCGATCAACCGGGTGGGCATCAACCTCGCCGGACCGACGCTGCTCGTGCACGGCACCGAGGCGCAGAAGGCCCGGTGGCTCCCGACGATCCTCACCGCCGAAGAGATCTGGTGCCAGCTCTTCAGCGAGCCCGACGCCGGATCCGATCTGGCGTCGCTGCAGACCCGGGCCGAGAAGGTGGACGGCGGCTGGCGGCTCACCGGCCAGAAGGTCTGGACCTCCTACGCGCAGTTCGCCCGGTGGGGGATCTGCCTCGCCCGCACCAACTCCGAGGCGCCGAAGCACCGGGGCCTCTCGTACCTGATCGTCGACATGCAGGCGCCGGGCATCGAGGTGCGACCGCTCGTGCAGATCACCGGGGACGCGGAGTTCAACGAGGTGTTCTTCGCCGATGCGCGCGTGCAGGACTCCTGGCGTCTGGGTCGCGAGGGCGACGGGTGGAAGGTCGCGATCACGACCCTCATGAACGAGCGGGTCTCGCTGTCCGGCGCGGGGTCGATCGGTGGCGAGGCGGTGGGCGGGAGCCCGGTGCAGAAGCTCATCGACCGGCACCGGGGCACGGAGGACCGACTCGTGCGGCAGGCGCTCGCGCAGGCCTACATCGAGTCGACCCTCATCCGCATCAACAACCAGCGCGCCGCGGCGAAGCGCAAGAGCGGATCCGAGGCCGGGCCTGAGGGGTCGATCACCAAGCTCCAGCAGGCCGAGTTCAACCAGCGTCTCCAGAACCTCGCCATCGACCTCGAGGGCGCGTCGGCGATCGCCTGGGAGGGTCGGAACCTCTCCCGCATCGAGCGGGTCGGCCGGGTCGGCGCGGCCGCCGACACGGCGAGCGCCGTCGCCTCGGGGTTCCTGCGGGCCCAGGCCAACACCATCGAGGGCGGCACCTCCGACATCATGCGCAACATCCTCGG
>JBJSXF010000091.1:0-6951 GCA_046086225.1 Actinomycetota bacterium | reverse complement strand
CCCGGGTTGCGCCTCGACCCCGAGCAGGCCGCGGAAGCGGTGATCGAGGGTTACGCCTTCCGGGGTCCCCGGGCCTTGCCGGTGCGGTTCGACCCGGCCTGAGCGAGGCGGGAGCCGAGACCTCCGTCGGCGGTCGGCCGGATGCTTGGCCGGACAGAATCAGGAAAGGGCCGATCGGCCCGGTCGGGAAACCTTGATCGGCCACGCTCCGTCGCCGATACTTCCCGCATGGTGAAACCCTTCCGGCTCCCCGTCCTCGTCGCGGCAGTGCTCGTCGCTGCCCTCTCGATCCCGGCCTCGGCCGGTGCGGTCCCGACGGTCGGCACTGCGCTCGGTACCGTCACCGCAGTCGACGGTGCCACCACCGCCGGTTCGTGCGGCACCTCCGGTGCGGCGGGCACGGTGACCGTGGCGACCCGCACCGGGGCCCGCACGGTGCTGGTCACCGCGACGACCACGTTCATCGATCCGCGTGTCGCCTCGCCCTCGTACGCGAGCGTGTGCGTCGGTCGCACGATCGGTGCGGGCGGACCGGTGGCGAGTGGTGTGGTGACCGCTGCTGTCCTCGTCGTCGCGCCCCCGCCGCCGGTCGTGGCGGTCGGGCTCGTCACCGCCGTCAACGGCGTCTCGACAGCCGGTACCTGCGGCACTGCGGGCGCGGCGGGTTCGTTCGTGCTCAGCACCCGGACCGGCACGTCGACGGTCGCCGTCTCGGCGACGACGACCGCGTTCGTCGGGGTTCCGTCGGCGTCGTTCGCCAAGGTGTGCGTCAACGGGGTCGTCGCGGCTGCCGGCAGTGGCTCGCCGATCGACGCCTTCCGGGTGATCGTGACGTCGTTCTCGGGCCCGCTGACCGCGGCTCCGCTCCGGACCATCGGCACGGTCACCGCGGTCGACGGCGTCTCGACGCCCGGCACCTGCGGCACTGCGGGCGCAGCGGGCTCGTTCGTGCTCGCCACCCGCACCGGGGCCCGCACGATCTCGGTTGCGCCCGACACCGCCTTCATCGACCCCCGGGTCGCCACCGACACGTTCGGCAGCGTCTGCGTGGGTCGGACGGTCGGTGCGCTCGGCACGGCGGGGAGTTCCCCGTCCTGCCTGGCGGTCGGCTGCCCCACCGCCCCGATCGACGCCAAACTCGTGGTCGTGGTCGGATCGGTACCTTCGGTCCTGGTCGGTCTCGTGAGCTCGGTGAACGGAGTCTCGACGCCGGGTACCTGCGGAACGGCGGGCGGCACCGGGTCCTTCGGGATCTTGACCCGCACCGGCACCGCAACCGTGAACGTGGCACTCGGCACGTCCTACCGCGGGGTGCTCGCGCCGTCGTTCGCCAAGGTGTGTGTCGGCCGGGTCGTCGCCGCAGTGGGTACGGGCACCACGACGATCGACGCGCTGCGCGTGGTGGTGACCGGGCGAAGCGTCGTGTGATCCCGGGCGGAGCCGTCCGGCTCCGCCCGACCAGGACTCAGCCGAACATCGCGAGCCACTGCTCGCGCGTGCGGGGTCGGAACACGAAGTTGTCGCGGCGCACCTCGCCCATCGGCGCGCTCGGCGCGGCCGAGTAGAGGTGGCCCGGGTAGCAGACGGTGTCGTCGGGCACGACCGCGAGGCGCGTGGTGAGGCTCTCGTAGAGCGCCTCGGGATCGCCACCGGGGAGATCGGTGCGTCCGCAGCCCTCGAGGAACAGCGTGTCGCCGCTCACGAGGCGGCCGTCGACGTGGAAGCACTGCGATCCGGGCGTGTGCCCGGGCGTGTGGATGAGCGTGATCCGCACGGCGCCCACCTCGACGACGTCGCCCGAGGCGTGCACCACGAGGTCGCCGTCGGAGCAGCCGGTCACCCGCTTCACGCCCCAGGCCTCCTCGGCCTGCACGTGCAGCTTCGCCTCGACTCCGGGGAGGGCGAGCAACTCGCTCGCGCCGGCGATCGTCCAGCCGCCCATGCTCCCGCCCACGTGGTCGGGGTGGTAGTGGGTGACGAGCGCACCGGTGAGGCGCAGGCCGTCGACACCCAGGATCTCGACCAGTTCCCCCGGCGCGTACGCGGGATCGACCGCTACCGCCTCGCCGGTCTCGCGGTCGCCGATCAGGTAGACGAAGTTGACCATCTGGCGGGCGACCGGATCGTCACGCGCGAAGTCTCGTCCGGCGAGGAGCTGGCGGAAGTAGAAGCGGTCGTCGGCCACGGAGCCATTCTGACCGACGGGGCGCGCTCGGCGGTGCTCCGGTCGGCGGGGCGCGAACCGCCCGTCAGCGGTAGTCGAAAGCCACCTTCACCGCGCCGGTGGCGTCCTGGCGGGCGAGGGTGGTGAACGCGTCGCGCCAGGCGTCGAGCCGGAACGTGTGAGTGAGCATCGGCGAGAGGTCGACCCGGCCGTCGCGCACGAAGTCGAGGTAGTGCTCGATCGCGTGCTTGCGCACCCCATCGATCTCCTCGACCCCGAAGGCGTTGGAGCCGACGATCCGCACTTCGTTGAAGTACCAGGGCGACCACTCGAACCGACCCGGTGCGGTGACGCCGGTGACCGAGATGGTGCCGCGCGGCCGCATGATGCGCAGCGCCTGCTCGAGCGTGGCCGGCGCGCCGATCGTGTCGTAGACGACATCGACGAAGCCCGGGTGCGCGATGGGCAGGCCGCCCCAGGGTGAGCGCAGCACGCCGCCCGACCACTCGGCGAGCGCGACCACGATTGCCTCGGCCTCCTGCTCCGACGGCACGATGTGGTGCGCGCCGAGGCGACCGACGAGCTGCTGCTGGGCGGCGGTGCGGGCGACGACACAGACCTCGACCGTCGGGTGCAGCGCCCGCAGCACGGCGACCGCGCTCGATCCGAGCGCGCCCGCCCCCCACACGACGACCTTGCCGCCCGGCGGGGGCGGCGACTGCAGCACCGAGTGCAACGCGACCGCGAAGGGATCGGCGAGCACGGCGACCTCGTCGGCGATGTCGTCGGGCACGGGGAAGGCCATCGAGTCGTGGGCGGGCACGAGCTCGGCGAACCCGCCCGGCGCGTCGGACGAGTTGCCGACGTGAATGCCGGGCGCGAGTCGGCCGTCGAGGAAGTTCCAGCACAGCGAGTAGTCGCCGACTGCGCAGGCCGGGCAGACCGGGTCGATGCCGCGTGGCCCGCACGACAGCCAGCACTGGAGCAGCACGCGCTGGCCGGGTTCGAGGCCCCGGGCCTGCGGGCCGACCCGCTCGATGGTGCCGATCACCTCGTGGCCGAGCACCTGCGGGAACGAGATGAAGGCCGTCATCGCCGCGTCGGGCCAGTCGCCGCCGGTGTCCATGAACACCTGCTTGGAGTCGGAGCCGCAGATCCCGCACAGCCGGGTGCGCATCACCACCCAGTCGGGTCCGGGCGGCTCCGGATCGGGGAGGTCGCGCAGGCCCATCGGGGTCGTCCGCAGGTTGCGCTCGAGGTGCCCCGCGGCCGGGTCGACGGGCTCGGGGGCGGGATCGGGCTCGACGCCGAACACGAGGGCACGCACGCTGGAGGAGCCTAGGCCCGGCGCGTAACCTCCGCGCATGGCCCGCCGCATCGAGTACCGCACCTGTCACCTCTGCGAGGCCACGTGCGGTCTCGAGCTCCACCTCGAGGACGATCGCATCGACCTCGTGCGGGGCGACCGCGACGACGTCTTCAGCCACGGCTACCTCTGCCCGAAGGGCACCGCGCTGAAGCACCTCGCCGCCGACCCCGACCGGGTGCGCACGCCGCTCGTGAAGGCCGCCGACGGCCGATTCCGGCCGGCGACGTGGGACGAGGCCTTCGCCCGGATCGACGCCGCGCTGACGCCGCTGCGGGCCGAGCACGGCCCCGACGCGCTCGGCGTGTACATCGGCAACCCCAACGCCCACAACCTGGCCGGGCTCGTCTTCGGGCGGGTGATGCTCCAGGCGGCGCGGACCCGCAACGTGTTCTCGGCGAGCACCGTCGACCAGATGCCCAAGCAGGTTTCGGCCGGGCTCATGTTCGGCGCTTCGCTCTCGGTGCCCGTGCCCGATGTCGATCGCACCGACTACCTGCTGATGCTCGGCGCCAATCCGTTCGAGTCGAACGGATCGCTCATGACCGCACCCGACATCCCGGGCCGGTTGCGGGCCCTGCGGGCCCGGGGTGGTCGGCTCGTGGTGGTCGATCCCCGGCGCACGAAGACGGCGCAGGAGGCCGACGAGCACCTGGCGATCCGGCCCGCCACCGACGCGTTCTTCCTCTTCGCGCTGCTGCACGTGCTGTTCGCCGAGGATCTCGTGGCCCTCGGGACCGTCGCCGACCACGTGGCCGGCCTCGACGTGGTGGCCGCCCTCGCCGCCGAGTTCTCCCCCGAGCGGGTCGCGCCGGTCTGCGGCATCGACGCCGACACCATCCGGCGCATCGCCCGCGAGCTCGCGGGCGCGCCGACCGCCGCCGTCTATGCCCGCATCGGGTCGTGCACCCAGGAGTTCGGCACCCTCGCCTCCTGGCTGGTGGACGTGATCAACGTCTGCACCGGCAACCTCGACCGGCCCGGAGGTGCGATGTTCACCCTGCCCGCCTCCGGCGGCGGCAACGTCGGGGGGCAGCCGGGCGTCGGGCGGGGCGTGCGGTTCGGCCGCCGGGCGTCGCGGGTGCGGGGTGCCCCCGAGGTCTACGGCGAGCTGCCGGTGGCGTGCCTGCGCGAGGAGATCGAGACGCCGGGGGAGGGGCAGATCCGGGCCCTCATCACGATGGCCGGCAACCCGGTGCTCTCGACGCCCGATGCGGTTCGCCTCGATCAGGCCCTCGCCGGGCTCGACTTCATGGTGAGCATCGACATCTACGTCAACGAGACGACCCGTCACGCAGACGTGATCCTCCCGCCCGAGGGGGAGCTCGCCCGCGGTCACTACGACCTCGCGCTCTACGGCCTCGCGATCCGCAACGTGGCGAACTACTCGCCCCCGCTCGTGGCGCCCGGTCGCGACGAAGTGCCCGAGTGGCGCACGGTGCTGCGCCTCGCCGGGGTGCTGCTCGGCCTCGGTCCCGACGCCGACGTGGACGCGATCGACGACCAGACGGCACGGGGGCTCGCCCAGCGGGCCGTGAGCCGACCCGGGGCCGCGGTCGAGGGCCGTGATCCCGAGGAGATCCTCGCCGCCCTGGCGCCGCGCCGCGGTCCGGAGCGCATCCTCGACCTCATGCTGCGCACCGGGCCCTACGGCGACGGCTTCGGCGCCGACCCCGACGGGCTCACGCTCGACCGGCTCGAGGCCAACCCGCACGGAATCGACTTCGGGCCGCTGCAGCCCCGGGTGCCCGAGATGCTGCGTACGCCGACCGGTCGCATCGAGCTCGCGCCCGAGCCGCTCGTGGCCGACGTTGCCCGCCTGCGTGATGCCTTCGACCGGGCCGCCGAGCCGGGGCGGCTCGTGCTCGTCGGTCGCCGTGACCTGCGCTCCAACAACTCGTGGATGCACAACGTCGAGGTGCTGGTGAAGGGCAAGCCCCGCTGCACGGCCCACGTGCATCCGGCTGATGCGTCCCGGCTGGGGGTCACCGACGGCGCCGACGTGCGGGTCGCGTCGGCGGCCGGGGAAGTGGTCATCACCGCCGAGGTCACCGATGAGGTGATGGAAGGTGTGATCAGCATCCCTCACGGGTGGGGGCACGCGGCCGAAGGGGTCGAGCTGACGACCGCCCGGCGCTACGCCGGTGTGAACACCAACATCCTCGTGCCGGCCGACGCCCTCGATCCGCTGTCGGGCAACGCCGTGCTCACCGGCGTGACCGTCACGCTCGCGCCGGCCTGACGTCGCTCAGCGCGATTCGCCTGCTTCTGTCGCTCAGCGCGATTCGCCTGCTTATTTCGCTCAGCGCGATTCGCGGAGCGACTGCGTGAACGCGGCCATCCCGCTGAGGTAGCCGTCGCAGTCGCGCACCTTCGCCACCGCGAGCTCCCGGGCATCCATCCCACCGGGGAGCTCGGCCGGCACGTAGTGCTCGAACCCGTCGCCCTCGATCGCGTCGATGATCCCGGCCGCACACACCTCGGCGGGCACGGTCTCCACCTCGAGCAGCGCAGGCTCGTTGTCGGGCTGGTCCCAGATCTCGGTCGCGATCGGGCCGGGCAGCACGAGCCGCGTCTCCACCCCGGTACCGGCCAGGTCGAGCACCATCGCCTCGGCGAAGCCGCACAGCGCGAACTTGGCTGCGTTGTAGGCCGACTCGTTGGCGATCGGGATGCGGCCGCCGAGGCTCGACACGAAGAGCACCTGACCCCGACCGCGGGCGACCATCCCGGGCAGCACTGCGAGGGTCATGCGAACCGGCGACGAGAAGTCGACCGCCATCACGTGCTCGACCTCGGCCGCGCTGAGGTCGGTGACCCGGGCCCGCTTCGGGATCGCGGCGTTGTTCACCAGCCCGTCGAGGCCGCCGAACGCGGCGTCGGCCTCACGGGCGACGGCCTCGGCCCGATCGAGGTCACCGAGGTCGGCGACCCACATCCGCGACTCGGGCGCGTGCACCCGGCACCGCTCGAGCACCGCCTCGAGCCGGTCGGCCCGGCGGGCGACGATCCCCACCGTGGCGCCCCGCTCGGCGAGCAGCGGGGCGAGAGCGGCACCGATACCCGACGACGCGCCGGTGACGAGGATGCTCGCCCCGGCGAGCCTCACGCCGGCTCCCCGGCCACGATCCCGGCCGACTCGTGCTCGGCCCAGGCGAAGATGCCCTTGGCCATGGTCGAGGCCTCCTCACGGGCCCGCACGCCGAAGATCTCGGCGCGCGCCGCGTGCACCCCGGGGTCGGTGGGGGCGGCCTGGGCCGCGAGTTCGGCGAGGTGACCGGCGAGGCGGAGGTCGCCGGCGGCCGCGACCTCTCGGGCCCGCTCCGCGAGACGGCCGGCGCCCCCGGCCAGATCGGCCAGCTCGGCGGCGAGGACCGCGGCGGGGGCGGGCTTCAACCGGGCCGGGTCGCCGTCGTACCAG
>JBJSXF010000090.1:0-4962 GCA_046086225.1 Actinomycetota bacterium | reverse complement strand
TCGAGCGGTGCGGCGAAGGGGTCGTCGGTCGACAGCACCTGCAGGCACACGTGGTCGGCTCCGGCCGCGAGGTGCTCATCGACCCGGGCCCGGATCGCGGCTTCGTCGCCCCACACGACCATCGCGTCGAGGAAGCGGTCGCTGCCGCCGTCGGCGAGGTCGGTGTCGTCGAAGCCGATGCGCCGCCAGTTGTTCGCGTCGTTGGGCAGGCCGAGGTAGATCGCCATCGTGCGGCGGGCCGTCTCGCGGGCGACGGTCGGGTCGGTGGTGAGCACCGCCTTCTGCTCGACGGCGAGGACCTTGTCGGGCCCGAGCGCGGCCCGAGCGCCGGCGGTGTGCTCGGGTGTCACGTTGTAGGGGTGGGCGCCGTCGGCCCGCTCGGCGGCCAGGGCCAGCATCTTGGGTCCGAGGGCGGCGAGCACCCGGCGGGGTGGGGTGGTCGGGGGCCGGGCGAAGAACGGGGCGGCGTCGAGACGATCGAGGTACTCCCGCATCGTGGCGAGGGGTGCGGTGTAGCTCGTGCCCCGCATGCCCTCGACCGCGGGCTTGTGGCTGACACCGATGCCGAGCAGGAACCGCTCGGGGAACGCCGCCTCGAGGGTGAGCCAGGCCGCCTTCAGGGTGAGCGGGTCGCGGGCGTAGAGCGGCACGATGCCCGTGGCGAGCACCATCCGCTCGGTGGCCTCGAGCGCGAGGGCGCAGGCGACGGTCGCGTCACGGCCCATGGCCTCGGGGAACCACAGCGCCCCGTAACCGAGCTCCTCGAGCTCGCGGGCGACCTCGCGGCCCTCGGCCCAGGGCAGTCCGTCGAACTGGAACGACCAGAGCCCGATGCGGGGGAGCGTCACGGCGGCGGACGCTAGCGGAGGCCTCGGTGGCGGGGGATTACGCTCCCGCCGTGCCCACACCGCAACTGCTCATCGACGGTGCCTTCACCGACGGCGCCGACGGCGTCTACGACGTCGTCAACCCGGCCACCGAGGAAGTCGTCGCCGGCGCGCCCGAGGCGTCGGTCGCCCAGGCTCTCGACGCGGCCCGGGCCGCCCGCGAGGCCTTCCCGGCTTGGTCGCGCACCTCGCCCGAGGAGCGGGCCGACCTCCTCCAGCGCACCGCCGACGCGATCCGCGGCCGGTTCGATGAGCTGCTGCCGCTCGTCGTCGCCGAGAACGGGTGCACGGCCACGGTCGGGAAGCAGATGCAGGTGCCCCAGGCTGCGGTGCGATTCGACTCCTACGCCCGCTACGCGCTCGAGTCGCCGGTCATCCCGCTCCCGCCGATGGAGATGCCTCAGACCGCGCTCGCGCCCGGCGGGCTGATGGGGGCCATCGCCCGGCGCCAGCCGGTCGGGGTCGTGGCCTGCATCACGCCGTACAACTTCCCGATCGTCAACATGGCGGGCAAGCTCGGCCCCGCCCTCGCGATGGGCAACACCGTCGTGGTCCGGCCCGCCTCGCAGAACCCGCTCGCGGTCATCGAGCTGGTGCGGATCATGCACGAGGTGGGCTTCCCGCCCGGCGTGGTCAACGTGATCACGGGTTCGACCCCGGCGACGGGTGAGGCGCTCGTCGAGACCCGCGACGTCGACATGGTGTCGTTCACCGGCTCCACCGGCGTCGGCATGCG
This sequence comes from Actinomycetota bacterium, assembly GCA_046086225.1. Lineage (GTDB taxonomy): Bacteria > Actinomycetota > Acidimicrobiia > IMCC26256 > PALSA-610 > JBJSXF01. The sequence goes on along the minus strand of JBJSXF010000090.1, from coordinate 3,339 downwards.
CATCGGCGAGGTGGGCGGCCGCACGATGAAGCGGCTGCTGCTCGAGCTCGGGGGCAAGGGCGCCGCGCTCGTGTTCGATGACGCCGACGCCGCCAACGCGGTGCGCATGATCGCGTCGACGTGGACGTTCCACTCGGGTCAGATCTGCACGGCCCCCACCCGGGCGATCATCCAGCGCGGCATCTACGACCAGGTGGTCGAGGGGCTGCGGCGTACGGCCGGTGCGCTCAAGGTCGCCGACCCCTACGAGCCCGGCGTCGTGCTCGGCCCGGTGATCAGCGCCGCGCACCGCGACCGGGTCGAGGGCTACGTCGCCGCCGGTCGTGAGGAGGGCGCGACGCTGCTCGCGGGGGGCGAACGGCCGGGCGAGCCCGGGCGCGGCTTCTACGTCGCCCCGACGCTGCTCGCCGACGCCCGGGCCGGCATGCGGATCGTGCAGGAGGAGATCTTCGGGCCGGTGATCGTCGCCATCCCGTTCGACGACGAGGAGGAAGGCATCGCGCTTGCGAACGGCACCGACTTCGGGCTCTACGACTACGTCTTCAGCGGCGACACGGGCCGGGCCTTCCGGGTGAGCCGGTCGCTGCGCTCGGGCAACGTCGGGATCAACACGACGCAGCGCAACCACCACGCCCCGTTCGGCGGCACCAAGCTGAGCGGCGTCGGCCGCGACGGCGGCCTGTTCGGGCTCCACGCGTACAGCGAGCTGCAGTCCGTGGTGTGGCCGTCGTGAGCGGCATCGTGGGGGTCGTGCCCGCCGGACGGATCGGGTACGGCATGCAACTGCCGGTCCAGTCGCTGTCGACGCGCGTTTCGATGCCGTGGGAAGCCGACGGTGACGTCGCCGACATCGTCGCGGTCGCGCAGGCCTGCGACGACGCCGGGTTCACCTACGTGGCCGTGTGCCACCACGTGGCGATCCCCCCCGAACCCGCCGAGGCCATGTCGACCCAGTGGTACGACCCGATCGCGACGCTCGGCTACGTGGCCGCCTCGACGACCCGTACCCGCTTGTTCACCAACGTGTTCGTCGCCGCCTACCAGCACCCGCTGGCCACGGCCAAGGCCTTCGCCACCCTCGACCGGCTCTCGGGCGGGCGGGTCATCGTCGGGCTCGGGGCCGGGCACGTGGAGGGCGAGTTCGACGCGCTCGGCGTGTCGTTCGCCGGCCGGGGCGCGATCGTCGACGAGGCGATCGGAGTGATCGATCACGCGCTCCGCGAGGAGTGGACGGCCGGTGTGGGTCAGCGCCCCCGGCCCGTGCAGCAGCCCCGGCCGCCGATCTGGATCGGCGGCTCGGGTCGGCCCGCGCTGCGCCGGGTCGCGCACATCGGCGACGGGTGGATCCCGCAGGCGACGCCCCTCGACCGGCTCGGCGACGACATCGCCTGGATCTGCGCCGAAGCCGACCGGGTGCGGCCCGGGGCCCGGCCCGAGATCGGCTACCACCTCGTCGCGCACGTAGGCGACGCGACGTGGGAACTGCCCCGCGGGGTGCTCGCCGGCTCGGCCCAGCGGATCATCGACTTCGCGAACGGCCGCCTCGGTGCACTCGGCGTCGCGCACCTCCAGGTGCGGCTCATGGCCCGCTCCCGGGCCGAGCTCTGCGATCAGATCGCCGCGTTCGGTGCCGAGGTCGGACCCCATCTCGTCCGGGAGGCCCTCGACTGATGCTGCTCACGATGCGCCAGGACTTCCGCACGCCCGCCGACGGCTCGGTCGGGGCTCGGGAGATCTACGACGCGGCGATGGACCAGTTCGTGTGGGCCGACGAGCACGGGTTCCAGACCCTCGTGCTCTCCGAGCATCACGGGGTCGACGACGGCTGGTGCCCGGCGCCGATCACGATGGCCGCCGCGGTGCTCGCCCGCACGAAGCGGGCCCGGGTGATGGTGAGCGCCGCGGTGCTGCCGCTCCACGACCCGGTGCGCATCGCCGAGCAGATCGCGGTGATCGACAACGCGTTCCCCGGTCGGCTCCTCGTGACGCTCGGCGCGGGCTACCGGGTCGAGGAGTTCGAGATGGCCGGCGTCGATCACGCCGCTCGCGGCCGGGTGCTCGAGGAGCATGTCCGGACGCTCCTCGACGCGCTCACCGGCGAGCCGTTCACGGTCGACGGCCGGCGGGTGCGGGTGACCCCGACGCCGATCACCGATCCGGCCCGGATGCTCTTCGTCGGCGGGGGCGTGCCCGCCGCAGCCCGGCGGGCGGCCCGGCTGCGCCTCCCGATGTTCCCGATGAACGCCGATCCGGCCGTGGCCGCGGCCTACCGCGAGGAAGCCGAGCGGATCGGGTGGTCCGGGGGCTTTGTCATCACGCCGGGCGGTCCCACCTATGTGCTTGCGGCCGAGGACCCCGACGCAGCGTGGCGGGCGGTCGGCCCGTACGTGCTGCACGAGGTGCAGACCTACACGTCGTTCCAGACTCCGGGCCAGAAGTCGCTGCCGAGCGTGCACGCGCAGAGCATCGAGGAGCTGCGGCAGTCACCGCAGTACCTGGTGGGCACGCCGGAGGAGGTGGTGGCCGGTCTGCAGGCGCTGCCGCCCACCGCCGGGGCCGTGCTCAACCCGCTCGCCGGGGGCACGCCGCCGACGCTCGCTTGGTCGGCGTTGGAGTGCTTCGCCGGGCAGGTTCTCCCGCACCTGGGGTGACGTTCGGCCCTGGGGGGTACGCCGGGACGGTCCGTACCGTCGGTATTCCCGACCCGGAGGTCACCATGGTCTGTTCCCGCAGCTTCGCCGCCCTCCGCCCCCGGCGCGTTCCTCGACGAGATCACGGCGGAAGTGCCTCGGCGCTCGGGCCCGGTGGGGGCGATGCGGCGAGAGCATGCGGCGGTGAGCTCGGCGGTGAGTCGTCTCGCTCCTCGCCGCGGACTCCCGCCCGACCCGGGCGCGACCGAAGCGTGGGTCGACGCCGTGCGCACCGAGGCGACGGCGTTGCTCGGCATCCTCGCCCGTCACCGCCAACGCGGGGCCGACCTCGTCTACGAGGCCTTCGCCGTCGATCTCGGCGGCGGCTTCTGACCTTCGCTCGGACCGGCGACCGGCCCGGCCCGCCGACGTAGCGGAGGTCGGCGGCCAGTCCCGGACGCCGGACTACCCTCGCCGCGCATGGCCGAGGCGAGCCGCATCACCGATGAGGCCGTCGCACGCCTGCGGGCGCGGATCGGCATCGCCGAGCCGCACCCTCAGCCGCCTTGCTACACGCTCCCGACGATCGACACGTTCCGCAACTGGGCCCGGGCGTATGGGGACGACAAGCCGTTCTGGCGCGATCCCGGTTACGGCGAGGCGACGCGCTGGGGCGGCCCGAGCGCGCCGCCGCCCCTCTTGGGCGGCG
>JBJSXF010000089.1:0-2844 GCA_046086225.1 Actinomycetota bacterium | reverse complement strand
GCTCCTCCGAGCGATCGTCATCCTCCCCGACCTCGTCGCACCGGCACTGGCAGGTTTCGCCGCCGTGGCGGTCGCGTTCTTGGTCATCGGCGCCTACCGCCCGTTCCTAGTCCTCCCGGTGGCCGGCGCAGCAGCTGCTGCGCTGGCGCTCGCAACCTCCCGCACGATCCGCTCTCCCGGTCGCCCGGGACCCACCGTGCTGGCCGGCGCGATCGCCTTCGTCTCCTGGGCGACCAACACGATCTGGTCGGGTCAGTACCTCGACTCGAACCTCGACCCGGGGACCTACGCGAACGCCGGCCTCTGGCTCCGCGGCAACCCGACCCTGCGGATTCCGGCCCCCTTCGAGGTCTTCGGGTCGGCGATCCCCTCGCTCATCGCGTCGGCCCCGGGCTGGCCGTACGCCGACGGAAACGTCTACGCCCAGGGCAACCACGGCCTCCCGGCCCTCCTCGCGGCCGGAGCATGGATCGGAGGTACGGGCGGACTCTTCCGGGTCAACGCCCTGCTCGGAGCAGCCACCCTCCTCGCCCTGTTCGCGCTCGCTCGGCGCCTCGTTCCCGGCTGGTGGGCGGTGCTGCCCGTCATCGTCCTCGCCGTGAGCCAACCGTTCATCTCGATCGCCCGGGCGCAATACAGCGAACCGCTCGCCGCCGTCTGCATCCTCGGTGGGCTCGCATTGACGGCGGCGGCCGGCGATCGGGCCCGGCCTCGGGCATTCGCGCTCGCCGGTTTCGTCACCGGCGCGGCCTGATCGCCCGCCCCGACTGCTACCTCGCGGGCGTCGCCGTGATCGTGGCCGCGGCCGCAGCCTCCCGGGACAACAACCGACGGTGGGCTCCGCTCCTCGCCGGACTCGGCGGTTGGGCCGTTCCCGCGGCGCTCGGGACCCTCGACCTGCTCCGACTCTCCCCTCGCTACATCGACGGGCTGGGCGAGCGCATCGGTTTCCAACTCGCGCTCCTCGCCGTTTCCGGAGTCGGTGCCGCGGTCGCGATCATCCGCCGGCAGCCCGGAGCGGCTCTCCCGCCCGACGGGTCGCCGAATCCGACCGCCCGACACCGGAACCGCGCCGCCGTGGCCGCCGCCGGCACGATCCTGCTCGTCGCCGCCGGTCTCGCCTCGCGGCCGCTGTGGCTCGAGCAGCACGTCACGCTCGCATCGCCGGGAATGGCGGGTCTGCAGCGGCGGATGGGGCTGCCGATCGATCCTTCGCGCTCGTACGGCGAGCTCTCGGTGACCTGGCATTCCTGGTACTTCGGGTGGCCCGTCATCGCCGTCGGCGTCATCGGGCTTGCGGCGCTGACCGCCGACGCGATCCGACGATCCCGGCGGGCCCGGGCCGGGATCCTCGCAGCCGGTCTCGTGTATTCGGCTGCGTACCTGGCCCGGCCGAGCATCAACGGTTTCCACGTCTGGGCGATGCGCCGATTCGTGCCCCTCGTCATCCCGATGCTGCTCATCGGCTGCGCATTCATCCTCGCGGTCGTCGCCCGTCGCTCGCGTACCGGTTTGCTCCTCGCGTCGGGAGCCGCAGTCGTCGCGATCGCGATCCCGGCCGTGGTGACCGTTCCGCTGTTCACGATCCGGGACAACACCCCGGCGCTCGCCCAGTTCCGGACCCAGTGCGCGGCCATCGGGGATCGCGCCGCGGTCATCAGCCTCGATCTCTCGGCCCATCGGGCATCGCGGACGCTGATCGGCCTCTGCGGGAGCGTCGCCGTTCGCTCCCCCCGAGCGGTCAGCCGGGCCGAACTCGTCGCCACCGGCCGCGCCGCCCGGGAGGCGGACCGCGAACTGTTCCTCGTCGCGAGCAGCCCGGCAGCCCTCGGCTTGGTTCGGCCCGGACGGGTGCCGCCCACGACCTCTTTCGGTTTCACGGCCTGGCGCGAGGAGATCACCCGGGCGCCGCATCACGCGAAGCGCTGGCGGTCCGTCTACTGGTTCGCCCGCGTACTGCCTGACGGTTCCACCGAACCGGTCCCGCCACCTCCGTGAAGCAGGCGCCGAAGGGGCCGCTCCCGCTTCGGCGTCGAGTCCGCGCTCCACCGGAGGAGCTTCAGAGCTGGTGCCCGAGGAGGGACTCGAACCCTCACCCCGTTGCCGGGAGCGGATTTTGAGTCCGCCGTGTCTGCCGTTCCACCACTCGGGCGAGTCGGACCCAACGGGCCCGGGGGCATTCTGGCATTCGGTACGCTCCGCGCCGTGCTGCAGTTCGCGGTCGGGTTGGTCGTGGGAGCGTCGGTGGCCGCCCTGGTGATCATCGTCGTCGGCCCGTCGCGCCGGGTCCGGGCCGAGCGTCCGCTCCCGCCCGAGGTCGAAGCCGCCGTCCTGCTCGGTCGCCGACCGGAGGAACCCGATGCGGCGAACCCGGCTGAGCATCCCCGCCAGTACACGGAGGCCGAGCTCGCCGAGCTTCGTCGCCTCGGACCCGATCGCAACCGTCGTCGGCGCTGAGCCGACATCCGACCCGAGGAGCACGACCATGGAACGCACCGAGGTGTTCGAGGCAATCCGCTCGGTGGCGGGCGAGGTGCTCGGCGTCGATCCATCCGGGATCGTCGAAACCGCCCGGTTCAAGGAGGACCTCGAAGCCGACAGCCTCCACCTGGTGGAGCTCGTGATGGGACTCGAAGATCACTTCGCTATCGAGGTGCCGGAAGACGACCTCGACGAGGTGCTGACCGTCGGTCAGGCCGTCGATCTGGTGCTCGCCCGCCTCACCTGAACGCTCAGCCCCTCAGGCCCTCGATGACGGCGACCGCCTTCGGGACCGTGTCCTTCGGGCTGACCATGGTGCAATAAACGCTCCCCAGCCGGTACGCTCGGGGGCATGACGAAAAC
>JBJSXF010000088.1:0-4340 GCA_046086225.1 Actinomycetota bacterium | reverse complement strand
CGAGGCCCCCGACCGAAACCGGAGTCGTTCTGTTGGTGTTCGTTCCGTCTCCGACCTGCCCGAACGTGTTGCCTCCCCAGCACCGGGCGCTCCCGTTTGCCGTGACTGCGCAGGTGTGTCTCTGTCCGGTGGCGAGTGCGGACATGCCGGTCCCGATTCCGAGGCTGACGACGAGGGCCGGCGTCATCGAAGTTGTCGTGTTACCTGTTCCGAGTTCGCCGGACCCGTTCGGGCCCCAGCACTTCGCGGTGGCGGAAGCGAGGAGCGCACATATCGGGCCGGGATAGTCGCCGACCGTGATCGCGACCGCATTCGCCAGTGCCGTGACAGTCTGCGGGCTGAGCGCACAGCCGTCGAAGAGCAGGCTGGGACAGCCGTCAGGCCCGGAAGCTCCGTTGCCGAGTTCGCCCGATTCATTGAGCCCCCAGCACTTTGCCGTTCCGAATACGAGAAGCGCGCATGTCGAAGCGCCGCCGGCGCTGACCGCGACCGCATTTGTGAGCCCGATGACGGACCTCGGGGTGCTGCTGCTTCCCCACGCTGCTCCACCGTCACCGAGCTGACCGGCGGTATTGGTTCCCCAACACCTCGCAGTGCCGTTCGAGAGTGTGGCGCACGTGTGCTGGTCGCCGGCGGCGACGGACGTGGCGCCGTTGAGGTCGGAGGCGACGACCGGCGTCGAGGAGTCGATGAATGTGGCGTTGCCTAACTGTCCGCGATTGTTGGCTCCCCAGCACTTGATCGCTCCGCCGGTGAGCGTGCTACACGAGTGTTGCTCTCCACTCGAGACGCTCACAACGCCGGTCGCGCCCGAGACGGTGACCGGGACCGTGGATTGCGTCGTAGTGCCGTTGCCGAGTTGTCCTCGACTGTTCCAGCCCCAGCACTTCACGGATCCGCCGATCAGAACGGCGCAAGAGTGGCGGTCACCGACGGCGATCGCACTGACGTCGGAGAGCGAGGAGACCGGAACTGGTACGGGGGATCCGACCGTCGTGCCGTTTCCGAGCTGTCCGTCCGTGTTGCGTCCCCAGCACCTGACCGTTCCGGTGGCGCGCAGAGCGCAGGCGTGCCCGGCGCCGGTGCTGATGGCAACCGCATCGGTGAGGCCGCTGACGGTCACCGGTATCGAGGAATTGATTGTCGTGCCGTTACCGAGTTGGCCGTAGCTGTTGACCCCCCAGCATCGCGCGGCCCCGGAGTTCGTGATTGCGCAGGTGTGACCGGCGCCGGCGGAGAGTCGGACGCGCGACGATGCTGCGCTGGCGCCGGTTGCGGTGCCCGTGTGTGGCCGTTCTGCCGCGGATGCCGGAGTGGCGATCGTTCCGGCCGAGCCGAGCAAAGCGACGGAGAGGCTCACGCAGATCGTCCACGACTTCATGGTTCGCTCTTTCCGTGGGTGGGCCGCCGGACCGAGTGGTGCAGCAGAGCCGGTACGGTCGACGACGCGGTTCAGCGGAACCCACGACTCGACAGGAGCACGATAAGGCCGGTGTTGCTTCACGACCATCACCAATTCGTGCCACTTCCGGTCCCCGGCGGCAGGCGGCGGTTCGGGTGACGGCCGCCGTTCCCCAGCCCCTGCCCCCGTGCGTCTGGGACTTCCCCGACCCGCGCGGGGCGGGGGAGTCGGAGATCGTCGCGGTCGGTGCCGACCTCGAGCCCGGGACGCTCGTCGAGGCGTACCGCCGCGGGATCTTCCCGATGCGGGTCGACGGCACGCTCGCCTGGTGGTCGCCCAACCCGCGGGGGATCATGCCGCTCGACGGCTTCCACGCGAGCCGTAGCCTGCGCCGGGCCCGGAAGCAGTTCTCGGTGAGCGTGAACCGCGACTTCGCCGGCGTCGTGGCCGGGTGCGCCGACCCGGACCGTCCCCACGGGTGGATCGATCCGTCGTTCGCGGATGCCTACGGGCACCTGCACGCGCTCGGCGTCGCGCACAGCGTCGAGGTGTGGATGGGCGACGAACTCGCGGGCGGCCTGTACGGGGTGCGGATCGGCGGGCTCTTCGCCGGCGAGTCGATGTTCCACCGGGTGACCGATGCGTCGAAGGTCGCGGTCTGGGCGACGGTCGATTTGCTGCGCCTCGACGGCGCGACGCTCTTCGACGTGCAGTGGGTGACCGATCACCTCGCCTCGCTCGGGGCGGTCGCCGTGCCCCGCGCCGACTACCTCGATCTCGTCGCCGCAGCGGTAGGTTCGGACGATGGCTGACGTGACGATCTTCCACAACCCGGCCTGCTCGAAGTCGCGCGGGGCCCTGGGGATCCTGGAGGAACGGGGCGTCGCGGCTGAGGTCGTGCGCTACCTCGACGCTCCGCCCGACCGGCCGACCCTGACGCGCATCCTCGACGCGATCGGGGGCGACCCGGCCGCGCTCGTGCGCACGGGCGACGCCCGCTTCGCCGAGGCGGGTTTCACGAAGGCCGACGTCGCCACCCGGGACGGCGTGCTGGACGTGCTCCTCGCCGAGCCCCGCCTCATGGAACGGCCCGTGGTGCTGGTCGGCGAGTGTGGCGTGATCGGCCGTCCGCCCGAGCGGGTGCTCGACCTCCTCGGCTGAGCTCCGAGCAGGCCTGCGGGGCCCCGGCGTCGGTACGCTGCCGCCCATGACGCTTCCGACGGTCGAAGAGGTACGTGCCGAGGTCTCGGCCTGGCTCGAGCAAAACTGGGACCCCGAGCTCACGGTCGCCGAATGGTGGGACCGGCTCGCCCGCTCGGGTTACGCCGCCCCGATGTTCCCCGAGGACTGCTGGGGCAAGGGCTGGCCGCGCGACCTCGCCATGGCGGTGGGCTAGACCCTCACCGCGCACGGAGCGATCGGCCCGCCGGCGGGCCTCGGCTTCCTGCTCACCGCGCCGACGATCGTGGCGCACGGCAACGAGCGCCAGAAGCAGGAAGACCTCCTGCGCATCCTGAACGGTCAGGACGCGTGGTGCCAGCTCTTCAGCGAGCCCGGCGCGGGCTCCGACCTCGCCGGGCTGGGCGCCAAGGCCGTCAAGGACGGGGACGAGTGGATCATCACCGGGCAGAAGGTCTGGACCTCCACGGCCCAGCTGACCAACCTCGGCATGCTGCTGGCCCGCACCGATCCCAACCTGCCCAAGCACCGCGGCATCACGTACTTCCGGTTCGACATGACCCAGCCGGGCGTCGAGATCAGGCCGCTCAAGGAGATGACCGGCCGGGCCCTGTTCAACGAGGTGTTCATCGACGGCGCCCGCGTGCACGACGACGACATCATCGGTGGCCTGCACAACGGGTGGGCGGCCGCGAACACCACCCTCATGGCCGAGCGGGCCGGTCTCGGCACCGGCGGCAGCGGCGCGGTCGGCGGTGCGTTCCCCGGTCCGCTCGCCGGTCAGCTCGATACCAAGGTGAAGGAGCACATCGGCCAGTCCCGGTCGGGGGGTACCGGCGGAGGTGGCATCGGCGCGTCGGAGCGGCTCATCAAGGTGGCCCGCGAGCTCGGTCGCGACGGTGATCCGAACATCCGCCAGAAGCTCGCCAAGCTCTACACGATGCAGCAGCTCGGACGGTTCTCGGCCCTGCGGGCCAAGACCGCGAGCCAGCGCACCGGCGCCGAGCCCAACATCGCCAAGCTGATGATGAGCGACATGTTGCGCCTCCAGCGCGAGGTCGGCAACGAGATCATCGGCGGCTACGGCATGCTCCTCGGCGAGGACACGCCGGGCGGCGGGGCCATCCAGGAGACGACGATGTTCTCGCCCGGGCCGTCGATCTACGGCGGCACCGACCAGGTGCAACGCAACATCATCGGTGAGCGGGTGCTGGGCCTGCCCAAGGAGCCGGGACCGGGCAAGGACACGCCGTTCAAGGATCTCCTCGCCAACGCCTGAGGTCGGGGCTCGGCGGCAGGTCGGGGCGCAGGAGAGGTCGTGCTCGACGAGCTGCTCGCCACCGACGGGGTTGCCGAGCACCTCGTCGTGCGGTCGCGCTTCGGGTTCTGTGCGTTGCACGGCGGCCTCGAGCAGGGCACGGCCGAGATCGCGATCGCGGCGGCTGCGGCGGCCGACGCGTCGTGCTACGCGGTCGTCCAGCCCGACGGGTTCCGTTGGCACGTGCCCTCGCACCGCTACGACCCTGCGCATTCCGTCGCGCTCACCGAGTTCGTCGGCGGGGTGGACACGGTGATCTCCGTGCACGGGTTCGGTGGGGTGCGGGACGCCCCGGATCGCTGGACGACGGCGCTGCTCGGCGGCTCGAACCGGGATCTCGCCGCCGAGCTCGGGACCCGGCTCACGAACGCCCTCCCCGGCTACCGCTGGATCGCCGACCTCGACGAGATCCCGCGGCACCTGCGCGGTCTGCACCCCGAC
>JBJSXF010000087.1:0-20705 GCA_046086225.1 Actinomycetota bacterium | reverse complement strand
CGAAGCACGCCGTGCGGCACATGGTGGCCCAGGAGCCGCGTGCGGGGGAGCGGGGGAGCATCATCACGGTCGCGAGCGTCGAGGGGCTCGAGGGGACGGCGGGCGGATCCTCGTACAACGCGTCGAAAGGTGGCGTCGTGCTCCTCACGAAGAACATCGCGATCGACTACGGCCGGTTCGGAGTGCGGGCGAACGCGATCTGTCCGGGCTTCATCGAGACGCCGATGCTCGACGGCGTCTTCGGAATGCCGGGCCTGGAGGACGTACGTGCCGACATCGTGCGCGAGCACAAGCTCGGGCGGCTCGGTCGGGCCGAGGAGGTGGCCGCGGTGGCCTGCTTCCTCGCGTCGGCCGACGCGTCGTTCGTGAGCGGTCAGGCGATCGCGGTCGACGGCGCGTACACGGCGGGTCGCGACCACGGCGTGACCGGGCTCTTCGGCTTGTAGCATCGCCCGATGGCTGACGGCGACGCACCTCGGCGTACCGCCGACTTCGTCACCATGTCGGGGGTGCCGGTCGAGTCCGTCTACGGCCCCGACGACGCCGAGCGACCGGGCGAGTACCCGTTCACGCGGGGTCCCTATGCGTCGATGTACCGGTCGAAGCTCTGGACGATGCGGATGTTCGCCGGGTTCGGCACCGCGGTCGACACCAACCGACGATTCCGCGACCTCCTGGCCGCCGGTGGTGACGGCCTCTCGACGGCGTTCGACCTGCCGACGCTGATGGGGCGCGACTCCGACGACCCGCTCGTGCTCGGTGAGGTCGGCAAGTGCGGCGTGGCGGTCGACACGATCGCCGACGTCGAGGACCTCTACCGCGACATCGACCTCGGGGCGGTCACCACCTCGATGACGATCAACGGACCGGCCGCCATCGTGTTCGCGATGTTCGTGGCCAACGCCGAGGCGAGCGGGGTGCCCCGGGCGGCGCTCGGGGGCACGCTGCAGAACGACATCCTGAAGGAGTACCAGGCCCAGAAGGAGTTCATCTTCCCGCCGCGGCCGTCGCTGCGGCTGGTGCGCGACACCATGGCGTTCTGCGCGGCCGAGATGCCGCGGTGGCACGCGCTCTCGATCTCCGGCTACCACATCCGCGAGGCGGGCGCGACCGCCGCCCAGGAACTGGCGTTTACGTTGGCGAACGGCTTCGCCTACGTCGAGCTGGCTCGGCGCGGCGGGCTCGACGTCGATGCGTTCGCGCCCCGGCTGTCCTTCTTCTTCAATGCGCACATCGACTTCTTCGAAGAGATCGCCAAGTATCGGGCCGCCCGGCGCATCTGGGCCCGGTGGCTGCGCGACCGGTACGGCGCCCGTCGGCCGGAATCGATGCGGATGCGGTTCCACGCCCAGACGGCCGGGGTCTCCCTCACGGCCCAGCAGCCCGAGGTGAACATCGTGCGTACCGCCATCGAGGCGCTGGCCGGGGTGCTCGGTGGCACTCAGAGCCTGCACACCAACTCGATGGACGAGACCTTGGCGCTGCCGAGCGACCGGGCGGCGCGTATCGCGCTGCGCACCCAGCAGGTGATCGCGCACGAGACCCGGGTCGCGAACGTCGCCGATCCGCTCGGTGGCTCGTGGTACGTGGAGGAGCTCACCGATGAGCTCGAGCGGCGCGCCGAGGAGATCTTCGGGAAGATCGAGGCGATGGGTGGCGGCTCGCTGCTCGACGGCGCGGTGCAGGGGTGCGAGGAAGGGTGGTACCAGGCGGCCATCGCCGATTCGGCGTACGAGCTCGAGCGGCGGCTCGGGGCCGGGCGCGACGTCGTCGTCGGGGTGAACGCGTTCCTCGAGGGCAACGACGAGTCGCCGCCGGCGATCCTGCGCATCGGGCCCGAGACCGAGGTCGAGCAGCGCCGTCGGCTCGCCGGCGTACGGGCGGGACGCGATGCCGCAGCGGTCGACCGCGCGCTCGCCCGCGTGCGCGGCGAGGCCGCCGACCCCGAAGCGAACCTCATGCCCGCGCTGCTCGAGGCGGTGCGGGCGTACGCCACGCTCGGCGAGGTGGTCGATTGCCTCGCCGGGGTCTTCGGCCGTTGGGTCGAGGACCCGAGAATCTGAGGACCCCGTGATCGATTCCCATCTGCTCGCCGTCGCCCGCTCGGTGAAAGGCTTCATGCCCGACGAGGAGGGCATCGCCCTCTACGAGGCCGGTCGCGCTGCGTTCGGCACGGGTCCGCTCCTCGAGATCGGCACGTACTGCGGCAAGTCGTCGGTGTACCTCGGCGCGGCGGCGCGTGACGCGGGCACGGTGCTGTTCACGGTCGACCATCACCGTGGCTCCGAGGAGAACCAGGCGGGCTGGGAGCATCACGACCCCGAGGTCGTCGATCCCCGCACGGGCCGCATGGATACGTTGCCCTTCTTCCGGGACACGGTGGCGGCCTCGGGTCTGGAGGACGTCGTGGTCGGAGTCGTCGGACCGTCGGTTGCCGTGGCCCGGGCCTGGCGCACGCCGGTGCGCTTCTGCTTCATCGACGGGGGCCACGCCGAGGCGGTCGCGCTCGCCGATTACGAGCACTGGGCGCCTCGGGTCGAGCCGGGCGGCACGCTCGCGATCCACGATGTGTTCGAGGATCCGGCCGAAGGCGGTCAGGCGCCGTTCCTCGTATGGCGCCGGGCCGTCGACGACGGCTTCACGCCGTTCGCGACCACCGGGTCGTTGCGCCTGCTCCGTCGGTAGAGGGAGCGAGGCTCAGAACGGCGACCAGCGCCGCACGCGCGGCGGGCTCGTGCCGTCGCCGTTGCCGGCCCTGCGGCGAACGTCGTGCTCGGTGAACAGATCGGGGAGCACGACCCGGTCGACGAGGCGCCGGAGCCGGAACCGGATCCCGGCCTCGTCGTGGACGGTCTCGCAGACCTCGAAGCCGTCGACCCAGCGGTCCTCGAGCCCGCTGCGCACCTCGACCTCGGTCGGCGGCTCGGGCTCGGCATCGGATTGCCGGAGGGTGGTGTCGTCAACGGACCTCGGCTCGGCTTCGACCGGGCCGATGGTCCCTCCGAGCACGCGCTCGGTAGCCGCGAGCGGCGGGAGACCGCCCGGCGTGATCGGCTCGGCGGCCGGGCCCGACCCGAGCCGGTGGAGGGCGGCGACGAGTGCGGCGCGCTCGGCCCGGTCGGCCTCCAGCGCGTCGACGACCCGATCGCACAGGACCGTCACTGCTTCGAGGACCCGCAGCAGGTCGGCGTCCGGCTCGGGGCCATCGGTCGCGGTCGGCTCGGTCGGGGCCGGTCCGGAGGTCGCCGGGGTCGGCGCCGACCCGAACCGCACGGGGAGGTGGAGCCGGGGAATCGGCCAGCGGGACGGCACGGGTGCTTGCCTCTCGGCCCGGGCTCAGGGCCGGCGGGGGGCCTGCTCGGCCTCGATGGCCTCGCCGGCGGCGATCAGCTCCTGGGCCGTGAGTCCGGCGGGCAGGCCCTCGCCCCGGAACAGCCCGGCGGTGGGTCCGTCGCCGCCGAGGGCGTTGGCGGCGAGCACAACGGCTGCGCTGTTCCAGGTGGGCTGCTCGGCGGTGAAGTACTCGCCCTCGTCGGCGAAGCGCTCGCCGTCGAAGTTCATGCCCGTCCAGTACGAACCGTCGTCGTGGCGGAGGAACTGCACCCACGCGAAGAGTGCGGCGGCGCGGTCGTGGAGTCCGATCGCGTCGAGCGCGAGCACGAACTCGCAGGTCTCGGCCGCCGTGACCCAGGGCTGGTCGGAGACGCAGCGCACGCCGCGTCCGTCGACCACGAAGGTCTCCCACTTGGCCGCGACCCGGGCCTCGGCCGCATGGCCGCGCAGCACTCCGGACAGGATGGGGTAGTACCAATCCATCGCCCAGCGGTCCTTGTCGAGGAAGCGCTCAGGCCGGTGGGCGATCGCGATGGCGAGCGAGCCGAGGGACAGTTCCCAGTCGGGCCGCTCCCGGCCGAGCCGTCCGGCCGCGGCGATCGCGCACCGCAGTGACGAGTAGATCGACGACGAGCCGGTGAGGAGTGCTCCCTTTCCCTCGGTGCGGGCCGGGTCGGCGTCCCACTCGATCTCGCCGGTCGGATGCTGGTGGTCGAGCGCGAAGTCGATCGCCGACTCCACCACCGGGAACATCTCCTCCAGGAAGCCGGCGTCCCGCGTGCAGAGGTAGTGGTGCCACACGCCGTTGGCCACGTAGCAGGTGACATTGGTGTCGAGCGTCGGGTCCTTCACGTCGTCGCCGACGTAGTAGGCGAACCAGCTGCCGCGGGCGTGCTGCATGCGGGCGAGCCATTCGTACGCCCGCTCGGCCTCGGTGTAGCGGCCGCCGACGTCGAGGGCCATCGCCGCCTCGACGAGGTTCCACGGGTCGGTGTGACCGCCGGGCACCCACGGGATGTTGCCGTCGGGCTGCTGGACCGATGCGATGGCGTCGACGGTGCGGGCGATGTCGTCCCGGCTGAGCACCCCGGCGACCTCGGGCAGTCGGAGCTCAGCCACGGCGGGCCTCCCGGTGCCGTTCGGCGGCGGGCGGGATCCGCTCGCCGTAGACGACGAGGCTCTTGCCCAGCACCGGGTTGAGCACCCGCTCGGCGGTGGCCGCCCAGGCCGGGTTGCGCTCGATGCACGCGCAGAGGAAGTCGTGGTAGCGCCGCACCGGCCCGGCGTCGGGGTTGTCGAGGCCGTAGGCGCACTTGAGCCACCAGTAGGGCGAATGGAGCGCGTGGGCGTGGTGGGAGCCCCGCAGCCAGAACCCGGCCCGCTCGACCCGGGCCTCGAGGTCGCGCTGGCGGTAGATCCGCACGTGACCGCCCGGGGTGTCGTGGTAGCGGTGGTTCAGGGCCCAGGAGACGCGCTCGGGCCACCGGGTCGGGACCGTCGCCGCGAGGCGACCGCCCGGCCGCAGCACCCGGGCCACCTCGGCGAGCACCCGCTCGTCGTCCCAAATGTGCTCGAGCACCTCGGAGATGATCACGCGGTCGAACGCGCCGTCGGGGAAGGGGAGGTCGAGCGCGTCGCCGTTCGCGACCCCGGCCCACTGATCGGTCGAGATCTCGCCGGCGGCGATCATGCCGCCGGCCACGGCGGCGACGTCCTTGAGGTCGGCGGCCGAGTAGTCGAGCGCCGTGACCCGGGCGCCCCGGCGCATCGCCTCGAACGCGTGGCGACCACCGCCCGCACCGAGATCGAGCAGACGTTCGCCCGGGGCCAAGCCCAGCCGGTCGAAGTCGACGGTCAGCACGCGTCGCGCCTCGCGCGCTCGTGGGCCTCGAGTTCGAGGTAGTAGTGCTCGGCGGTTCCTTCGGCGGTTCGGCGCCAGGTGAAGCGGTCGAGTACCCGGGAACGACCCCGCTCGCCGAGGCGGGCCCGCAGTTCGGGGTCGGCGAGACCGTCGATGATGCGCTGGGCGAGGGCGTCGGCGTCACCCGGGGCGACGGTGAGCGCGCTCTCGCCGTCGGGGCCGACGACCTCGGGGAGGGCGCCGCCGGTGGTCGCCACCAGAGGCACCCCGCAGGCCATCGCCTCGATCGCGGGGAGGGAGAAGCCCTCGTAGAGCGAGGGGACGACGGCCAACTCGGCTTCGGCGTAGAGCTCGACGATCCGCTCGTCGGACACGCCGCTCACGAACTCGACCGCGCCCTCGAGCCCGAGCCGCTTCAGCTGGGCGGGCACGGCGGACTTGTGGCGGGGCCGGCCGATCACCACGAGGTGGGCGTCGCTCCGCTCGGCCCGTACTTTGGCCAGCGCCTCGATCAGGTACGTGAGGCCCTTCAGCGGCACGTCGGCGCTCGCCGTGGTCATGAGGCGGCCGGGGACCCGCTTCACGTTCGGCATCGGGCGGAACTGCTGCTGGTCGACGCCGACCGGCACCACGTGCAGGGTTTCGGGCCGCACGCCCATCTGGGCGACGATGTCGCGCTTCGAGTTCTCCGACACGGTGAGGTGGCGGGGCAGTTGGCGGGCGACCTCCATCTGCATGCCGAGGAAGCCGTACCAGCGCCGCAGCGTGAGCTTGCGCAGCGGATTCGACGCGTGGGCGAGGTCGAGGTCGCGGTCGACGGTGATCGGGTGGTGCAGGGTGTGCACGAACGGCCAGCCGTCGCGGACGAAGCCGAGGAGGCCCCGGCCGAGGCACTGGTTGTCGTGCACGAGGTCGAACTCGGGCCGACGGTCGCGGAGATGCGCATACACCCGTCGGCTGAACGCGTAAGGCTCGGGGTAGCCCGCCGCCGACATGATGGCGAACTCCTCCACGTCCTCCCGGGTGCGGAACTCGTGCGGCCACGGCACCCGGAACGGGTTCTCGCGCTTGTAGAGGTCGAGGCTCGGGATCTTCTCCAGGCGCACCGGGTCGTCGGCGATCGGCCAGGGGGGACTCGCGAACATCGTGACGTCGTGGCCCAGGCCCGCGAGCTCCCGGGTGAGGTGGCGGCTGTAGACGCCCTGACCGCCGCAATGGGGGTTGCCGCGGTAGACGAAGTAGGCGATGCGCAGCGGGCGCGACGAGGCAGGCGGGAGGGAGGGCATGAACCTTCAAGGATGGAGGGCGGGGCCCCCCCGAGGCAAGCCCACCCCGGGTCGGCGACCCGGTCGGTAGCGTGCGGCCGTGGCTCCGCCCCGGATCTCCGCCCGGATGGTCGCCCGCTCCCGGGTGCTCTCCGACCCCCGCTGGTCGCCGTCCGGCGCCCGTCTGGCCTGGTTGGAGACGACCGACGGCCGAACCGAGCTGGTCGCGGCCCCGTTCGACGGCTCGGGCCCGCCCCTGGTGGTCACCGGTGACACCGGCGCGAGCGGGGGCTTCGCCTGGGCCTCCGACGACGAGCTCGTGGTCGCCGACGAGGCGGGCCGCCTCGGGGTGGTCGCCGCGACCGGCGGGCGACTCCGGGTGCTCACGACCGAGGGACGGGCGTCCGGGCCGGCGATCGGACCCGACGGCACCGTCGCCTGCGTGATCGACCGGGGCGACGCGTGCGACGTGGTCGCCGTGCCGCTCGACGGCTCGGCGTGGCCCGTCCGCGTCTCGCGGGCCGATTTCGCGTGGGATCCGGCCTGGGCGCCCGACGGTCGGCTCGCCTGGCACGAATGGGATCTCCCGGCGGTCCCCTGGGTCGATTCCCGGGTGGTGGAGCGTGCTGTCGACGGCACGGTCCGAACGGTGGCCTCCGGGTCGGGGTGCGGTCAGCCGCGCTACTCGGTGACGGGTCGGCTGGGGTACCTCCGCGGTCAGCGCCTGTGGCTCGACGATGCCGTCGTGCTCGACGAGGAGCACGAGCACGGCGAGCCCGCGTGGTCACCGGGGGCACGGGCGTGGGCCTGGTCACCCGACGGCGAGGAGGTCGTCTGGTGCCGGAACGAGGCGGGTTTCGGCCGGCTCGTCGTCGGGGCGCCGGGTCGGCGTTCGGCCCGCGACCTCTCGAAGGGCTGGCACCGCGGGCTCGACTGGGGTGCGGCCGGCATCGTGTGCATCCGCTCGGGTGCCGTCACTGCGCCGGGGGTCACGGTGCTCGCGCCCAACGGGTCGTCGCGGCGGGTCGTCGCCCGCGGCCCGGTCGGCGGCTTCGAGGCGGCCGGTCTCGTCGAGCCGCGGGCGGTGTCCTGGCGCTCGGGTTCGACGACCGTTCCCGGTCTCCTCTGGCGACCGTCGGTGCCGGACGGGCAACCCGGCCTGGTCGTCCTGGTCCACGGGGGGCCGACGAGCCAGGCCCTTGCCGACTGGAACCCGCGCGTCCAAGCGCTGGTCGAGCGGGGTTGGGCGGTGCTCCAGCCGAACCATCGTGGCTCGAGCGGCTACGGCGACGAGTTCCGCGACGCGCTCGACGGCCAGTGGGGCGAGCACGACGTCGCCGACGTCGCGGCCGGGATCCGGCACGCGACCCGCGAGGGGTGGGGCGACCCCGGGCGGGTCGTCGTGATGGGGGGCAGTGCGGGCGGGTTCACGGTCCTCGGCGTGGCCGCCCGGCACCCGCAGCTCGTCGCCGCGGTCGTCGCGCTCTACCCCGTCACCGATCTGCTCGCGCTCGACGCCACCACGCACCGGTTCGAGTCGGGCTACACCGGCCGGCTCGTGGGCCCGCTCCCGGCGGCGCGCCCGACCTATGTCGAGCGTTCGCCGATCACTGCGGCGGCCCGGATCCGCGTGCCCGTGCTCCTGTTCCACGGGAGCGACGACGCGGTCGTGCCCGCCGAGCAGTCCGAGGCGCTGGCCGCGGCGATCGCCACGGCGGGCACCCCCGTCGAGCGCCACGTGTTCGCCGGGGAGGGCCACGGGTGGCGGCGCGCCGAGACGGTCGTCGAGGAATGGTCGCGACTCGAGGACTTCCTGCGGCGACGACTGGGATGACGGCCGATACCTTCGCCGGACCCCGGCGGGGGGCCGACCGGGCGGTCCTCCTCGCTCACGGCGCGGGCTCCGATCGGCAGGCCCCCGCCCTGGCCGCGGTGGCCGATGCGCTGGCCGGGGTGGGAGTGCCATCGCTCCGCTTCGATTTCCCGTACCGGATCGCCGGGCGCAAGGCACCCGACCGGCCGCCGGTGCTCGCCGCCGCCGTCGAGGACGCGATCCGGCGTCTCGCCTCCCGCACGGGCCTCCCCCGTGAGCGCCTGGTGCTGGGCGGCCGCTCGATGGGCGGGCGCTACTGCTCGATGGCCGCGGCCGACGGGGGCGCGCTCGGCTGCGCGTTGCTCGGCTATCCGCTTCACCCGCCGGGCAAGCCCGACCGATTGCGGGTCGAGCACTTCGGCGCGCTCACCGCTCCGGTGCTCTTCGCCCAGGGCACCCGTGACTCGTTCGGCTCACCCGACGAGCTGCGGGCCGCAGCAGCGGCGATCCCGGGCCGGGTCACCTTCCACTGGGTCGATTCCGGCGATCACGGCTTCCGGCCGCTGCGGTCGAGCGGACTCGACCCCGACGGCGTGCTCGTCGACGTCGCCGCCGCGGTCGTCGCGTTCGTGCTCGGCCTCCCGGCTCCCTGACCCGCGCCGCGGCGGCGGCCCGGCCGCAGCCGGTGTCGGCCCGATGGCCCGGTACCGTTCGGGCGTGGCCGATTTCGAGACCCTCGAGTTCACCCGCGACGGCGACGTCGCCCGGCTCCGCCTGAACCGTCCCGACCTGCTCAATGCCTTCTCGATCCGCATGTGGGACGAGATGCGCGAGTTGGGCGACGCGGTTCGCGACGACCCGGACATCCGGGTGCTCGTCGTGAGCGGTAACGGCCGGGCGTTCTCCTCGGGCATCGACACGACCGTCTTCACGTCGGGTGGCGGCCTGAGTGAGCCCGAGGCGGGCACGGCCCGGCACGAGGATCCGGCCGTCGCCGCGATCCTGCGGGCCCAGGACTCGTACACGTGGCTGGAGGAGGCGCGCTACCCGACCATCGCGGCGGTGCACGGCTACGCGCTCGGTGCGGGGCTGCAGCTCGCGCTGGCCTGCGACATCCGCATCTTCGCCCGGGGCACCGTCGTCGGGCTGCTCGAGCACCGGTACGGCATCCTCCCCGACCTCGGCGGCACGCAGCGGCTGCCGCGCGTCGTCGGCGCGGGCAAGGCCAAGGAGCTGATCTGGACCGCGGCCCGCATCGACGCCGAGGAGTCGTACCGCATCGGGCTCTGCGAGCAGCTCGTCGACGCCGATGCGCTCACCGGCGCCGCCGATGCGCTCGCGTCGCTCATCGCCGCCCAGCCGCCGCTCGCGGTGCAGGGCGCGAAGCGGGCGGTCGCCGCCGCCGACCGGCTCCCGGTGCGCGAAGGGCTCGTCGTCGAGGCCGAGGCGCAGGGTCCGTGCCTGCGCTCGGCCGACATGCGGGAGGCCATCGCTGCCGTGGTCGAGCAGCGACCGCCCCGGTACGAGGGTCGGTAGCCTCGCTCCTATGCCGTCCTATCGCGTGCGGCCCGGCGGGGCCCTCGCCGGGACCGTCCGGGTCTCGGGCGCCACCAAGAACTCGGGTCTCAAGCAGATGGCTGCTGCGCTCCTCGCGCCCGGGGTCACCACGCTGCGCAACATGCCGTCGGTCGTCGATCTCGATGTCATGGTCGAGCTGCTGCGGGCGACGGGCGTGACGGTCGAGCGTCCCGGACCCGACACGGTTCGTGTCGATGCCTCGGGGGAGATCGTGCCCGAGGCGCCCTACGAGCTGGTGACGCGGATGCGGGCCTCGTTCAACGTCCTCGGTCCGCTGGTGGCACGGTGCGGCCGGGCGCGCGTCGCCCTTCCCGGCGGCGACAGCATCGGCAGTCGCAAGGTCGACATGCACCTGCGCGGCCTCGAGGCGATGGGGGCCCGGGTCGAGGTCGCGCACGGCTTCGTAGAGACCGAGGCCGAGGTCCTCCACGGGGCGCGGGTCGTGCTCGACTTCCCGAGCGTCGGCGCGACCGAGAACCTCATGTGCGCGGCGGTGCTTGCCAAGGGGACGACGGTGATCGAGAACGCGGCCCGTGAGCCCGAGGTCACCGATCTGGCCTCCTTCCTCAACCGCATGGGCGCCCACGTCCTCGGCGCCGGCTCCTCGACCGTCACGATCGAAGGGGTCGAGGAGCTCTCGCCCACCGACAACGAGGTGATGGCCGACCGCATCGAAGCGGGCACCCTGCTGGTGGCCTGCGGCATCGCCGGGGGCGAGGTCGAGCTCACCGGCGTCCGGCCCGAGCACCTCGATCCCGTGGTCCGGCAGCTCTGCGCGATGGGCATGCGGATCTCGGCGACCGCCGATGGGCTCTGGGCCCGCAGCGACGGCACGCTGCGCGCCGCCGATCTCCGGACGATGCCGCATCCCGGATTCCCGACCGATCTCATGCCGCCGACTGTCGCTGCGCTCGCGGTGGCCGAGGGCCGTTCGTTCGTGGCCGAGAACGTCTACGACGGTCGCTTCCTCTTCGTCGACGAGCTGGCCCGAATGGGCGCCGACGTGATGACCGAGGACCACTACGTGATCGTCTCGGGGGTCGGGCGACTCTCGGGTGCGCCCGTGCAGGCGTCCGACGTCCGGGCCGGGGCTGCGCTCGTGCTCGCCGGGTTGGTCGCCGAGGGGGAGACCGTGGTGCACGAGGGTGAGCACATCGACCGGGGCTATCCCGATCTGGCCGGGCGGCTGCGCGCCCTCGGCGCTGACGTGACCCGGGTGCCGTGATCGGCGCTCCGGGGCGCGATACTCGGAGTCGGCGACCCGTCGGGGCGCCGCGACGGAGGCAATGATGACGTCCGACCTGGCCACCATGGAAGCCGACGTGCTCGAGGCGCTCGAGCTGATCCGGCCCGCGCTCCAGAGCGACGGGGGCGACATCGTCTACAACCGGATCGACGAGGACGGCGTCGTGCACGTGAGCCTCGTCGGGGCGTGTGGCACCTGCCCGGTCTCGACGATGACGCTGAAGGCGGGAGTCGAGCGGATCATCATGGACCGCGTCCCGGGCGTCACCGAGGTCGTGGCGGACGAGTAGGCCCCTCGTGCCGGGCGCCGCATCCGCGACCGAGCTCGCCGAGCGCGCCCTCGTCGGCGACCGCCGGTCGATCGCCAAGGTCCTCTCACTCGTCGAGCAGGGTGGCGACGGCGCGCGTGAAGCCGTGGCCGCGCTCCACGGTCGCACGGGTCGGGCCTGGACGATCGGCATCACCGGTGCGCCGGGTGCAGGTAAGTCGACGCTCACCGACGCGCTCGTCGTGCGGCTGCGGGCCGACGGCGACGAGGTCGGGGTCCTCGCCGTCGACCCCTCGAGCCCCTTCAGCGGCGGAGCCATCCTCGGCGATCGCGTTCGCATGCACCATCACACGACCGATACCGGGGTGTTCATCCGGTCGATGGCGTCCCGCGGGCACCTCGGCGGGCTGGCCCTCTCGACTCCGCAGGCCGTTCGCGTCCTCGACGCCGTGGGCAAGGCCTGGGTCGTCGTGGAGACGGTCGGGGTGGGGCAGGTCGAGGTCGAGGTCGCGGGCCACACCGACACGGTCGTCGTGGTCGTGAACCCCGGCTGGGGCGACGCCGTGCAGGCCGCGAAGGCCGGCCTGCTCGAGGGCGCCGACATCTTCGTGGTGAACAAGGCCGACCGGACCGGCGTCGACGACGCAGTGGCCGATCTCCGGGGAATGCTCGAGCTGTCGGGGAATCCCGACTGGGTTCCGCCCGTCGTGCGCACCGTGGCGACAACCGGCGAGGGGGTCGACGAGCTGTTCGCCGAGATCCGTCGGCACCGCGCCCACCTCGAGCGCACGGGCACGGCCGAAGCCCGGCGGCTCGATCGCCTCCGGGCCGAGCTGCGGGGGATCGTGGCGGCCCGGCTGGCCGAGCAGGCCGCCGACCGCTGCCGGGGTGAGCGGTTCGAGGCGGCGGTGGCCGCGGTCGCGGCGCGCGAGCTCGACCCGTACCGCGCCGCCGGTGCGCTGCTGACCTGAGTGAGGGATCGGTCGCCCGGCGCCCGGTCGCGCCGAGGGCGACCGGTAGCGTGCGCGCCCATGAGCGACCTCGTTTCGACCGAGCGCGGCGACGACGGCGTCGTCGTGCTGCGCCTCGCCAATCCGCCGATGAACGCCCTCTCGCGTGCGCTGCTCGCCGCCCTCGCCGACGCGGCCCGGGCGTGCGCCGCCGATCCGACCGTGAAGGCCGTGGTCGTGGCCGGCGGGCCCAAGGCGTTCGCGGCCGGCGCCGACATCTCGGAGTTCGGCGACCGGGAGCGGGCCCGCGAGATCGCCGACGGTTTCCGGTCGGCATTCGACGCGGTGACCGCGATCCCGCGCCCGGTGATCGCCGCGATCGGGGGTTACGCCCTCGGCGGGGGGCTCGAGCTCGCGATGGCCTGCGACCTGCGGGTGATGTCGGAGCGGGCCCGGGTCGGGCAGCCCGAGATCCTCCTGGGGGTGATCCCCGGGGCCGGGGGCACCCAGCGCCTCGCCCGGCTCGTGGGGCCGGCCCGGGCCAAGGAGCTGGTCTGGAGTGGTCGGCAGGTCGGGGCTGAGGAGGCGTTGGCGATCGGTCTCGTCGACCGGGTCGTCGCGCCGGAGGAGACCGAGGACGAGGCCCGACGCTGGGCGGCCGAACTCG
Source organism: Actinomycetota bacterium (assembly GCA_046086225.1). Classification (GTDB taxonomy): domain Bacteria; phylum Actinomycetota; class Acidimicrobiia; order IMCC26256; family PALSA-610; genus JBJSXF01. Next base: position 7,725 of record JBJSXF010000087.1, on the reverse strand, counting down.
GGGCGGGGGCCGTGGTGGCGATGGGGCTGGCCAAGGCCGCGATCGACGACGGTCTGGGTCGGAGCCTCGCGGCCGGACTCGATCTCGAAGCCGATGCCTTCGTCGAGGTGTTCGGCACCGAGGACGCCCGTACCGGGGTCGCGTCCTTCCTGGAGCACGGGCCCGGAAAGGCCCGCTTCTCCGGCCGCTGACCGTCCGGGCCCCTCACCCGTATCCGCTCAGCAGGGTGCGAGCGCCTCGAGGGTGTCCCGCACGGTTGCGGCCCGATCCTCGCCCCACGGGAGCGCGAACACGATCGGCACGTCGACACCGGCGGTCGCGTAGGCGTCGACCCGGGCCCGCACGTCGTCGGCATCGCCCATGATCTGGATCGCGTCGACCCACGCGTCGCCGATGGCGGCGACGGCACCGTCGCGGTCGCGTGCCGCCCAGCGTTCCTGCATGCGGGCGACGTCATCGGCAAAGCCGGCGCGCGCGAATTGTCGGGCGTAGGCATCGGCGACGGCGTAGGCGAAGAGATCGCGACGGGCGGTCTCGGCCCAGCGGTCGCGGCCGGTCACCGCGCAGTGGACGTAGGCGTAGACGCGGGCGTCCCCGCCCTCGCGGATGCGCTCCACGCACCACGGCACGAGGGTCGCCGGCAGGTAGTTGAGGAGCACCCCGTCGGCGAGCTCGCCGGCGAGGCGCAGCATGCCGGCGTTCAGTGCCGCGACCACGATCCGCGGCCGACGTTCCCCGAGGCGCACGCCGAGGCGGAAGCGCTTCACCGAATAGAAGTCGCCCGCGAAGGTGACGGTTTCCCCGCTCAGGCATTCACGGAGCAGGGTGAGGAACTCGCGGACCTGCGCGAGCGGGCGGTCGCCGTAGCCGGCGCCGTGCCACTGATCGGCGACGGCGGGCGAGGAGATGCCGACACCGAGGTTCACCTCGCGGTCGCCGGCGAGCTGCTGGAGGGTCGCCGCGGCCATCGCGTGCAGCGGCGGGGTGCGCAGCTGGAGCGCGAGCACGCCGCTGCCGAGGCCGAGGCGCGGTGTGGCCTGGCTGAGCGCGCCGAGCATCGCTGTCGCCTCGGTGGCGTTCGCCTCGGCGACCCACACCGAGTCGTAGCCGAGCGACTCGGCCCGGCGGGCCGCATCGAGCGAGAGGCTCACGTCGAGGGTCTGGAGACCGGCGACGCTCATGCCCCGAGCGCTCATGCCGCCCCTTCGGACCCGGCCCGGCCCGAGCCCTCGACGACCTCGCGCAGGCGAACCAGGTTCCGCCGCCAGATGGCCCGGAGCACCGGCGACGCCGCGGCGGCGCCGATCGGCCCGCCCATCCACCACGGGAATACGAGGCGCTCCGACCAGGTGAACGTCGTGCCCCCGTCGGGCGCGGCTTCGATGGTGAAGCGGCCGCGTCCGGTCACGAAGCCCTTGTGCTCGATGCCCATGACGGCGCCGGGCTCCCACTCGGTCACGGTCATGCGGTCGTTGAGCCGGAACGGACCAACCCGGGTGAGGCAGTCGAAGGCGGTGCCGACGCCCCGGGTCTGCTCGGTCACGAACGTGATGCGCTCGGCGTCGGCCATCCAGTCGACGTGGCGTTCGATCGGCTCGACTGCCGCCCACACCACTTCGGGGGGAGCAGCGATTCGGGTCCCGACGACGATCCTCACGTTGCCTCCCGGAGCACGGCCGCGGCGGTCGCGGGCGCCACGATGTTGACACAGAGACCGGCCCCGATCTCGAAGCCGCCGGTCACGGAGATGCGGGGGACGATGTCGGCCCACCACTCGAAGGGGCCGGCGTGGTCGGGCGGGGCCTGCTCGAGCACGATGTTGTAGCCGGGGGCGCCGAGCGCGGCGTCGAGGGCGCGGGCAGTACGGGCGAGCGCGCCGGCCACGTCAGCGGCCGTGCCATCGTCGATCCGGTCGAAGCGGGCGCCCGATCCGGGCGCCGCGCAGCGCAGGGCGAACGGCGATGCCGCGGCCGGGGGCGACCACACCACGGCGGTGCCCTGGGTGAGCACGACATCGGCTCGATCGCGAACGAAGGCGGCGGCCCGGAACCGCCTTATCCGGGTCGCGGCGCGGGGCGGCACCCGATCGAGCGCGATGACCTGACCGTGGGGGTGGGCGAGCGATGCGCCCGAGGTGACGCCCTGGTTCACGAAGGCCGCCACGTGTGCGTAGCCCGCGTCGAGCAGGGCCGCGGACCGGTCGCGCAGCATGCGGATCGCGGCGACGGCTGCGTGGGGGGCGAGCCGGCCGAGGTCGGCCGTGTGGTCGGGGGAGAGGACCACGACCTCGTGGGCTCCCGTCGGACCCGGCCCGACGATCGGGAACTTGTTGGGTACGACCCGGACCTGCCAGCCCGGCGCGTCGGGCGCAGCGGACCCGGTCCGGGCGATCTCGGGCGGGGTCAGGTGCTCGTGGCCGGGGCAGAACGGGCACGGCGCCGCCGCAGGCGCCTCGGGCGGGGGCGCGACCCTCCGTCGGAAGTCGTCGGGCCGCGCGGCGCGGGCCGGGGCGAGGATCACGACGTCGCCGGTGAGGGCGTCCTCGACGATCGAGCTCGGGGTCGGCCCGGTGGCCGACGGTTCCGCCATCGGCAGGGAGCGTAGGTGGGCGGGCGGCACCTAGCCTCCCCGACCACGATGACGAAACGCTTCGTGATCCTGGGCGGCGGTCCGGCCGGCAACACGGCGGCATCGGTCGCGGCGGCGCACGGGGCCGAGGTCGTCCTCGTCGAACGCGAGATCGTCGGTGGCGCCGCTCACCTGCGCGACTGCGTACCGAGCAAAGCGATGATCGCCACCGGCAACGCCCTGCGCGACCTCGATCGGGCGGCGGCCCGGGGCCTCCGGGCCACCGGGAGCATCGATGATGCGGCGCTGCGGGCCCGGGTCGCCGACATGCAGGCGCAGCTCACCGATGACGTCACCCGGCTCCTCGACTCCCAGGGGGTGCGCACGATCCGAGGTTCGGGACGCCTCGTCGGCCCATTCCGGGTCGCGGTCGACACCGCAGCGGGCACCGAGGAGCTCGATGCCGACGCGGTGCTCCTCGCCACCGGTTCGCGAGCACGGCTCCCCGAGTGGGCGCCGGTCGACGGCGAACGAGTGCTCTCCACCCGTGATGCGTACCCGCCGCCCGAGATTCCCGAGCACCTCGTGGTGGTCGGCTCGGGCGTGACCGGAGTCGAGTTCACCCACATGTTCGCGGCGCTCGGGTCGCGGGTCACCCTCGTGGTCTCCCGGCAGCAGGTGCTGCCGACGAAGGACGCCGAGGTGGCCGCCGCGCTCGAGGAGGAGTTCGCCCGGCGGGGGGTCGAGCTGCTGAAGGGCGCCCGGGCCGCGGCGATCACGCGAACGGGCGATCGGGTGACGGTCGAGTGCGAGGACGGTCGCACGGTGGTCGGCAGCCACGCGCTCCTCTGTGTCGGTTCGGTGCCGAACTCCGACGGGCTCGGCTGCGATGCGGCCGGGGTCGAGGTGTCCCCCTCGGGTCACGTGCCGGGGAACCGGCACTGCCAGACCAACGTGCCGCACATCTACTCGGCCGGTGACCTCTCGGGCCGGCTCCCGCTGTCCTCGGTGGCGACGGCTCAGGGCCGGGGGGTCGCCGAGCACGTGATGGGGCTGACGACCGTTGAGCATCGGCACCTCGAGTACGACAAGGCGGCTCAGGCGGTGTTCACCGATCCGGAGATCGCCGAGGTGGGGGTGGCCGAGGCCGAGGCGTTCGCGGCGGGAGCCAAGCTCCGGGTGACCAAAGTGCCGTTCTCGGCGAACGCCCGGGCGCTCATCAACGGTGATTCACGCGGCTTCGCGAAGCTGCTCTCGGATCCGGCCACGGGTGTCGTGCTCGGCGGCGTGGTCGTCGGACGCAACGCCTCCGAGCTGATCTCGGTGGTGGCGGTGGCCGTCGCGAACCGGCTCCGGGCCGTGGATCTCGTCGACACGCTCCTCGTGCACCCGGCCCTCACCGAGGCGATCGCCGAGACGGCGTCCTGACGCAGTTCCCGGACGGGCCGCCGGGTCGGGCGGCGAGCGGGATCGGCTGCGCTACTCGATGACGGCGAGCACGTCGCCGGCGCCGACCGAGTCGCCGGCGGTCACGCGGATCTCGGCGACCGTCCCGGCGACCTCGGCATTGATCTGGTTCTCCATCTTCATGGCCTCGAGCACCAGCAGCGCATCACCGACGGCGACGGTGGCTCCCGGCTCGACCAGCACCTTCACGATGGTGCCCTGCATCGGCGCGGTCACCGTGCCGCTGCCGCCGGCTGCCGATGCGCCCGCGGCCGCGGGCTTCGGGCGGGACCGAGCTCCGGTCGCCTTTGCCACCGGGGCCGACGCGCCTTCGGGGAGCCAGACCTTCACCGAGAAGCGGCGTCCGTCGACCTCCACCGGGACCGTCTGGGGCACGAGCGGGATCGGGGCCTCGGCATCGGGCGTGCCGACCGTGACCGGCTCGGCCGGACGGGCGAAGGCCTCGATGCCGACCTCGTTCTCGACCCACTTCGTGGAATGCCCGACTGCGGCGAACGCCTCGGTCTGCAGCAGCGCGGCGTGGGCGGGTGCGGTCGTATGCACCCCGACCACCTCGAGCTCGGACAGGGCGCGCAGCATGCGAGCGATCGCCGCGTCGCGGTCGGGCGCCCACACCACGAGCTTGCCGATGAGGTTGTCGTAGTACTGGGAGATCTCGTCGCCCTCCTCGTAGCCGCCGTCCCAGCGCAGGCCGGGTCCGGACGGCACGCGCAGGCGTGAGATGCGGCCGGGGGTGGGCAGGAAGTTGCGGGCCGGATCCTCGGCGTTGATGCGGCACTCGATGGAGTGGCCGCGGTGCTCGATCGAATCCTGCGCGAAGCGCAGGGCGCCGCCGGCGGCGACGTGGATCTGCTCGGCGACGAGGTCGAGACCGGTGATCTCCTCGGTCACGCAGTGCTCGACCTGGAGTCGGGTGTTCATCTCGAGGAACCAGAACTCGCCGTCCTGGTAGAGCATCTCGACGGTGCCCGCGTTCACGTAGCCGCAGCCGAGCGCGACCTTCACGGCCGCCTCGCCCATCGCCCGCCGGGTGGCCTCGGGGATCGCCGGAGCCGGCGCCTCCTCGATGAGCTTCTGGTGGCGGCGCTGGGTCGAGCAGTCGCGGTCGGACAGGTAGACGCCGTTGCCGTGGGAGTCGCAGAAGATCTGGAGCTCGATGTGGCGGGGGAGCGTGAGGTAACGCTCCATGTAGCACTCGGGGCGGCCGAAATAGGCCTGGGCCTCGCGCTGGGCCGACTCCAGTGCGGCGGTCGCCTCCTCGGCCGAGAAGACCACCTTCATGCCGCGACCCCCGCCGCCGTAGGCGGCCTTGATCGCAACGGGGTAGCCGTACTGCTCGCCGAAGGCGGTGACCTCGGCCGGGTCGACGATCGGCTCGGTGGTTCCCGGCACGCTCGCCACGCCGGAGGCCCGGGCGGCGAGACGCGACGAGATCTTGTCGCCCATGACCTCGATGGCCTCGGGCGGCGGGCCGATCCACGCCGCGCCGGTCGCGGCGACGGCGCGGGCGAAGTCGGCGTTCTCCGAGAAGAACCCGTAGCCGGGGTGGACGCCGTCCGCGCCGCTGCGGCGGATGACGTCGAGGATCGCCTCCGTGTTGAGGTACGACTCGGCCGCGGTCTGACCGCCCAGTGCGTACGCCTCGTCGGCGAAGCGCGTGTGGGCGGCGTCGCGATCGAGCTCGGAGTAGACGGCAACGGTCGCGATGCCGAGTTCGCGGCAGGTCCGCATCACCCGGATCGCGATCTCGCCGCGGTTGGCCACCAGGATCTTCGTGAGCACGGCTGCGTATCCTACGAGTGATGGTCGCCGAGCCCGCCACCTGGAGCGATCCGAGGCTGGCCGATACCCGGTTCGGTGACGTGCGCTGGTTCGCGACGGTCGATTCGACGAACCGCTACCTGCTCGAACGGGCCGCGGCGGGAGCGGCCGAGGGCCTCGTCGCCGTGGCTGACGAGCAGACCGCGGGTCGGGGTCGCCTGGGCCGCTCCTGGACGGCGCCGCCCGGAGCCGCGCTGCTCGTGTCGGTGCTCCTGCGTCCGGCGGTCCCGGCCGAGCGTCGACACCTGGTCACCCTCGCCGCCGCCTGCGCGCTCCTCGACGCGCTCGATGCGCTCGCGCTCGACCCGGGGGCGGTCGGCGTCAAGTGGCCGAACGACGTCGTGGTGGGCGACCGCAAACTCGCCGGCGTGCTCGCCGAGGCTGACGCCCGGGGGGCGGTCGTGGTCGGCATCGGGGTGAACGTGCGCGGCGACTGGTTCCCGCCCGATCTCGCCGACACCGCGACCGCGGTCGCGGTCGACCGCACCGAACTCCTCGTCGCCTGGCTCCGGGCCTACGACCGCAGGCTCGACGGTCTCGCCGAAGTGGTCGACGCGGCCCGGGTCCGATCAGCGACCCTCGGCCGCCGGGTGCGGGTCGAGGCCACGGGCGGCGCGTTCGAGGGTGAGGCACGGGACCTCACCGCCGAGGGCTTCCTCGTCGTCGACGACCGTGTGGTGACCGCGGCCGACGTGGTGCATCTCCGACCGGTCTGAGCCCGAGCCGTTCGACCCGGGCCGGTTTCGCGCCCGGCGCCCTCCGGGCAGTCTCGCTCCGTGCGATTCGCGAACCGCGTCGCGGCCGGCCGGGCGCTCGCCGAGCGGCTCGGCGACCTGCGGGGCGAACCGGTCGTGGTCTTCGGCCTGCTGCGTGGCGGGGTACCGGTGGCGGCCGAGGTCGCCCGCGCGCGCGGGGCGCAGCGCGGGTGGTGCCGTCGCGCGCGAGCCGGGCGGCTGCCTCTCCCGCGGTGAGGCCCCGGATCACCGCCGGCTCAGGGGTCGGGATCGGAGGCGACGAGCTCGGTGAACGCAGCGGCGAGCCGGCCGGTGATCGGCCCGGGGGCAGCCGGGAAGACGTGACCGTCGACGGCGGCGATGCCCTGCACCTCGCGCGTCGTCGACGTGAGGAAGGCTTCGTCGGCGCGGGTGAGGTCGGCGAGCGGGATGTGGGCCTCCGTCGCCGGGAGCCCGAGCGCAGCCGCGCGTTCGAGCACGAGGTCACGGGTGACGCCGAGGAGGCACCCGGCTGCCGCAGGCGGGGTGGCGACGGTGCCGTCGCGTACGACGAAGACGTTGGAGCCGGTCCCTTCGCAGAGGTTGCCGACGGTGTTGCCGAAGATCGCTTCGGACGCCCCTCGTTCGACGGCGAGCGCGAGCGCCCGCACGTTGCCCGCGTACGACGTGGTCTTCAGGCCGGCGCAGGCGTCCTGCTCGTTCCGGGTCCAGGGGACGACCGCGACCCGCGTCGTCGTCGCGGCCGGCTCGAGCGGTGCGGCCACGACGATCGCCGTGTGGGGACCGTCGCCCCGACCGGAACCCGGGGGAGCGATGCCGCCGGTCACCGTGATCCGCAGGCGGCCCTCGGCGATCGCGTCGGCGGTGAGCACGGCCCGGGCAGCATCGAGGAGATCGTCACCGTCGGGAACCTCGAGTCCGAGGGCCTCGGCCGAGCGGCGGAGGCGGGCGAGGTGGCGGGTCCAGGCGAAGGGCCGACCGCCGTAGACGCGGAGCGTCTCGAAGACCCCGTTGCCGACCGTGACCCCGTGGTCGAGCACCGAGACCCGGGCCTCGGTGAGCGGGAGCAGGCGGCCGCCGATCCAGGCGGTCATGCGGGCACCGGTTCGCGCTCGCGGCCACCGACGGCGGCGAG
>JBJSXF010000086.1:0-7596 GCA_046086225.1 Actinomycetota bacterium | reverse complement strand
TTCTGGAACACCATGCCGATCCGCCGCCGGACCTCGACCGCATCGACGCCCGGGGCGTAGAGCTCCTGCCCGTGATACCGGACCGAGCCGGTGACCCGAGCGCCGGCGATGAGGTCGTTCATGCGGTTGAGCGAGCGGAGCAGTGTGCTCTTCCCGCAGCCCGACGGTCCGATGAGCGCGGTGATGGCATGGGACCCGACCTCGAGATCGACCCCGGCTACCGCCGGCACGTCCCCGTAGGCGACACCGAGGTTCTCGGCGGCGAACACCGGCAGCTCGCCGCCGGACACCCCCTCCGCCTCCACTGCCGACACGCGAACTCCCTCCGGGCGACCGACCCCGGGTGGCGTCGACCCCGGAAGGGCATCGTAGGGAGGGCGGGGAGGGGCCGCGCCACCGATGGGGAAACCTCGGGTGAACGATTGGTGAACACCCCGCCGGGGCACCGGGGGAGGTGACAGGATGCGGACGGCGGAGCGGGGGCTGTCCCCGGTGCCGTCCCGGAAGAGGTGACGTGACCGTGGACGAACCCGAGACAAGAAGATCGTTCCAGGAGCAGATCCACGACATCCGGACCGAGGTCGTGAAGCTCGCGGTCAAGACCGGGGAGCAGATCGGCGCCGCAACCCAGGCCCTCCTCGATGCCGATCTCGATCTCGTCGACGAGATCTTCGGAGCCCGGCGCACGATCGAGGCGGACGGGCGGCACCTCGAGCAGCGCGTCTACCAACTCTTCGCACTCCAGCAGCCGATGGCCTCCGACCTGCGGGCGATGCTCGCCGTGCTCCGGATCGTCCACGAGATCGAGCTCACCGCCGGCCTGATGCGCAACGTCGCTCGGGCCACTCGCCGCCTCTATCCCCGTGAGCTCCCGCCGCGCATCCGCGGACTGATCGGGCGCATGGGGCAGCAGGCCGCCGACCAGATGCGGGTCGCCATTGATGCCTTCGCCGACATCGACGAGGGGAAGGCCGCTGCGCTCCCCGACATGGACGACGCCATGGATGATCTCCAGAAGGAGCTGTTCCGGGCGATCTTCTCGGGCTTCGCGGGCGAGCCCGTCGACGAGGCCCAGCTCCAGATGGCGGTGCAGCTCGCCTTCGTCGGTCGCGACTACGAGCGGACCGCCGACCACGCCGTGATGATCGGCCAGTGGGTGGCATTCATGGTCACCGGACTCCTCCCCGGCGAGGACGACGAGGCAACCGAGGTGTCCCGGTGACGCGCCGATCCGCCAACGTTCGCGCCGACTTCACCCCCCGTTCACCGCACCGCAGGCCGGCGGCAAGGTCGGCTCCGTACCTTCGTCCGCGCAACGAGTACCGAGCGAGGAGCCTCCCGTGAAGCGAACCACCCGTACCCTCCGATGGACCGTCGGCCTCACGGCCGCCGTCCTCGCCCTCGGAGCCTGTGGCTCCGGATCGTCGTCCGGCGGGGGTGGTGGTGCCTCCGGTGATGTGATCGTCACCGGCTCGTCGACCGTCGAGCCGATCAGCTCCCGGGTGAACGAGCTGTTCGCCGAGCGCAACCCCGACGCGACGGTGCGGGTCGACGGGCCCGGCACCGGCGACGGCTTCCAGCAGTTCTGCAACGGCGAAGCCGACATCAACGACGCCTCCCGACCCATCAAGGACGAGGAGGCCGCCCTCTGCGCCGAGAACGGCGTGAAGTACGTCGAGTTGCCCGTCGCCCTCGACGGCCTGTCGGTGATCACGAACCCGGCCAATGCGGCGGTCGAGTGCCTGAGCGACGCGCAGCTCTACGGCCTCATCGGACCGGAGTCGGAAGGCATCGACACGTGGGCCGGTGCCAACGAGCTCGTCGACACGGTCGGCGGCAACGGCGACCTGCCCGATGCCCCGCTCGAGATCACGGGTCCGGGCGAGGAGTCCGGCACCTACGACGCGTTCGTCGAGCTCGCCCTCTCGGACATCGCCGAGGAACGGGTGAAGGCGGGCGACATCACCGAGGAGCAGGCGGGCACGACCCGACCCGACTACTCGACGCAGTCGAACGACAACGCCATCATCGAGGGGATCGCCGGGAGCGACACCTCGCTCGGCTGGGTCGGCTACGCGTTCGCCGACCTCAACCGCGAGACGGTGAAGCTGCTCGAGGTCGACGGCGGCGGCGGGTGCATCGCCCCCACACCCGAGACGGTCGCCGACGGCTCGTACCCGCTCTCTCGCACCCTCTACATCTACGTCGACGTGACGAAGGCGAAGACGAACCCGGCCCTGAAGGCGTTCGTCGACTTCTACCTCGGCCCCGACGGGCTCCAGGCCGTGACCGACGCCGACTACGTGCAGCTCGGCGCCGAGGCGTGGGCCGCGACGGGCACGAAGTGGGCGGCAGCCGTCAAGTGACCCCGGACCGACGGGGGAACCCGTGACCGCGATCCCGGTGCCGCCGGAGTTCTCCCTCGCGGGGGATCCCCGGCGGCACCGCCGCGAGCGCAGAATCCGCCGGGTCTTCCTGGCCGCTGCGTGCTCGTCGATCGCGATCAGCCTCGCCATCGTGATCTCGCTCACGGGCGAGGCGGTGTCGTTCCTGCGGTCGGTCGACCTCTCGAGCCTCTGGTCGAGCGGATGGTTCCCGCGTCGTGGGCAGTTCGATCTGCGCACCCTCTTCGTCGGGTCGCTCATCGTCACCGGGGTGGCCATGACGATCGCCACACCGCTCGGGCTCGGGTCGGCGATCTTCCTGTCCGAGTACGCGTCACCCCGGGCGCGTCGCATCATCAAGCCGACGCTGGAGATCCTCGCCGGCATCCCGAGCATCGTGGTCGCCTACTTCGCGATCTCCTGGATCTCCCCGGAGATCGTGCGTCGGATCCGACCCGAAGCGCCGCTCTTCACGCTCATGGCCGCCGGCCTCGGCGTCGGCATCCTCGTCACCCCGCTCGTGGCCTCGATCACCGAGGACGCGTTGCGCGCCGTGCCCGCGTCCCTCCGCGAAGCCTCCTACGGACTCGGGGCCCGGAAGGTGCAGACGAGCCTGCGGGTCGTGTTCCCGGCCGCCGTCTCGGGAATCGTCGCCTCGCTCATCCTCGCTGCGAGTCGGGCCATCGGTGAGACCATGGTCGTGGCCCTCGCCGCCGGTGGATCGGGCAACTCGGCCTTCACCACCGACCCCTTTCGGCCCGGGCAGACCGTGACCGCGGCGATGATCTCGATCGCCCAGGGCACCGACCAGGTCGCCGGGGGCGGCGGCGGCGCCGCCAACACCGCCTACCAGAGCCTCTTCTTCCTCGGCCTGCTCCTCTTCCTCGTCACCATGGGCCTCAACTACGTCGGCGACCGCTTCGTACGCCGGGTCCGGGAGCGGTACTGATGGCCACCGACCCGCCGATGATCGCCCGGAGTCGGACCGACTGGTGGGGCATGGCGTTCCTCGCCGCCATCGTGTTCTGCCTCGTGGCGTGCTTCGCGTTCCTCGTCGTGCTCATCGGTGACGTCGTACGCACCGGCGCACCCGTCTTCGGCAGCCGGGCGGGCGAGTTCCTCACCGGGAACCTCGCCACCCGCCCCGAGCAGGCCGGCGTGGCCCAGGCGATCCGGGGTTCGCTCCTCCTCGCCGCGATTGTGGTCGTGATCGCCTTCCCGCTCGGCGTCGCCACGGCCGTCTACCTCGAGGAGTACGCCGCCGACACGCGGTTCACCCGCATCATCGCCCTGAACATCCGAAACCTGGCCGGGGTGCCGTCGGTCGTCTACGGGCTGCTGGGCCTCGCCGTCTTCGTGCAGGCCCTCGGCACCGATCTCGACGGGGGCCTCACCGGCGGTCGCAGCCTGCTCGCGGGCGGACTCACCCTCGCGATCCTCGTGCTCCCCATCGTGATCATCACCGCCGCCGAGGCGATCCGGGCGGTGCCGACGACGCTGCGGGAGGCCGGGTACGGACTGGGCGCCACGCGCTCCGACGTGGTGCGCACCCTCGTGCTGCCGAGCGCCGCGCCGGGAGTCCTCACCGGCTCGGTGCTCTCGCTCGCCCGGGCCCTCGGCGAGACGGCACCCCTGATCCTCACCGGCGCCGTGCTCACCACGTACCTGAGCAGCCGCCCGGCCGGGCTGCTCGAGCAGCTCCGGGGTGACTACACGGCGCTGCCGGTCGTGATCTACACCTGGGCCCGACAGGCGAAGCCCGAGTTCAAGACCGAGCTGGCTTCGGCCGCGATCCTCGTGCTCCTCGCGATCACCGTGCTGTGCAACCTCGGGGCGGTGCTGCTCCGCAACCGCTACGAGCGTCGGCGCGTCGGCTGAGCCGACCTCACCGCCCGGACCGGACCCGGCCGGGCGCTACTCGATGTCGTCGCCGAGGTCCCACTCGAGGATGAAGTGCTCCCGCTCGGCATCGCGCGTGACCCGCTCCCGGTTGCGCCGGAACTGCGGGTCGTAGACCGGGAGGAGCTGGAGGCGGGCCATCGCCCGCTGCCGGAACTCGTCGATCGCGTGCGAGTCGCCGAACACCCGGTGGATCTCCCAGTGCGGAGCAACCGGGCCCGTGTAGACCACCCGGACGTGCCCCTGCGGCGGAATCTCCTCCAGCGCTTCGGGCTCGATCGCCATGACGGGTGCTCCTCCTCGCTCCGCCGGACCCCGACGGGAGGGCAGAGGGTACCACCGCCCCGCCGAACGCCTTCCTCCACGCGATCTCCACACGCAATGGGCCGTCCGGCACACGCGCGACGCGTTCGTGGTGCGGACCGGCCCCGAATCTCCTGGGAGTTCCCTGAATCCGGGAGCAAACCGCGTCCGGCGTACGTCCGACCCGACGACAATGACCGAGGCCCGCGGAGTCCGCTCCGCCCGGACAGGGATGCGAGGAAAGCGATGACGGTGGACCCGACGACCGAGGGGATCACGACCGGGACGAACGGCCCGGGCTTCACGTGGATGCTGCAGGCCCGCTGCCGCGGCGCCCAGCCCACCGACTTCTTCCCGTCCGACGGTACGGGCGTGATCTCGGCCCAGCACATCTGCGACGGCTGCTCCGTTCGCAGCGAATGCCTCGAGTACGCGCTCGAGCACCAGATCGAGCACGGCGTGTGGGGCGGAGCCTCCGAGCGGGAGCGGCGCCGAATCCTGCGCCGCCGCCGGGGCGCGGCGACGACCGGAGCCGCGGTCACGCAGTGACGCAGGCGTGGAGCGCGAGCTCCACGTCGTCGGGCGCGCTCACCTGGAACGGCACCGCGCCCACTCCGAGCACGAGGGTCTCGACCCCGAGGTCGCGCCAGACATGCACCTGGTCGCGGACCTCGTCGACCGTGCCCACCAGTCGGCCCTCGCGCCAACGCGAGAGGTCACCGTTCACCACTCCGGGCGGTGAGGTGGCGGCCAGGCGCTCGAAGCGCCGGACGAGATCGCGTTCGTCCTCCCCGACGAGGGCGTAGAGGCCGAGGGTCCGCCACACGGTGGCCGGGTCGCGGTCGACCGTCGCGCACGCGCGTTCGAGCACGTCGAGGCGCTCGCGGTATGCGGCAGGCGTCCAGGCCCAGCAGGTGTTCCAGCCGTCGGCCCGCTCGGCGACGATGCGCAGGAGCCGGTCGCCTTTGCCCCCGACGAACACGCGCGGCCGGGGCGACTGCTGCGCGGCGGGGCGATTCTCGGCGCCGGCGGCGCGATGGTGGGTCCCGGCCCAGGTGCACGGACCGCCGTCGAGGAGTCCGCCGAGCACGGCGAGCGCGTCGACGAGTCGATCGAGGCGCTCACCGGGTCGGGGCATGGCCATCCCGAGGGCGGCGTACTCGGGCTCGTACCAGCCTGCGCCGATCCCGGCGTCGACGCGACCGCCCGCGATCCGGTCGAGGGTGGCGAGGGACTTGGCGAGCACCGACGCGGGCCGCAGGGCCTCGAGCAGCACGAGCGTGCCGAGCCGAACCTCCGGTACCGCCCGGGCCAGGGCGGCGAGGGTCACGATCGGGTCGTAGCAGGCGCTCGCCTCGGCGGGTCCGCCGTACTTGGCCAGATCGAGGAACAGGTGGTCGGAGAGCCAGACCGACGTGCCGCCCGACCGGGACGCGATCCGGGCGTGCTCGACGATCGTTGCGAACGCGAGCTCGGGCTCACCGGCGACCGAGAAGTCGTACTGGGGCAGGGCGAGGCCGAACTGCACGCCACCGAGGGTAGGCGTTCGCTGCCTACCCTGGGCTCGTGCTCGAGTGCGTGCCCAACGTCTCGGAAGGCCGCGACGGCGGGATCCTCGGTGTGCTCGCCCGGGCGTGCGGCCCCTCGCTCCTCGACCTGCACCGCGACACCGACCACCACCGGAGCGTGCTCACCCTCGCCGGCCCCGGTCGGGGCGATGCCGCCGACGCGATCCGCGCGCTCGCCGACGCGGTCGCCGGGCACCTCGACCAGTCGACCCATGTCGGTGTGCACCCGCGGCTCGGCGCCCTGGACGTCGTGCCGTTCGTGGCCCTCGCCGGCACCGGTCCGGAGCAGGCCGTCACCGCCGCCCGCGAGTTCGCGAGTTGGTGGGCCGAGCGGCACTCCGTTCCGGTGTTCTGCTACGACGCCGCCGACCCCGAGGCCCGCACGCTCCCCGCCACCCGGCGGGATGCCTTCACCGCCCGGGCCCCCGACTTCGGGCCCGCCGCACCGCACCCTCGGCTCGGAGCGACCGCCGTGGGCGCCCGGCCACCGCTCGTGGCCCTCAACTGCGTGCTCGACACCGACGACGTCACCGTCGCCCGCCGGATCGCGCGCCGGATCCGAGAACGCGACGGGGGCCTCCCCGGAGTGCGGGCGCTGGGCCTCGAGCTGGCGACGGTCGGTCGGGCGCAGGTATCCATGAACCTGGTCGCCCCCGAGCTGACCGGCATGGAGGCGGCGAGCAGAGCCGTGCAGACCGCAGCGCGCGCCGAGGGTCGGGACGTGGAGGGGGTGGAGCTCGTCGGGCTCGCGCCCCGGGCGGTGATGCGGGCCTGCTCCCGCGAGTTCCTCACCTGGAGCGGCATCGACCCGCAGGCGACGATCGAGGACCGCCTCGCCCGTGGGCCCGGTTCGACCGGAGGAGTCGGCTAGGCGCTGGCGAGGCCGCGACGGACGAGCGCCCGCTCGCGCCGGATGCGCCGCCGTTCGCGCTCCGACATGCCGCCCCAGATGCCGAACTTCTCACCGTGCTGCAACGCGTACTCGAGGCAGTCGCCCTTGACCTCGCAGCCGCCGCAGACCTGCTTGGCCTCGCGGGTGGATGCACCCCGCTCGGGGAAGAAGAGATCGGGATCGACACCGAGGCAGTTGGCACGTTCCTGCCACCGCCGATCGGCACCGTCGATCTCGAGTTGAATGAGGACCTCGCGCATGCGCTCCCCCTGAGCCGTGTCGCCCGTGTCCTGGGCCCGTCGCCGGGAATCCGTCCCCGGAGACCATCGTCGGAATCCAGCGATCGGAGGGCCGGGGTTCCCGGCGAATTCCGTCGTTGGAATTACAACCGTGACATCTTGGCCCCTCGGGGGCCCGAATGCAAGGGGAAATCCCGGTGGGAGGCGGATCGCAGCCGTTGCGACCGACTCGTCACCCGTCGCGGTCGAGGCGGAGCGACGCGCTGTTCATGCAGTAGCGGAGTCCCGTCGGACGCGGCCCGTCGGGGAAG
>JBJSXF010000085.1:0-6036 GCA_046086225.1 Actinomycetota bacterium | reverse complement strand
CGCCGGCCCGCTGGAAGCCCTGCTCGAGCACGATCGCGAGCTTCCACTTGGCGAGCACCACGTGATAGTCGATGTCATCGACCTGACGACCCGACACCTCGGCGTAGCGCGCGAGCACCTCGTCGCGGGTCGGCATGCCGTACATGTCGACGTAGCTCCCGGCCGACGCGGCGGGCGACATCGGGTCATCGGGCCAGCCCTGCACGACCCAGCCCAGGTCGAGCTTCGGGTCGCCGATGGTGCCCATCTCCCAGTCGACGATCGCCGCGAGCCGGGCCGGCGCGCCGTGGTGGTACATCACGTTGGCGAACTGGTAGTCGCCGTGCATGAGGCCGGGCACGTAGTCGAGCGGTCGCCGCTCGCGCAGCCAGGCCGCCGCCTCGGCAAAGCCGGGGAGCTCACGACCCTTGATCCGCTCGAGGAACGTCGTCCAGCGCTCGACCTGCCGCTCGTGGAACCCGTCGGGCCGCCCGAGACCATCGAGCCCCCGGGCCTGCCAGTCGACGTTGCCGAGCAGCGCGATGCCCTCGACGAGCTGGAACGCGAGGCCCCGGCGGGCGTCGAGATCGGTGCCGAACGGCTCGGGCCACACCCGGTCGGTGAGCCCCATCGGCGACCAGCCGTCGACGAAGCCCATGAGGTAGAACGCGCGTCCGAGGACCGACGTGTCGGTGCACGCTGCGATCGCCGGGGTGTGGGGCACGTCGGTGCCGGCCAACGCCTCGATGATCCGCCACTCGCGCAGGATCCCCTCGTCACGAGAGGCGGGGGCGGGCGGCGGCGGGATGCGCAGCGCGGCGTGGAACTCACCCCGACGGATCTCGTAGATCTCGTTCTGCGAGCCACCGGCGATGAACCGGTGCTCGAGCGGCTCCCCGGCGCCCGGCAGCCCTTCGGCGTCGAGCCAGGCGACGAGGCGGTCGAGGTCGATCACAGGTTCCCCACTTCGAGGTCGAGCAGGTGAGCGTAGGTGGCGCGGGCCGCGTCGGCCTTGCCCGGGATCCACTCGCTCGGCCACATGCCCTCGGCCGGTCGGTAGTCGCGCAGCACCTGGCGGGCGACCGTCACCTTGTGCACCTCGGTCGGCCCGTCGGCGAGCCCCATCACCCCGGCCGCGTGGATCATTCCGAAGAACGGCATCTCGTTGGTGGTGCCGAGCGCGCCGTGCACCTGCATGGCCCGCCAGGCGATGTCGTGCAGCACGGTGGGCATGACGACCTTGGCGGTGGCGATGTCCTTGCGCACCCGCTTGTAGTCGTTGTACTTGTCGATCTCCCAGGCCGTGAAGAGCACGAACAGTCGGAACTGCACGAGCTGGGCATACGAGTCGGCGATGTAACCCTGCACGAACTGCTTGTCGGCGAGGAGGCTGCCCGCGGTCTCCCGGCTCAGCACCCGCTCGCACATCATGTCGAACGCCTTCTGGGCCATCCCGATGGTGCGCATCGCGTGGTGGATGCGCCCACCGCCGAGCCGGGTCTGGGCGATGACGAAAGCCTGTCCCTCACCGCCGAGCAGCGCCGACTCGGGCACCCGTACGTCCTCGTAGTGGATGAGTGAGTGCCAGCCCTCGTTCATCGGCTCGCCGTGGAGCCCGACGTTACGCACGATGTTCACGCCCGGCGTGTCGCTCGGAACGAGGAACATCGACATGCCCTTGTAGGGGCTGACGTCGGGGTTCGTGACAGCCATCACGATGAGGAACGACGCCGTCTTCGCGTTGGACGAGAAGTACTTCCAGCCGTTGATGACCCACTCGTCACCGTCCTTCACCGCTCGGGTGGTGAAGAGGGTCGGGTCGGCGCCCGCGTGGGGCTCGGTCATCGAGTAGGAGGAGAACATCTCGCCGTTGAGCAGCGGCATGAGGTACTCGGCCTTCTGCTCCTCGGTGCCGTAGTGGGCGATGATCTCGGCGTTGCCGGTGTCGGGGGCTTGGGTGCCGAACACGACCGACGCCCAGAGCGACCGGCCCAGGATCTCGTTGAGGAGCGCGAGCTGCAGCTGTCCGTGACCCTGCCCGCCGAGGTCGGCACCGAGGTGGGTGGCCCACATGCCCTGGGCCCGCACCTCGTCCTTCAGCGGGTCGATGATGCGACGCTTGGCGGCGTCGAGCGGCACGAACTGCTCGTGGGGGAACAGGTGGTCGAGCGGTTCGACCTTCTCCCGCACGAACGCCGAGACCCAGTCGAGCTTCTCCTGGTACTCGGGCTCGGTCTCGAAGTCCCACGCCATGGCGTCTCCCCCTCCGTCGGGCTGCTCCGGCCGAACGGCGAGGGTAGCGGCGTGCCCACGACTGCCGCCCGGGCTGCGGTTCGCAGCTGACAACCCGGCCGCCCGCCCACTGATCGACAGAGACCAGACCTCTGTCGTAGGCTCGGCCCGTGAGCCACGACGTCGACTCCGCCGAGCAGCGACTGGCCGACCTCGGCGTCACCCTGCCCGATCCCCTGCCGCCGTTCGGCGAGTACGTCCCGGCGGTGCGCTCGGGTCGGCAGCTCTGGGTCGGCGGACACTTCGGCACCCGCCCCGACGGAACGATCTACACCGGTCGGGTGGGCGACACCGTCTCGGCCGAGGACGCCCGGGTCGCCGCCCGATCCGCCGCGCTCAACCTCCTCGCCACCGTCCGGGCCGAGGTCGGAACGCTCGACGCGGTCGAGCAGGTCGTGCACCTCTCGGGCGTGGTCAACTCGACGCCCGACTTCATCGGCCAGACCGGCGTGATCGACGGTGCGTCCGAGGTGTTCGTCGCCGGCTTCGGCGACCGGGGCCGGCACGCACGGCTGGCGGTGGGGGTTGCGGCCCTCCCCGGCGACCTCGTGCTCGAGATCGAAGCCGTGATCGACCTCGTCGACTCACCCGGCCCCGAACCGACGGCGCCGGGCCGACCGTGACCGTCGACGACCTCGCGTTCGGCCTGAGCGATCACCCGGCCGTCGACCTCACCTGGACGTTGCGCTACCGAACGATCGCCCCGACCGAGTTGCTCGTCCGCCCCGGTGATCTGCGCCGCTGGATCTCGGCCGCCGTCGCCCCGGTCCGCGGGTCGGTCACGTCGGCCGATCGCGACGATGCCATTGCGCTCCGCGAGGCCGTCTACGCCGCCGCGCGAGCGACGATCGACGGTCGGACCATTGCGGTCGCCGATCGCCGAACGATCAACCAGTGGGCGGCCCGGCCGGGGCCCGTCCTCCACCTCGACCGCCGGGGTCGCGCCACGACGCAGCTCCGCCCCGGAGCCGAGGTCGCCGGCGCGCTCGCCGCCGTCGCCACCGATGCCGTCGCGCTCCTCGCGGCAGGCGACGAACGGCTCCGGCTCTGCTCGGGCCCGGGCTGCTCGCTGCTCTTCTACGACGAGTCACGAGCCGGGAACCGGCGTTGGTGCTCGGCCCTGCGGTGCGGGAACCGGGTCAACACCGCCGCGTACCGCCGCCGAAGCGCCGTTCCGGCGAACGACCACTGAGAACCGAACCGGAGGAAAGCCATGCTGCTGATGAAGCCCAACTGCGAGTGCTGCGACCGCGACCTCGACCCGTCGAGCGCCGGACCGCTCATCTGTTCGTTCGAGTGCACGTGGTGCGCCGACTGCGCCGCTCACCAGGGCGGCACCTGCCCGAACTGCGGGGGCACGCTCGTCGCCCGTCCGACGCGCGACGCCGGCCTCCTCGAGGCATTCCCGGCGGCGACCGAGCGGGCCGCCGCCAGTCGCCAGTGCCCGGTCTGACGTCGGGCCCTCCCCCCGACCGGCCCGCCCGGGTCAGCGGCCGTTGATGTCGTTGTCGCGCAGGATCTGGGCAACGGTGCACGTCGGGTTGGCCGAGGTGCACACCACCGAGCCGTCGATCCCGAGCGGCATCGACGGATCACCATTGACGATGACGTTCCCGGTGATGACGAGTCCGGTGTCGGTCCGGGCCGGCGACGGACCGACTGCCCCGGCCGGGTTGACCCGAGGTGGCGAGACCTCGAAGTGCTGCCACTGCGATCGGTAGCCCGCCGGGTTGACGATCGTGTTGCCACGGATCACGACGTCGCGATCGGGAATGTGCGCGACGACGTCACCTCCGGTGACCGCCGTGCCCCACGCCCCCTGAGCGAGCCGGGCCGCGCAGGCCGGCACGTTTCCGTCGCAGGACCGTCCCCCGAACGTCACCTCGATCAGGTGGCTCCGGCGACCGACCCGCTCGGCCCGGTTCCCCTCGATGAGGATGTCGCGACCACCGTTCACCCCGAAGGCCGCGCCCTCGGTGTCGGTGATGTGGTTGTTCCGGAAGACGACGTCGGTCGCCTCGTAGGTGAGGTCCGGTGCGACCATCCACTCCAGTCCGGTTCCCTGCCCGGCCGTGAAGCCACCGGTGCCGCAGCGGGCGATGGTGTTGCCGGCGAGGGTGATCGCCGAGGAGCCGCCCTTCACGTAGACGCACCAGTCGCCGCCGTCGGTGATGACGTTGCCGGTGATCGCTCCCCGTCGCACGGCGACGAAGTCGATGACGTTGTCCCCCGCCGAGCGCAGGGTGCTGTTCCGCACCACGATGTCCGTTGACTGGTTCACCTTCAGGGTCTCCCAGGCGCCG
This sequence comes from Actinomycetota bacterium, assembly GCA_046086225.1. GTDB lineage: Bacteria > Actinomycetota > Acidimicrobiia > IMCC26256 > PALSA-610 > JBJSXF01. Next base: position 1,462 of record JBJSXF010000085.1, on the reverse strand, counting down.
CCCGCACCGTCGAGGAGCACGTTGTCGAGGGTGAGGTGCGTGCAGCGCTCACAGTGGAGCGCGTCACCGCCGGGCACGATGCGCAGACCGCGAACCGTCAGGAAGTGCACTTCGAACACGTTGAGATCGCCCCGCAGGGTGACGGGGCGGCCCGGGCCGTCGGCGCGGATCGTGATCGGGGCATATGCCGTACCGCGGCGCCACTCCCAGAAGTGCGGCATCGTCGCAGCGGCGTACTCCCCGGCGAGCATCGTGATCGTGTACGGGCCGGCGAGCGGCACCGCCCGGGGGATCCGGGCCCAGGCTGCCGAGAGGGTCCGGAGCGGGGCCGACCGGGTGCCGGCGTTCGCGTCGCTGCCGGTCGTCGCCACGAAGATCTCGGTGAACGGTCGGGGTACGAACGCCGGACTGATCGCCGACGACGGGCCTGGGCCGAGGTTGGTCAAGAGGCGGAGGCGCAGGCGCCACGACACGCCGTTCGTCAATCCCGCGAACCGGACCGGCGACGTCAGGTCGGCCGGGTCGGCAACCCGCCACGGCGTCCACGTCGCCCCGCCGTCACGGGAGAATGACGCGCCGTGGTTCGTGACGACTGCGCCGGCGGGCAGAGTCGGCCGGGTGAAGGTGACGACGACCGCGCCGTCCCGTGCGCTCACCGTCAGGCCGGACGGCGCGCCGATGCCGACTGCACCCACCGGACGGTCGGGCCGGGCGACGGCGAGTCCGACGAGGGCGAGGACGGCGGCGAGCGCCGCCACCGGCGACCGCCTCGCTCCGTGCATCGCCACCCCCGATCCCGTCGTCGCGCCCGAGGCGCTCCCGACACCCTGCCCGCTCGCGGCGCCGGAAGCCATAGGTCGTCCGTCCCGCCCCATCCGGTGCCGCCGGTCGCCGCTCCGGGTTCCGTCCCGATTCGCGCCCGATAACGTGACGGTCCCTGCGGGTGTAGCTCAATGGCTAGAGCTCCAGCCTTCCAAGCTGGCTATGCGGGTTCGATTCCCGTCACCCGCTCCACTAGACCACCCAGCGACGCGTGATGCCTTGTATCGCTGAGCCGTTCAAATCCGACAGCTTCGCCCCGGCAAATGCCTGTGCAGCAGGCGACGTCTGATAGCGCAGTTGTGGCGAGGCGGCCGTGCAGGCCTCCACAATCACTGCCGCAGCGTCGACCGCAGTCTGCGCGTTGGTGAACGCCGACTCCATTCGTTGAACGTACGCGGCAAATAGCTCGCGGTAGACGCCTGCCTCGGCGGCTAGCCACGAGTCGTTGAGGTTGGCGCGAAATTCGGTGGCAACCGCGCCAGGCTCGACCACCGATACATGCACGTTGAACTGCGCCGCAATGGGAGCCAAGCTCTCCATGAAGCCCTCGGTGGCGAACTTTGCGGCACAGTACGCCTCGTTGAACGGCTGACCCACTACTCCACCCACGCTGGTGACGGTAACGATTCGTCCTGATCGA
>JBJSXF010000084.1:0-28102 GCA_046086225.1 Actinomycetota bacterium | reverse complement strand
CCTCACCGGTGCGACCGTCGACGGCATGTGCCTCGACGCCGACGGATGCGTGTGGGTCGCGTGTCCCGGCACCGGGCGCGCCCTGCGCGTCCGCGAAGGCGGCGAGGTCGTCGACGAGATCCGGGGCAGCCACCCCGGGGTCTACGCGTGCATGCTCGGCGGACCGGAACACCGAACCCTCTTCCTCTGTACGGCACCCTCCCACGAAGCCACAGTGACGACCGCAAGGCGATCGGGCCGCATCGAGGCGATCGTGGTGGAGACACCCGGCGCCGGGTTTCCCTGAACGGTTCGGCCGCGAACGGGAAGTAGCCTCCGGCCGTGCCTGCGATCCGTGCGCCCGAATGGGTCGGCGACACTCGTTTCCGCCTCGCGGGCGAGCAGTTCGCCTGCGGATTCGAGGAATCCACCGAAGGTCGCCTCGTCGTGTGCAAGCCCCGCCCCCTCGTGGAGAAGAACGTCGCGCTCCTCGCCGACCTCGCCCCCCGGCGGGTCTTCGAGCTCGGGATCTCCCAAGGGGGCAGCGTCGCCGTCAACGCACTCTCCGCCGACCCCGAGCTGCTCGTGGCCGTCGAGATCTCCGAGACCCGCATCGCAGCGCTCGACGAGCTCATCGAACGTCGCGGGCTCGGCCGCTCGGTACGGCTCCATTACGGCACCGACCAGGCCGACCGGGCGCGCATCGCCGAGATCGCCGACCGGGAAGCGGACGGCGCCCCTTACGACCTCGTCCTCGACGACGCGTCCCACTGGCTCGACGAGACCCGGGCCTCTTTCGAGACTCTGTTCCCGAGACTGCGGCCGGGCGGCACGTACATCATCGAGGACTGGAACTGGCAGCTCCGCGGGCTCCGGACGTTCCGGGAGTTCTTCCGTGACGCCGTCGCGTCGGGCGCCGTCGACCCCCACGACCCCCGCCCGGCACCCGGCCCTCCCCCGAAGAACCCGTACGTCGCCCACTTCTTCGCCGAGATGCACCGTGTGCCGCTCGAACGCTTCGCCGTCGAGCTGGTGCTCGCCCAATCTTGTTCCGCTTCCGGCCTCGCATCGGTCCAGGTCGACCGGCACTGGATCACGATCGTTCGGGGGCCGGCCGAACTCGACCCCGACGGCTTCCGCGTCGCCGACTGCTACGCCGATTACGACGACTACCGCCAGACGCTCGCCACCCCACCGAGCCCCTGAATTAGCGATGAACACGACCCTGGAGTGGACGAGCGAGACAGCGTTCTCCGTGGCGGGCGAGCCGTTCACCTGCGGCTACCACCAGTCGAACGAGCAGGCCCTCACGGTGAGGAAGCCGCCGTATCTCGTCACCAAGATGGTCGAGCTGATGGACGCCGCGAAGCCCGACCTGATGATGGAGCTGGGCATCGCCCAGGGCGGGAGCGTCGCCCTCACCAGCCTCGCCATCGACCCGGAGCAACTCGTGGCCGTGGAGTTGAACGGAAGCCGGGTCGATCTCCTCGACGCCTTCCTCCGCCGGCACGACCGCAAGGGCCGGGTACACCTCCACTACGGGGTCGACCAAAGCGACCGGAGTCGACTCGCCGACATCGCCCGCACCCACTTCGGCCACCGGGGCATCGACCTGATCATCGATGACGCCTCGCACCGGCTCGCGGCCACCCGAGCATCGTTCGAGACGCTCTTCCCGCGGCTCCGCCCGGGCGGCCTCTACGTCATCGAGGACTGGAGCTGGCAGCTCGCCACACGCCGAATGTGCGCCAAGGTCGAGGACGCCCTCGGTCCCGACGACGACCGCTCCGCAGTCGCCCCGCGCGGATCGATCGTCGCGGTCTATCTCGAGAACGCGAATCAGCCACCGCTCGAGCGCCTCGCGGTCGAGATCCTCCTCGCCCAGGCAACCCGGACCGGGGCGATCGCGTCGGTTCGCGCCGATGCCGATGTCTGCATCGTCGAACGCGGCGACGTCGACCTCGATCCGGAGTCGTTCCGGATCGCCGACTACTTCGTCGACTACTCCGACTACCGCCGGATCCTCGACGTCGAGTCACGCCCCTGAGGCAAGTCCGTCAGCCGCCGCGTGTCACTGCGTCCGGCGCCGCAGCCCGTGCCCGAAGAATCCACCGTGCGGACGGGCGTGGGCGTGGTAGTGGTCGGGGATGTTGCGCATGTTGTCGTCGACGTAATGCGCGTACTCGAAGTGCTCGCTCACGACCCAGGCGAGTCGTTCGTGCATATGGGCGAGCTGCTCGACCGGGGGCTCGGTGCCGTGGCCCCGCCAGACGACCATCGGCACTGCGCAGATCTCGCACTCGGCGATCCAGCAGATGTGGTCCTCGTGGAACCATTCCGTGATGCGGGCCGCCTCGCAGAGGTCGCAGTCGTCGGCCGGGCCGGGATAGGGGGTGCTCTCGCCGCTCACGCCCCGAAGGCTACGTCTAGGATGTCGATCCGATGAAGGGCCTGATCCTCGCCGGTGGTGCCGGCACCCGGCTCCGGCCGATCACCCACACGAGCGCCAAGCAGCTCGTCCCGATCGCCAACAAACCGATCCTCTTCTACGTCATCGAGCAGATGGCCGCCGCCCGGATCAAGGAGATCGGCGTGATCGTCGGGGTCGACGGCGCGGCCGCCGAGATCCGGGCTGCGCTCGGCGACGGGAGCCGCTTCGGGGTGGAGGTCACCTACATCCCCCAGGCCGAGCCGCTCGGTCTGGCCCACTGCGTGCTCGTCGCCGGCGAGTTCCTGGCCGACGACGACTTCGTCATGTATCTCGGCGACAACATGCTCCAGCAGGATCTCGCCGTCGTGGTCGACCGCTTCGAAACCAAGCGCCGGGCCGCCGCTGCCGATGCTCGCCCCGCCCCTGCGGGTCAGATCCTCCTCGCCCGGGTCGAGGACCCGCGCCAGTTCGGGGTCGCCGAACTCGATGCGGCGGGCCGGATCGTTCGCTTGGTCGAGAAGCCGGCCGATCCACCCTCCGATCTGGCCCTCACCGGCGTCTACCTCTTCGACCCCCGCATCCACGAGGCGGTGGCCACGATCGCGCCGTCGGCACGCGGGGAGCTCGAGATCACCGACGCCATCCAGTGGCTCCTCGACCAGGACCACGCGATCGAGCACGAGATCCTCGAAGGCTGGTGGATCGACACCGGCAAGAAGGATCCGCTGCTCGACTGCAACCGTCGGGTGCTCGACACGATCGAAGGCCGGATCGACGGCTCGCTCGACGAGGAGTCCCGGGTCGACGGGCGGGTCATCATCGAAGCGGGCGCCCGGCTCGAGCGTTCGGTCGTTCGCGGGCCGGCCATCATCGGTCGCGGCACCGTTCTCAGCGACACCTACGTGGGGCCGTACACGTCGATCGGCGACGACTGCGAGCTGCGCGACGCCGAGATCGAGCACTCGGTCGTGCTCGAGCGCAGCACGATCATCGATGTGCACCGCATCCACGACTCGCTCATCGGCCGCGAGGTCGACGTGCGCCGCAGCGGTGGACGCCCCCGGGGGACCCGCCTCATGCTGGGCGACCATTCTCGGGCGGAGATCGAGTAACCGGGAGACCGATGGCGACCGTCACCGCGAGTCAAACCATCGCCGGCGTGTTCCACGTACGGCCCCAGGTCCACGGCGACGCCCGCGGCGTCTTCGTCGAGACCTTCCGCCGCGAGTGGATCCCCGGCGCACGGGAGATGATCCAGGCGAACCGAGCCGACCGGGCCGCCGGCTCGGTCGTCGGCCTGCACTACCACCTGCACCAGGCCGACTACTGGTACGTGCCGAACGGGCGTGCCCGGGTCGTGCTCCACGACCTCCGGGTCGGGAGCGCCACCGAGGGCGCGACCGAGTGCTTCGACCTCGGCGTCGCGGCCGACGGAACCACGGAGCACCCCTGCGTCTTCATCCCACCCGGCGTCGCCCACGGATTCGCGTCACTCACCGACATGACGATCACGTACCTCGTCGACGGCTACTACAACGCAGCGGACGAGCTCGGCGTGGCCTGGGATGATCCCAAGATCGCCGGAGATTGGGGCGTCACCGACCCCGTGCTCTCCGGCCGCGACCAGGCCAACCCGAACCGAGTGGCCATCCCCGAGCCCGTCCGGCCCGTCTGGCCGTTGCGGACATGAACATCCTCGTCACCGGCGGCGCCGGCTTCATCGGGGCGAACTTCGTCCGCACCTGGGTCGACGAGCACCCCGGCGACACCGTGCTCGTCGTCGACGCGCTCACCTACGCCGGGAATCCGGCCAACCTCGACGGCGTCGCCCACACCTTCGTCCACGCCGACATCGGCGATCTGGCGGCGATGGAATCGACGCTCCGCGACCATTCGGTCGACGTGATCGTGAACTTCGCGGCCGAGTCCCACAACTCGTACGCGATCGCGAATCCGGGCGCCTTCTTCCGCACGAACGTCGTCGGCACCCAGACCCTCTGCGAAGCGGCCCGACGGGTCGGCGTCGATCGCTTCCACCACATCTCCACCTGCGAGGTCTACGGCGACCTCGATCTCGACACCGACGAGCAGTTCACCGAGGAATCGCCCTACCGACCCCGCACGCCGTACAACGCCTCGAAGGCAGGCGGCGACCATGCGGTGCGCGCATACCACGAGACGTTCGGCCTGCCCATCTCGATCACCAACTGCGCGAACAACTACGGGATCTACCAGTTCCCCGAGAAGGTGATCCCGCTGTTCGCGGTTCGGGCCATCACCGATACGCAGATCCCGATGTACACCTCGACCCAGAACCGCCGGGAGTGGATCCACGTCCTCGACCACTGCCGCGCCATCACGGCCGTGATCGAACGCGGCCTCGTCGGCGAGACCTACCACGTCGGCACCGGGGTCGAGCGCAGCATCGAAGAGATCGCCGACGGAGTGCTCGCCGCCCTCGGCAAGCCCCAGTCGCTCAAGACGATCGTTCCCGACCGGCCCGGTCACGACCGGCGCTACGCCCTCGACTGGACGAAGATCCAACGCGAGCTGGGTTGGCAGCCGACTGTGGACTTCGAGACCGGACTCACCGAGACCGTCCGCTGGTACGCCGACCACCGCGACTGGTGGGAGCCGCTCCTCGACCGAGCCCCGGTCAAGGAAGACCAGGCCTGGTCCTGAGCCGTCGGGAGCCCACATGCGCATCTGCGTGACCGGGTCGAACGGCCAGGTCGGCACCGAGGTTGTCGAGCTGGCGACCGCCGCTGGTCACGATGTCGTGGCGCTCGGATCGACCGATGTCGGCGACCGGGATCTCATGCGGGAAGCGATCGGATCGGCCCGACCCGATGCCGTCATCCACTGTGCGGCCTACACCGACGTCGACGGGTGCGAGAGCGATCCCGAGCGGGCCCGGCGAGTCAACACCGACGGAGTGCGCTTCGTGAGCGAAGCCGCCGAGGCAGTCGGTGAGGCCGTCCGGGTCGTGGCGGTGTCGACCGACTACGTCTTCGACGGCGAGAAGGTGGCGCCCTACGTCGAGTCCGATCCGACGAATCCGCTCGGCGTCTACGGCCGCACCAAGCTCGCCGGCGAGCAGACCCTCGATCTCGGCCGCCACGCGGTGGCCCGGACCTCGTGGGTGTGCGGGCGGGTCGGCCGGAACGTCGCCCGCACCGTGCTCCGACTCGCCGACGAAGGCACGGTGATGCGATTCGTCGACGACCAGCGGGGCCATCCGACGATCGCCCGCGATCTCGCCGGTGCCCTCATCCGGCTCGCCGAGGACCGGGCCACCGGCATCTGGCACACCACCAATCAGGGTGCGGTCTCGTGGTTCGAGTTCGCCCGTGAGGTGGTGCGGGTGGGCGGCGGCGATCCCGGGATCGTGACCCCCATCACCACCGCCGAGCTCGACCCGCCCCGCCCGGCGCGACGGCCGGCGAACTCGGTGCTCGACAGCGAACGCTTCGCCCCCGGGCAGCTCCTCCCCGACTTCCGGGCTTCGCTCCCCGACCTCATCGCCGCCCTCCGGGCGGGCTGACCCGACGGCTCGCCCCTCGGGGCTACTCCTCGTCGAGCGCAGCCCGCAGCGAACCGATGAACGCCGCGGCCTCGTCGGGGCCACCACCGTCGAGGAGGCGCCGCAGGAGCGCGCTGCCGACAACGACACCGTCGGCATCGGCGGCAGCCGCGACGGCCTGCTCCGGATTCGAGATCCCGACTCCGAGCAGCACCGGACGGTCGGTGCACGCCCGACACCGGCGGGCAATCGCCCCGGCGTCCTCGGCGAGCGCCGCCCGTTCGCCGGTGACGCCCATCAGCGCCACGCCGTAGACGAAGCCCCGCGATCGCTCGCAGATCTCAGCGAGACGATCGTCGGGGGTGCTCGGCGCGGCCAGCAGCACGTTCTCGATGCCGGCCGCAGCGGCGACCTCGCCCCACGGCCCGGCCTCGTCGAGGGGGAGGTCGGCGATGATGCTGCCGTCGACCCCGGCGTCACGGAGCAGCTCGGCCGCCCGGTGGGAACCCAGACGCTCGATGATGTTGCAGTAGGTCATGACGAGCAGCGGGACGTCGACGTCGAGCCGTGACGTCTCCTCGATCACCGAGACCGGAGTCGTGCCCCGAGCGAGCGACCGCTGGCTCGCGGCCTGGATCGTGGGGCCGTCCATGATCGGATCGGAGAAGGGAATCCCGATCTCCACCGCGTCCGCACCGGCGGCCACGACTGCCCGGACGACATCGGGCCAATCCGCCGAGAGGCCCCCGGTGACGTAGGCGACGAGCGCCTTGGCCCCGGCGTCGCGGCGGGCTCGCAGATGGGATTCGAGGTTCACGGGTGCGATCGCCGCTCAGAGCTCGCCGAGCCGCTCGGCCACCTGGGCCGCGTCCTTGTCGCCCCGCCCCGAGAGGTTCACGAGGACCGTCGAACCGGTCGGGATGTTGCGCCCCGCTTCACGAGCCAACCAGCCGATGGCGTGGGCCGGTTCCAGCGCGGGCACGATTCCCTCGACCGCCGAGAGCAGACGGAAACCCTCCAGGGCGATCTCATCGGTCGCCGAGAAGTACTCGGCCCGACCCGAGGCGGCGAGCATGGCGTGCTCGGGCCCCACACCCGGATAGTCGAGCCCGGCGCTGATCGACGTCGCCTCGAGCACTTGGCCGTGCTCGTCCTGGAGGAAGAGCGACCGCATGCCGTGCACCACGCCGGGCACGCCGCGGGCAACCGCCGCGCCGTGGTGACCCGACTCGAGACCGAGCCCGCCGGCCTCGACCCCGATGAGCCGGGCCGACGAATCGACGAACGGATGGAAGATGCCGATCGCGTTCGATCCGCCACCGACACAAGCCACGACCGCGTCGGGGTCGGCGCCACCGAGGACCTCACGGCATTGGTGGCGCGCTTCCTCACCGACGATCCGCTGGAACTCGCGCACGATCCACGGGAACGGATGCGGGCCCATCGCCGAGCCGAGGCAGTAGTGCGTCGTTTCGACCTCGGCCACCCAGGCGCGCATGGCCTCGTTGACGGCGTCCTTGAGGGTGGAGCTCCCCGACTCGACCTCGACGACCTCGGCGCCGAGGAGCTTCATCCGCCACACGTTCAAGCGTTGACGCTGCGCGTCGACCGCCCCCATGTAGACGGTGCAGTCGAGGCCGAACAGCGCCGCCGCCGTGGCCGAGGCCACGCCGTGCTGACCGGCCCCGGTCTCGGCGATGATCCGCCCCTTCCCCATCCGTCGGGTGAGGAGGGCCTGGCCGAGCACGTTGTTGATCTTGTGCGAGCCGGTGTGGGTGAGGTCCTCGCGCTTGAGCAGCACCCGGATGCCCAGGCGCTCGGAGAGCCGGCGACATTCGGTGACCGGCGTCGGCCGCCCGGCGTAGTCGCGCAGCAGTCCGGCGTACTCGGCCCGGAAAGCGTCGTCGGTCCAGGCCGCCCGGAACTCGGCCTCGAGTTCCTGGAGAGCGGGGACGAGTGATTCGGGTGCGAACTGCCCGCCGAAGTCGCCGAAGCGACCCAGGCCCGTCGGCTCGGGGCCGGGCCGGGCCGGGCCCGCCGATTGCCCTCGTTCAACGGTGGTCATGGGGGAATGATACGGATCGGGCTCCGACGGTCCGGCACCCGGCCCGCAGCGACTACTCGTCGATCTCCCAGTCCCACGGACGGGAGACCCCGCCGACGGTGTCGGCATCGGGATCGGCGGACGTCACGAAGGCATCACTCGCCTCGACCTCTTCCCCCGCCCGGCGAGCCGCTTCGATGAACTTGCGGAGCTTTCGCGGGTCTTTGCGCCCGGGCCGTTCCTCGACCCCGCTCGATACGTCGACACCCCACGGGCGCACCGTGCGGATGGCGTCACCGACGTTGCCCGGAGTGAGTCCGCCGGCGAGGAGTACCCGGACGGAAGACGGGATCCCCTCGGCCAGGCTCCAGTCGAAGACCCGACCCGAACCGGGAGTCGGGGCATCGACCAGGATCACGTCGGCGAGGTCGCGATTCACCCGCTCGAGTCGCGGATCACCGGCACCGAACGCCCGGATCACGAAACGGACGCGATCGCGGATCCAGGCGACCTCGTTGTCGGGCTCGTGGCCGTGGAGCTGCACCCCGTGGAGGCCGAGCCGACCGGCGATCTCGACGACCCGCTCCGGCCGCTCGTCCCGGAAGACGCCGATCGTGTGAATCTCGCGGGGCATGCGTCGCAGCGCATCCCGGACGGTCTCGGCGTCGACCTGCCGGGGACTGGGGGCGAAGACGAATCCCACTGCGTCGGCGCCGAGCGCAGTGGCGAGCAGCGCGTCGTCGTCGTTCGTGATCCCGCAGATTTTCACGAACATCCCGGTCACCCCCGCCGTTCGACCCGAGCGGCCCGCATCTCACCGATCAGGCCGACCGGATCGGATGCCCGCACGAGCGCCTCGCCCACGAGCACCGCATCGAAGCCGGCCTCGGCCATGGCCGCGGCGTCGGACCCGGAGCGCACCGCACTCTCGGCCACGGCGATGGCGTCCGCCGGGATGCGTCGGGCCAACGCCGCGCCCAACCCGAGATCTTCGGTGAAGGTGGCGAGATCCCGGTTGTTCACGCCCACGATCCCGGTGCCGAGACTCCGGGCCCGTTCGATCTCCGCGGCATCGTGCGTCTCGACCAGCACCGCCAGCCCGAGGTCGACCGCCAGACCGTGCAGGTCGGCGAGCCGGGCATCCTCGGGGATCGCCGCGCAGATCAGGAGCACAGCGTCGGCGCCGATGGCCCGGGTCTCGTAGATCTGCACTTCGTCGATGACGAAATCCTTGCGCAGCACCGGCAGCGCCGTCGCCTCACGAGCCGCGTGGAGGTCGGCCACTGCCCCACCGAACCACAGGGCGTCGGTGAGAACCGAGAGTGCCCCGGCCCCGCCCGCTTCGTAGGCGGTCGCGACCGCAACGGGGTCGAGGTCGGGAGCGAGGTCACCCTTGGACGGCGAGCGCCGCTTCAGCTCGCCGATCACGGCCAGGCTTCCGTCGGCCCGACGGAGCGCCTCGGCGAAGGGCCGAGTCGGCGGCGCGGCGAGCGCCTGGCCGCGGAGCAGGTCCCGGGTGCGGGGCTCCCGGAGGACCGTCACCTCGTCGAGCTTGGTCACGAGGATCTCGTCGAGCACGGTCACGCGGGCGTCATTGTACGCTCCCGCCCCATGACTGTGACCTTTCCCGACGGATTCCTCTGGGGCGTCGCCGCGGCCTCCCACCAGATCGAGGGCGGAAACTCCAACAACGACTGGTGGGAGTTCGAGCACCGACCCGACACGCCGTGCGTCGAAGTCTCGGGGGACTGCTGCGACTCCTTCCACCGTTACGACCAGGACGTCGCCCTGGTGCGGGAGCTCGGCTTCGCCGCCTACCGCTTCTCGATCGAGTGGTCGCGCATCGAGCCCGAGGAGGGCGAGTTCTCCGTCGCCGCGCTCGACCACTACCGACGGATGATCGCCGAGTGCCACGCCCAGGGCGTACAGCCCGTCGTGACTTTCCACCACTTCTCGAACCCGCGGTGGATGGCAGCCCAAGGCGGCTGGGCCAATCCGGTGGTCGTCGACCGCTTCACCCGCTACTGCGAGCGGACGGTCGCCCATCTCGGCGACCTCATCTCGATCGGCTGCACGATCAACGAGCCGAACATCGTGAGCCTGATGGGCTACCTCGTCGGCATCTTCCCGCCCGGCCGCAAGGGCGACCTCGAGGGCATGGGCGCGTGCAACGAACACATGAAGGCGGCGCACCGCAAGGCATACGACGTCATCAAGGCCGGGCCCGGCGACTTCCCGCTCGGCCTCTGCGTCTCCATGGGCGACTGGTGGGCGCCGGAGTCGGCCCAGGACGCACTCGTGAGCACCCGCCACATGCACGAGGGTCAGTTCCTGGAGTGCGCCCGCGGCGACGACTTCGTGGGTGTGCAGGCCTACTCGCGGAACCGGCTCGACGAGAACGGCATGACCACCGGACCGGAGCCCGGGGTCGAGGTCGTCACCTCGATGGGCTACGAGTTCTGGCCGCAGGCGCTCGAGGTCTCGATCCGCCACGCCGCCGAGGTGGCGGGAACGCCGATCTACGTGACCGAGAACGGCCTCGGCCACGACGACGACCACCGCCGAATCGACTACGTCACCGGTGCGCTGGAAGGCGTCGGCCGCTGCCTCGCCGACGGCATCGACGTGCGCGGCTACTTCTACTGGTCGCTCCTCGACAACTTCGAGTGGGCGCTCGGCTACGGACCCCGGTTCGGGCTCGCCGAGGTCGACCGGACCTCCTTCGCCCGCCGCCCGAAGCCTTCGGCCGCGTGGCTGGGCGCGATCGCCCGCGCCAACCGGATGGACTGACCGCGACCCAAGGGGGTCGGGTCAGCAGGCTTCGACCCGGCTCCCGGTTCCGCCGACGTCGACCAGCGAACCCGGCTCGATCTCGCGCCGGAGCATCGCCAGGCCGATGTCCCCGATCGCGCTCGTGACCCGGCCGACGTCTCGACCCTCGAAGGTGACCGTGGCCCCCGTCTCGGGCCGACCGCCCCGGAGCCGCCGGAGGAGCCGGTTCACGTGCCCACGCGAATCGATGCGGCACACGAGCTCCTGGCCGACGAAGCACCCCTTCGTGAACGAGACGGCGTCGCGATCGAGGCCGGCTTCCTGCGGGATCGTGTCCTCGTCGATGTCGGCGCCGAGCCGCGGCACCCCGGCCTCGATCCGAACCCGCTCGTAGGCGTCGGCATCGACCGGCATCGATCCGAGCCCGACGATCGCCCGCTCCACCGCTTCGGCCTCGCCGAGCAGATCGACGGCCGCCTGACCGCCCCAGGACACGGGGAACGCCGCCAGACCGTCGTCGATCCCGCGTCGGCGGACCTCGGCGACCCCGAGACCCCGGATGGCCAGGCCCGCCACGGCACGCGTCCCGATCTCGGCCTTCACCCGGATCCGGAACCGCCGGAGACCCTCGGCCAGCATCTCCCCGAAGCCGGACTCGCAGCTGCACCACCACTCGTCGTCGCCCCGCCGGAGAGCCACGAGATCCACCAGCAACTTGCCCCGCGGCTGGAGGAGCAGCGCGGCTCGGGCCTCGCCCACGGAGAGCGAGGCGAGATCCTGGGAGAGCAGGCTCTGGAGGAACGACCCGGCATCGGCACCTTCGACGACCACGAGGTCTCGGGTGACCCGGGCCGTGAGCACCTCCGGGGCCGGGTCAGTCATCGTCCGGCCCGCTGGGCCGCGGCCGCGGCGGTCAGCAACGCTCGGGCCTTGTTGCGACATTCGAGATCCTCGTCGGCCGGCACGGAATCGGCCACGACGCCGGCCCCCGCCTGCACCACGGCTCGGTCTCCGCGCCAGAACATCGTGCGGATCGCGATGGCGGTGTCGAGGTTGCCGGAGAAGTCGAGGTATCCGACCACGCCCGCGTAGGGACCCCGCTTGGTCGGCTCGAGCGCATCGATGATCTCCATCGCCCGGACCTTCGGCGCACCGCTCACCGTGCCCGCCGGGAAGGTCGCCCGGAGCACGTCGACCGCCGAGCGGCCCTCGGCGAGCTCACCTGCGACCTGGCTCGTGAGGTGCATCACGTGCGAGAACCGCTCGAGCTTCATCAGCTCCTCGACCCGCTCGGTGCCGAAGCGCACGACCCGACCGAGATCGTTCCGGGCGAGGTCGACGAGCATCACGTGCTCGGCCCGTTCCTTCGGGTGCTCGACGAGCTCGGCCTCCATGCGCCGGTCGTGCTCGGCGTCGCGGCCGCGGCGCCGCGTGCCGGCGATGGGTCGACTCACGACCCGGCCGTCGCGGACCTGCACGTGGGCTTCCGGCGACGAGCCGACCAGGGTGGCTTCCGGGTGTCGGAGGAGATACATGTACGGCGAGGGGTTGACCAGGCGGAGCACCCGGTACATCGCCAACGGATCGACCGGCTCCTCGAGATCGAAGCGCTGCGAGAGCACGACCTGGAAGATGTCACCGGCGAGGATGTGCTCCTTCGCCACCTGGACCGCACGGTGCCAGTCGGCCTCGGCGAAGTTCCGGTGCACCGCCGGGATGTCATCGAGATCGTCGGGTGGGGGCAGCGACGGCAATGCCGGGAGCGGACCGGCCAGGGTGGCCGCCGCCTCGTCGAGTCGGGCGACCGCCTCGTCGTAGCACGCGTCGAGCGCAGCATCGTCGGCACCCGGGGTCGGATACGTGTTCTCGATCAGGTAGCACCGTTGCGCGAAGTGGTCGAAAGCGGCGACCTGCCCGGCGAGCGAGCACACCGCGTCGGGGAATCCGAGGTCGTCGGTCGGCACCGCCGGCAGCCGCTCGATCTCACGCACGATGTCGTAGCCGAGCCAGCCGACGATCCCGCCGTGGAAGGGCGGCAGCTCGGGCAGCCGGGGCGCCCGGTAGATGCGGCACAGGGCGTCGAGCGCGGCGAGCGCACCGGCGTCGACCGGAACCCCGGCCGGCGGCGGGGCGCCATCGGTCCACTCGACGCGGTTGCCCCGGACCACGAAGGTCCGGGCCGGGCTCCGACCGATGAACGAGAACCGGCCCCAGCGCTCGGCGTGCTCGACTGATTCCAGGAGGAAGCCTTCGCCGTCGCCGACCAGCTTCACGAAGGCGGAGAGCGGCGTCTCGAGGTCGGCGAGGACCGAGCGCCAGACCGGAACGACCGTGTGCTCACGGGCCAGGGCCCGGAACGCCTCACGGCCCGGGGAGATCACACCCGCCCCGGGGCGACACCGCTGCCGAAAGCCCGGAAGAAGCAGGACCGCTCCCCCGTGTGGCAGGCCCCCCGCCCTTCCTGCTCGACGAGGAGCAACAGCACGTCCATGTCGCAGTCGTAGAGGGCGGCCCGCACGAACTGGCGATCCCCGGAGGTCTCGCCCTTGCACCAGTACTCGCCCCGGCTCCGGCTCCAGAACCACGTGCGGCCGGTGCGGAGGGTTCGCTCGAGGGCCTCGCGGTTCATCCACGCCATCATCAGCACGCTGCGGTCGGACTCGTCCTGCACGATGGCGGGAACGAGTCCGTCGGCACCGAAGGACACGGCGTCGATCTCGGCCTCGGTGAACGGGATGGGCGTCGGCGCCGGCATCGGACGCCGATCGTAGCGGGCGGTTCCGCGGCCCCCTCCCGTCTAGCCTGCGCCGACCATGAGTGGCCCGGTCCCCCCGCAGGCGCCACGGCGACCGCACCGGCTCGTCGCCCACGGCGACGTCCGCGTCGACGACTGGTATTGGCTGCGTGAACGCGAAGACCCGGCCGTCCGCGCCCACCTCGAGGCCGAGAACGCTTACGCCGAGGCGATGCTCGCTCCCCTCGCTCCCGTGGCCACCGCGATCTACGAGGAGATCCGGGGTCGCGTGCTCGAGACCGATGAATCGGCGCCCGTGACCCACCGCGGCTGGATCTACTCCAGCCGCACGATCGAAGGTGAGCAGTACGCCGTTCACGTACGGCGCCCGGCCGCCGAACCGGACGGGGAACCGGTCGTCGTGATCGACGAGAACGCCGAGGCCCACGGACACACCTATTTCGATCTCGGAACCATCGCCCTCTCACCTGACCACACCGTCGCCGCGTACACGGTCGATCTCGACGGGAGCGAGCGGTACACGCTCCGGTTCCGCGACCTCACCACGGGTGCCGACCTCCCCGATGTGGTCGCCGACGTCACCGACGGGGTTGCGTGGGCCGATGACGGCCGCACGTGCTTCTACCTCCGGCCCGACGAGGCCATGCGACCCGCCGAGGTGCGCCGACACGTGCTCGGCACATCGGCGGACACCGACCCGGTCGTGCGGCGCGAGGACGACGAGCGGTTCTTCCTCTCACTGCACCGCACCCGGAGCGGCCGCTTCGTACTCATCGAGAGCTCCTCGAAGACGACGTCGGAGGTCTGGTTCATCCCCACCGAGTCTCCGTCGGCCGAGCCCCGGGTCGTGGCCCCGCGCGAGCCCGGCCACGAGTACACCGCCGAGCACCACTGGAGCGAGGAACGCGGCGATCGGTTCCTGATCCTCACCAACCAGGGCGGTCGGGCCCCCGACTTCGAGCTCGTCGCGGCGCCGTGCGTCGACCCCGCCCGGCAGTACTGGACCCCGCTCGTCCCCCACCGGCCCGGCCACCGCCTCGACGAGGTGCACGCCTTCGCCGAGCACATCGTGCTCTGCGGTCGGGTCGACGGCCTCGACCGGATCACGGTCATGGCGACCGAAGACGGCGCGACCCGCGACCTCGCCTTCCCCGAACCCGTCTACACCGCCTGGGTCGGCCCCAACCCCGAGTTCGAGACCGGCACCGTGCGCATCGGGTACACCTCGCTCACGACCCCGCCGACCGACTTCGACGAGGTGCTCGCCACTGCGGCCCGCACCACCGTTCGGGTCCAGCCGGTCCTCGGCGGCTACGAACCGGGCGACTACACGTGCCGGCGGGAGTGGGCCGTCGCCGACGACGGCACCCGCATACCGATCTCGCTGGTCCATCGGCGCGACGTCCCGACCGACGGCACGGCGGCCGTCCTCCTGACCGGATACGGGGCGTACGAGATCTCCGACGATCCCGAATTCCGGGCATCCCGACTCCCGCTCCTCGACCGCGGGGTGGTCTTCGCCATCGCCCACATCCGGGGTGGCGGCGAGCTCGGTCGGGCGTGGTACGAGGCGGGGCGGCTCGAGCACAAGGAGAACACCTTCACCGACTTCGTTGCGTGCGCGGAGCACCTCGTCGGCACCGGGATCGCATCTCCCCGCCGCCTCGCCATCCGCGGCGGGAGCGCAGGCGGGCTCCTCATGGGCGCCGTCGCGAACCTGCGCCCCGAACTCTTCGCCGCGATCGTCGCCCAGGTGCCCTTCGTCGACGTGCTGACCACCATGCTCGACCCGGATCTCCCTCTCACCGTCACCGAATGGGAGGAGTGGGGCGACCCGTCCGAACCGGAGGCCTACGCACGCTTCAAGCGCTACTCCCCCTACGACAACGTCACCGACCGGGCGTACCCCACGATCCTCGTGACCTCGGGCCTGAACGATCCGCGGGTGCAGTACTGGGAACCCACGAAGTGGGTCGCTCGCCTCCGGGCCCACACCACGTCGGGTCGGCCGATCCTGCTGCGCACCGAACTCGGCGCCGGGCACGGCGGACCTTCGGGGCGTTACGACGCCTGGCGGGAGGAATCGCTCATCCTGGCGTTCGTGCTCGACGCCCTCGGCGTCACTCCCTGATCGCTCAGTCGTTCGCGGCGGGCGGCCGGACGACGACGCCCCGCTCGGCGAGGTATTGCTTGGCCTCGACGATCGTGTGCTCCCCGAAGTGGAAGATCGACGCGGCGAGCACGGCTGACGCTCCGCCGTCGATCACACCCGCGGCCAGATGCTCGAGCGTGCCGACGCCACCGCTCGCGACGATCGGCACGCCGACCCGGTCGTTCATGGCCTGCAGGAGCTCGATGTCGTAGCCGGCGCGGGTGCCGTCGCGATCCATCGAGGTGACCAGCAACTCACCGGCACCGAGCGCGCACACCTCCTCGGCCCAGGCCAACGCATCGCGATCGGTCGCTCGCCGTCCGCCGTGGGTGACGACCTCCCATCCGCCGTCGTTCCGGCGGCGGGCGTCGATCGCCACGACGACGCACTGCGCGCCGAACTCGTCGGCGCTGGCCCGGACCACGTCGGGGGCTTCCACCGCCGCGGTGTTGAACGACACCTTCTCGGCCCCGGCGTAGAGCAACCGACGGACATCTTCGACCCGGCGCACGCCACCCCCGACCGTGAACGGGATGAACACCTGCTCGGCGACCCGCTCGACGACATGCACCATCGTGTCCCGACCGTCGGCGGACGCGGTGATGTCGAGGAAGACCAGCTCGTCGGCGCCTTCGGCGTCGTAGCGCGCCGCGAGCTCGACCGGATCACCGGCATCCCGGATGTCGACGAAGTTGACGCCCTTCACGACCCGACCACCGTCGACGTCGAGGCACGGGATCACCCGGACGGCGAGCACGCGGCGATCCCCTCCTCGACCGTCAGTCGCCCCTCGTAGATCGCCCGCCCGACGATGGCTCCGGCCAGCGGCAGCGCGGCGAGCGCCCGGAGGTCCTCGGTCGAGGCGACACCCCCGCTCGCGATCACCGGCACCCCGACCGCACCCGAGACGAGCTCGAGCTGATCGAGCGCCGGACCGGAGAGCATGCCGTCGCGCCCGATCTCGGTGACGACGAGCGCCCCGACTCCCGGGCGGTCGAAGCGCCGGGCGAGATCGACGAGGTCGCGTCCCGCATCGACGGTCCAGCCGTGGATGGCGACCTCGCGGTCGCGTGCGTCGAGCCCGACGGCCACCCGGCCGGGAGCTTCGGCGGCGAGCCGATCGACGAGTTCGGGATCCTCGACCGCGGCCGAGCCGATGACCACCCGGGCGGCGCCCACCGCGAAGCGGGCCCGGGCATCGGCCTCCGTACGGACCCCACCCCCGGTCTGGACGCGGACGTCGACCGTTGCGCAGATCCGGGCGATGGCATCCAGGTTGCGCGCTCCGCCGTCCCGCGCCGCATCGAGGTCGACGACATGGATCCAGCGCGCACCGGCCGCCGCGAACCCGCGCGCGACGGCAACCGGGTCGTCGCCGTAGACGGTTTCCGCCGCGTAATCGCCCCGGGCCAGCCGGACGACCCGGCCGTCACGGAGGTCGATCGCCGGGAAGAGTTCCATCATCCGACCTCACCGACGAAACGGCTGAGGATGGCGAGGCCGATCGCCCCCGACTTCTCGGGGTGGAACTGCGTCGCCCAGACCGGACCGGCCTCGATCGCAGCCGGGAATCGCCGACCGTGCTCGCACCAGGCACTGACGACGTCGGCCTCGACCGGATCGGCCGCATACGAGTGCACGAAGTAGCACCACGCCGGATCGGGCAGGTCGGCGCAGAGCCGCGATCGCGCCTCGACCTCGATCGTGTTCCAGCCGATCTGCGGGAGCCGAACCGAATCCGGGAGACGGGTCACTCGGCCCGGCACCACGCCCAGGCCGACGACCCCCGGCGACTCGTCACTCCCCTCGAAGAGGAGCTGCATACCGATGCAGATCCCGAGGAAGGGTCGCCCGTCACCGGCGGCGGCTCGCACGGCCGACTCCAGACCCGACCGGCCGAGCGCAGCCATGCAGGAACCGAATGCCCCGACTCCGGGCAGCACGACCGCGTCGGCCGCCTCGATCGCCGCAGCGTCGGGAGTGAGCCGGGCCTCGGCCCCGAGGCGCTGCAGCGCCTTCTCCGCCGACCGTAGGTTGCCGATGCCTTAGTCGACGACCGCGATCACCCGGGCACCGTCACAGCACACCCTTCGTCGAGGGCACGGCATCGCCCTCGATCCGCACGGCGTCGCGGAGCGCGTTCGCCACCGCCTTGAAGGACGCCTCGAGGACGTGGTGACCGTTCCGACCGGCGAGCGACCGGATGTGGAGGGTGGCGCGGGCACCGTCGACGAACCCCTTCCAGAACTCCTCGGCGAGCTGCGGGTCGAACGTGCCGATCCACTCCGCGATCGGATCGACGGCGTAGGCGAGGAAGGGCCGACCCGAGAGGTCGAGGGCGACCTGCACGAGCGCTTCGTCGAGCGGGACGAGCGCATCGGCGAACCGCCGCACCCCGGCCCGGTCGCCGAGGGCTTCGCGGAGGGCCTGACCGATGACGATTCCGACGTCCTCGACCGTGTGGTGCAGGTCGACCTCGAGATCCCCCGTCGCCCGGACCACGAGGTCGAGTCGGCCGTGCCGGCCGAGTTGCTCGAGCATGTGATCGAAGAACGGGATGCCGGTCGTCGCCGTGGCGGCGCCCGTGCCGTCGACGGTCAACTCGACCGAGACCGACGTCTCCTTGGTGGTGCGCTCCACCCGTGCGGACCGGCTCATGCCATCTCCTCCGTCAGCGCCTCGAGGAAGGCGTCGTTCTCTTCGGGCGTGCCGACGGTGACCCGCAGGCAGCCCTCGACCCCCGGCCAGGCCGAGAAGTCGCGTACGAGCACACCGCGGTCGAGGAGCCGCACCCAGAGGCCATGTGCATCGTCCGTGACCCGGAAGAGCACGAAGTTGGCTCCCGAGGGAAAGGCCTCGACTGCCGGGCAGGCCCGCAGGCCAGTGAACAACTGCTCGCGGCCGGCTCCGAGCACGGCGACGCGTTCCTCCATCCGGGCCCGATAGCGCAGGGCGAGGGTGCCCGCGACCTGGGTGGGCACCGAGAGGTTGTAGGGCAGCTGCACCTTGGCGAGGTCGGCGCCGAGCCACTCGGGCGCAACGGCGAAGCCGAGCCGCAGCCCGGCCAGCGACCAGACCTTCGAGTAGGTGCGCACGACGGCGATCGACCGATCGTCGGCGACGAGGTCGAGCGCCGTCCAGGGCGCGAACTCGCCGTAGGCCTCGTCGACCACGAGCACGGCTCCGACCGATTCGCACGCGTCGGCCAGCGTCCGGGTGACCTCGGCCGGATCGACGGTGCCCGTCGGGTTGTTGGGGCTGCAGGTCACGACGAGCGACGGCCGCGTACGGGCGATCGTCGCGGTCGCCCGCACGGGATCGATCGCGAAGTCGGCAGCACGCGGCTCGACGACCACCTCGGTGCCCGTCGTGCGGGCGATCTGGGCGTGGAGCGCGTACGTCGGCTCGAAGAGGAGCGCCCGGCGGCCCGGTCCGCCGTACGCGAGGAAGAGCGTCTGCAGAACCTCGTTGCTGCCGTTCCCGGCGGTGATCCGCGCCGGGTCGTGTCCGAGGAACGCGCCGAGCGCCGTCCGCAACTCAGCCGCCGACCGGTCGGGATACCGGTTCCAGGCAACGTCGCGGAGCGCGGCAAGCCACGCCTTGACGAACTCCGGCGGCGGTCCGTACGGACTCTCGTTGGTGTTGAGGCGGATCGGAACGTCGACCTGCGGCGAGTGGTACCCGGAGAGCTCCCGGAGATCGTCGCGGGGGGCCGGGCGCACGGCGCTCACCGGTCCTCGGGTTCGCGGATCCGGAGCGCGTCGGCGTGCCCGAGAAGGCCCTCTTCCTCGGCGATCACCCGGGCGACCGGCGCGAGTCGCGCGAAGCCCTCGTCGGTGACGTGCACGATGTGGACGCGCTTGGTGAAGTCGTCGACCCGGAGCGCGCTCGCGAAGCGCGCACTCCCCCCGGTGGGGAGCACGTGGTTGGTGCCCACCGCGTAATCGCCGAGGACCGCGGAGCCGAGCGGTCCGACGAAGACGGCACCGGCATTGCGCACCAGGGTGACGAGCACCGACGCCTGGCGGCACATGAGCTGCAGGTGCTCCGGGGCGATGGCGTTGGCCGCGTCGACCGCACGCTCGGCCCCGTCGACGAGGACGATCCGGCCGCCCGAACGGAGGGTCGATTCGGCCTCGGCCCGCCGGGTGGTCGTCGCGAGGAGCGCGTCGAGCGCGAGCTCGACCCGATCGGCGAGCTCGGGCACCCAGGTGACCAGCGTGGCCATGCCCCCGGGCCCGTGCTCGGCCTGGGCGAGGAGATCGGCCGCGACCCACGCCGGGTCGACCGTGTCATCGGCGACGACCACGACCTCGGACGGCCCGGCGAGCGAATCGATGCCGACGGTGCCGAACACCTGGCGCTTCGCTTCGGCGACGTACGCGTTGCCGGGACCGACGATCACGTCGACCGGCGCGACGCTCTCGGTGCCGTAGGCCATGGCCGCAACGGCCTGGGCCCCGCCGACGCAGTAGATCTCGTCGACTCCGGCCAGCTCGGCCGCGGCGAGCACCGCATCGGGGATCTCGCCGTCGGGACCGGGCGGCACGCAGAGCACGACCTCGGCCACGCCGGCGACCCGGGCCGGCACCGCGGTCATGAGGACCGATGACGGATAGCAGGCCCGGCCGCCCGGGACGTAGCAGCCGGCCCGATCGACGGGAACGATCGCCTCGTGCACCTCGATCCCCCCGGTCGTTCGCCGGGCACCCCGCTCCCGCTGGGCTTCGTGCCAGGCGCCGATCTCGTCGCGGGCCGACTCGAGCGCAGCGCGCAGGGCGGGCGAGACGGCGGCCAGCGCTGCGGTTCGCCGTTCGGGTCGAACCGCGAGGGCCGTCGGCCGCACCCCGTCGAAGCGCTCGGTGTAGGCGACCAGCGCCGCATCACCCCCCCGACGGACCCCGGCGATGATCTCGGCCACCGAAGCGACGACGGCGCCGTCGGCCCCTCCGGCGGTCGACGGCGCGAGCGCAGCCCGCAGCGAGCCGGGGATTCCACGGAGATCGGTACGAGCGAGCATGGGAAGCCGCAATCGTACCGGCGCCCGACCCGCCGGCCGACGGGATTCCCGGCTCCGGGCCTGTGGCACACTGCGCCGGTGACCTCGCCCGCCAGCGACCTCGCCGCCCTCTCGAGCACCGCCACGCAGATCGCCGAGATCGCAGCCCGGATCACCGACCTCGCGGAGCGCTACGGCACCACACCCGATTCGGCGGTCGCCGCCGAGCTGTTCACGACCGAGCGCGCCCTCGCGACCGCGTTGCGCTCGCTCGACCGGGCCGCTTCGCTCCTCGCCCGGGCGGACTGACCGCACCGGCCCGACCGACGGACGGACACACATCGGCGAGCAAGCAGCCCTCGCACCGCGGTCGCCGGGCATCGCAGACCTGCCGCCCGTGCTCGATCAGCCGCAGCGAGAAGCGCCCCCACTCGGCCGGATCGACGAGCGCACCGAGATCGTGCTCGATCTTCACGGCATCGGTCTCGGCGGTGAGCCGGAGTCGACCCGAGAGCCGGGTCACGTGCGTGTCGACCGGGAGACCGGGTTCATCGAACCACACCGAACGCAGCACGTTCGCCGTCTTGCGGCCCACGCCCGGGAGGGTCACGAGATCCTCGATCGCCGACGGCACGACGCCCCCGAACCGCTCGGTCACACCCTGCCCCATGCCGATGAGGTTCTTCGCCTTCATGCGGAAGAAGCCGGTGGACGCGATGATCTCCTCGACCGCGGCCGGTTCGGCCGCGGCGAGCGCCGCCGGTTCCGGGAAACGAGCGAAGAGCGCCGGCGTGACGAGGTTGACCCGGTCGTCGGTGCACTGCGCCGAGAGGATCGTGGCCGCGAGCAGCTCGTACGCGCTGCGGTGCACGAGGGCACAACGGACGTCGGGATACTCGGCGGCGAGCCGTGCGACCACGATCCCGGCGCGTACTCTCGCTCCACGCGGTCGAGCCACGGGCGCACGGTACCCTCAGCCGGGTGGCCGCCCCGATGCTCGAATCCGTCTCCGTCGGGCAGTTCGCGGCGCTGCTCCCCCGCATCGAGGCGATCGACGCCGCCGCGTCCACCGCGGACGGCTACTCGTCGCTCGGTGACGCCGCCCGTCGGGATCTCGCGCATCCGCACACGCGGGCGTTCGGGCTCCTCGCCGACGATGCGGCGTACGGCCACGCGTGGCCGGCCCCGAACGCACCCGATGGCGGCCGCTTCGAAATGGCGGTGACCGTCGCCCCGGGCGCCCGCGCCGCCGGGACCCGGGCCGTCATCCTGCGCGAGCTGGTCGACCGGGTCGGGCGCGAGGGCGGCAGCCACCTCATCTGGTGGATGCCCGGTGCCGACGCCGCGAGCGACGCCGACGCCCGGAGCGTCGGGCTCGCGCCGGTCCGTGACCTGCTCCGCATGGAGACGGCGCTGCCCCACCCCGAACCCGTGCCGCACCCGAGCGGGATCGCCCTCCGGCCGTTCATCCCCGGTACCGATGACTTCGGCTGGCTCACCCTCAACAACGAGGCGTTCTCCGATCACCCGGAGCAGGGCGGCTGGACTCCGGAGATGCTCGTCGCCCGCTGCACCGAGTCGTGGTTCGACCCCGAGCTCTTCATCGTCGCCGAAGCCAGCGGCGTCATCGTCGGCGCCAACTGGCTGCGCCGGCACCCGGGCGGCGAAGCGGAGATCTTCGTCATCGCCGTCCGCCGTTCGCACCGGGGCCTCGGCCTCGGACGCACCCTCGCCCTGGCCGGGCTCGCCGCCGCGGCCCGCACCGGATCGACCCGCGCCTCGCTCTATTGCGCGGCCGGGAACACGAGTGCCCGCCGGCTCTACTCGGAGCTCGGCTTCCGGGTGACCCGCATCGATCGCGCCTACGAGACTGCGTTGCCGAACCGGTGAGCCATTCGTTGAGCACCCGCTACGCGGCCACTCGGGCCGAGCTCGACACGACGCTCGCCGCCTGGGGCGAACCGGCCTATCGCGCCCGCCAGGTCTGGGAGGGCTTGTACGAGCAGCGCCGACCGCTCGCCGACATCACGTCGGTCGGGCGCGAGCTGCGCGACCGGATCGCCACCGCTTTCCCCGAGGCGCTCGACCCGACCGTGGTCCGGGAGGGCGACGAGGGAATGACCGTCAAGTGGCTCTGGCGGGCCGCCGACGACGTGCAGGTCGAGACGGTGCTCATGCGCTCTCCCGGTCGGGCCACGGTCTGCGTCTCTTCGCAGGCCGGATGTGCCATGGGGTGCACGTTCTGCGCGACCGGTCAGGCCGGCTTCGAACGGCACCTCACTGCGGGCGAGATCATCGAGCAGGTCGTGCGGGCCCAGCACGCCTGCCCCGAACGCGTCTCGAACGTCGTCTTCATGGGCATGGGCGAGCCCCTCGCCAATCCCGACGCGGTCCTCGATGCGTGTGAGCGACTCCACACCGACCTCGGCCTCTCGGCCCGTCACCTCACGGTCTCGACCGTCGGCGTCGTCCCGGGCATCGAGCGCCTCGCGTCGTTCCCCCGACCGGTCACGCTCGCCGTCTCGCTCCACGCACCCGACGACGAGCTGCGGGCCCGCCTCGTGCCGCTCGACACCCGTTACCCGATCGTCGCCGTGCTCGCCGCCGCTCGGGACTACGCAGCCCGGAAGGGCCGCCGCGTGACCTTCGAGTACGCGTGCATCTCGGAGGTCAACGATCGCATCGATCAGGCCGAAGCCCTCGCCGATCTCCTCGTCGGCTTCCGGGGCGGGGCGCACGTCAACCTCATTCCCCTCAACCCGACCGGCGGCTTCGTCGGTTCGGCGTCATCGCCGGGTCGCCTCGGCACGTTCGCTCGGGTCCTGCGGGACCGGGGAGTGAACGCCACGATCCGCCGGAACCGCGGCACCGACATCGATGCGGCGTGCGGGCAGCTCCGGGCCCGGGTCACGCGAGCCGACGCGCCGCCGGGAGATCCGCGAGAATGACACGGTGAGCGAACGGCGCTGGATCAACCCCAATCAGCCCCAGACCCTGGTGAGCGCGGTCGTCCTCTGCTACATCGAGGCCGTCTTCGGGCTCATCTTCGGGATCGCCGCCCCCGGCGCGCTCCTCGTCCTCTTCATCATCGTCGGCCTCGCCGCCGGCGGCTTCGGGATCGCCAACGAGAAGAAGTGGGGGTACGGCCTCGCAGTGGCGGCGTCGGTACTCCAGGTCCTCGCATTGATCTCCTTGTTCGGCTTCGGAGTCATCTCCTCACTCGGCGCGATGACGACGCTGCTCTTCGACGTCGCGCTCGTCGCACTGCTCCTGCACCCCGAGAGTCGCGACTACCAGCGCATCTGGTTCCGCTGAGTCACCCGCCGTGTGCGACACCTTCTGCGTGCGCCACGGAGACGGCACCTGGTTCGCCAAGAGTTCCGATCGCCCTCCGGACGAGGTCCAGGTCTTCGAATCGCACCCCCGACGGGACGCGACGGCGACACCGCGCCGGATGCAGTACATCGAGGTGCCCGACCGGAGCGCAGTGGCGGTCGTGGGCTCCCGACCGACCTGGCTCCGCGGCTTCGAACACGGCGTCAACGAGCACGGTCTCGCCGTCGGCAACGAGCGCATCTGGACCACGACCCGCGCCCGTGACCTCCCGCCCGCCCTCCTCGGCATGGACATCGTCCGCCTCGTACTCGAGCGCGCCCGGGACGCCGACGCCGCCCTCGCCGAGTGCACTCGGCTGATCGAGACCTACGGGCAGGGCGGTTCGGGGGAACCCGACCGTGATGATCCCTACTTCTCGTCGTTCCTCATCGCGGATCCGAACGGCGGCTGGATCGTCGAGACCGACGGACGCTCGTGGGCGGCTCGGCCGACCGGATCGGGCGCGGCGATTTCCAACCGGATCAGCCTCGGCCGGGATTGGACCGTCGCTTCACCGGACGTGCACCCGGGAGCCGACTTCGACGGGCGGCGCCATCCGGGTATGCCCACCGCCGTCGCCGATCGTCGCCTCGCAGTTACCCGCGCTCGTGTCGCCGGGCCCGGGACTCTCGATGTCGCGTCGATCGCGGCGACTCTGCGCGATCACGGACCGGGGGCGGCCGACCTGCCCCGAGGACGAACCCTCGACGACTTCACGGTGTGCATGCACCGTCCCGACGCCCGGTCGCAGACCACGGCGTCGATGATCGCCCGACTCCGTCCCGATCGGCCGCCGCGGGTCTGGGTGTGTCTCGGCAACCCGTGCCTCGGCGTGTTCGTGCCGATCTTCCCGCCCCGTGTTCCATCGGCGCTCGCCGCTCCGCGCAGCTGGCAGCGGTTCGCGTCGCTGCGCGACGCAGTGGAGGCCGACCGCCTCGCCGTCACCGACGTGCGGTCGGTCCTCGCTCCGGTCGAGGCCACGCTCTGGACGGCCGCCGACGCCGCCGAGCGGTCGGGCGCAGCCGCAACGGTCAAGTTCGCTCGGGACGCGTTCGAACCGGTCGACGACGCGCTGCGCTCACTGGGCTTCTGAACTCGGGCGGGAGAACGTCGGATCGACCGGACACGCGCCGGATGCGCTCGCCCTCGTCGGCGAACGCGTCGTTCAGCCGGCGGCGACGTAGGAGCCGGAGGCCAGCTCCTCGGCGACAGCCCAGCCGAAGGCGATCATGCCCTCGCCCCGGGTGGCGTCGAGCTGCCCGACCAGGGAGGCGATCTTCGCCCCGCCCGTGGCTCGGACCGGGCTCGTGTCGAGCACCGGCAGGCAGCACGGCTTGCGGCTCTTCAGCGCGATCGTGAACGCCCGGTCGTCGAAATGGGCATCGACGCCGTAGCGCTTGGCGAGCCGTCGACCCCACGCCCGGTCCTCGCCGTTGGCCGTGTACCCGGGCCGGGGCACGAGGTTCGCGTAGTGCTGGAGCAGCACGTAGCAGCTGGGCTGGGCGAGGCGGGTCGCAACGATGACGTCCTCGTCGGGGAACGAGATCGCCGCCCGTCGGGTGAGCTCACCCGTCATCGACTTGAGCGTGGCCGCGGCGTTCTTGCCCTTCCGGGTCGCGCCGAGGCCCCAGAGGATGGCGGGGGTTCCCCCGATGCGCTCGAGCGAGCCGAGCATCATCCCTTGCACCTCGGCGCCGGACGTGTCGAGCACGACCAACGGGAAGGCCTCGACCTGCCGGTCGAGCTCCTCGTCGGAGATCGACAGGCCGGCGGCCAGGAGGAGCTGACCGAACTCGTCGATTTCGGCCGGCTTCAGCGAAACGGAATCACGGGACTCGACGCTCATCGGCCTTCTATTGTGGCCGAAAGTCCCCTCGGAGCCAAAGTCGCCCCCGGGACGTCGAGGAGTTCGAGGCCGATCCCGGGCCGACCCCGGTGCGGGCCCGGCCGCCACCCGACGGGGGATTCGGCGGACGGGATTCCGTGGTGGCCCGGGCCGGGAGGCTCGACCCGGTCAGCTGCGGCGGGCCCGGCTCATGTCCCAGTAGGCCTTGACCAACGTGAACCGGCCGTCGGCGCCCGCCGTGAAGATCTCGATGACGTCCATCTCCATCGATCCGCCGTCGAACCGGACCTGGATGCGGAGCCGAACGGCGGCCTCGTCACCGCATACGACGAGATCGTCGATGATCATCTCGAAGTGCTCGGCCAGCGAGCGGGTCTGGTCCCAGAAGGCACCGATGCCTTCGAGCCCGACGTGGGGCGGGGCTCCGACCGGGTCGTGCCAGACGGCATCGGGGGCGAAGCGGGCCAGGAACGCCTCCTTGTCGTTGGCGTTCACGGCTGCGATGTAGGCCCTCACGGCATCGCTGATCGCTTCGGGGCTCGGCACGACGGTTCTCCTCGGGAGCGGACGGCAGTGGAGAGCAGCACGGGCGACGGACCCGAGCCGCTTCCCCTGCGAACCTACCGACCTCGGCCGTCGGTATCCGGCTCGGGCGGCACCGGTCGGGGCGGTTCGCCACGGGGGATCCCCGCAGTGACGGCCCGGAGGCCCCAGCGGAGGCCGATGCGGCCGTCGGCGGCCTCGTCGACGCCGAGCAGCTCACGGGCCGCCGCGACGAACTCGACGGGCGACACGCC
The DNA here is from genome assembly GCA_046086225.1 of Actinomycetota bacterium. Classification (GTDB taxonomy): domain Bacteria; phylum Actinomycetota; class Acidimicrobiia; order IMCC26256; family PALSA-610; genus JBJSXF01. The sequence continues at coordinate 1,429 of JBJSXF010000084.1, read as the reverse complement.
GCCGAGCCCGAACAAGCCGACGCCGAACCGACCGAGCTCCCGCTCATCGGCGAACCACCAGTGGTAGCTCCGGTCGACCGTCCGGACGGCACCGAAACCGGCCGCCCGGACGAGGTCAGCGATCCCCGGCCCGAGGTAGCGACCGTGATGGCCGACGTCGTTGTGGCGACCGACGTACCCGTCGAGAAATGCGGCGACGGCCGACCCCTCCGCGACATCGGCGATCACGAGCCGGCCCTCCGGGCGGAGCAGCCGGCGCCAACCAGCGACGACCGCGGTGAGATCGGCCTCGTGGTGCAGGCCGGCAACCGACACGATCACGTCGGCGCAACCAGCCGCGAGCGACGACGCCCCGATCTCGTCCTCGATCACCATGAGCCCCCGGGCTCGGCACCGGGCCGCGAACGTCGGCGCGCATTCGACCGCCGTGTACCCGACTCCGGGCGGGAGATGCCCGGCCAGGTAGCCGCCGCCGGCCGGAATGTCGAGCAGATGAAGGCCCGCCGATGGTTCGGCCAGGCCGACGACGAAGCCGAACTCCTCGTCCCGGGCTCCGGGAACGGCGGCCATGGCGTCGTCGTAGATCTCACCCCGGGTGGTGAACGCCTCCCGGTACCCCGGTCCGACCACGCTGTCCTCCTCGGGGCCACGTTCGGAGCCGACTCCGGAAGTATCCGCGAGCCCCACGGGACGACCCTCGCCGGACCGACGGGCTGGGCCGTCGATCCGGGCATTCTCGGTGGGCGGTAGAGGACTCGAACCTCCGACCTCATCCGTGTGAAGGATGCGCTCTAGCCGACTGAGCTAACCGCCCCGGGGCGGGAGATCCTAGCGATGGCGCGGCCCCCGACCCCGGGGCGGAATCCCTTGCGAACACCTGTTCGTACCTGATGAGATGGGGGGATGCCCGCTCACCCGGTCACCGAGCTCGTACTCGCCGACCCCGACCCGGCGGCGGCGCCGGTGCGTTTCGTCCTCGGCATCGACGACGAGCGTCGCCTCGTGATCGGGCTCCGGGTCGCCGGCGAGCGCATCATCGACGTCTCCCGCCGCCCGGGACTCCTCGCCCGGGCCGCGGATGCTCGGACCGCGGAGGTCGCGGCAACCTGTCGTCGGGTGTGCGGCGAACACGGTGCCTGGATCGCGCCCGAGGACGCCCCGCTCGCCGCTGCCGCCGGCGGCGCCGCGTTCCCGATCCTCGGCGCGGCGTACGAGCGCAGTGCCGTCGCGCTCGAGTTCATCCCTCGATGGTCGGCACCCGTCCTCGCCGCCCCCTCACCGGGGCCGGCCGCCCAGCGGGCATTCGGAATCCGTTCGACCCGAGCGACCGCCCGGGCCCTACCGGCATCGCTCGGGGTCACCGAAGGGCGCCCACCGAACCTCGCCGGCCTCGCGCTCGCGCTCGTCGGCGCCGAGGTGCTCGAGCCCG
>JBJSXF010000083.1:0-5844 GCA_046086225.1 Actinomycetota bacterium | reverse complement strand
CGAGACCGGCATCGTCGAGACCCGGGTCGATTACAAGGTCGGTTCGGGCCTCTGGAGCGAGGACCTGCGCGACTGGCGGGAACGGGCGGTCGCGGAGATGCTCACCTACCGGCCCGAGCAGGTCGTGTTCATCGTCGGCGCGAACGACACGCCCGTCGTCAACTCGGTCGACGGCGACGACGACGGCACCCCCGACTGGGAGGAGCGCTACGCCGCTGAGGTCGACGACCTGATGCGCATCCTCGTCGGCAGCTCGAACCGCAGCGTGTTCTGGCTCGGTCCACCGACCCTCGGCTCGGAACGCATGCATTCGGGGGCCGCCGAGATCAGCCGGGTGATGCGCGAGGTGGCGGCGCGCTACGCACCCGACGTCGTGTACGTCGACACCTACAACCTCTTCGCCGGAGCCGACGGCGAATTCAGCCAGACGATCATCGACGAGGAGGGCGACGAGATCCTCGCCCGCATCGACGACGGGGTCCACTTCACGAGCACTGGCGCCGCCTACCTGGCTCGGGTCGTCTACCGACTGCTCGACGAGCGGTGGGACCTCGAGGGTCAGGCCGATTACGAGCGGCCGATCGCCTGGTCGCTCGCACCCGGCCGCCACGAACTCGTGCCCGGTTTCGGCCGGGTGCCCACGCCGCAGACCTACACCACGGTGACCTCTTCGTCGGTGCCGACGACGTCGACGCCGTCGTCGACCGCTCCCGTGTCGAGCACGACCGTCGGGACCGTCACGACGACAATGCCGACCACTCCGACGACCACCCCGCCGACCACCCCGCCCACCACCGCCCCCCCGCCCACCACCGTCGTCCCCTGACCTCCCGTCCCCGGTGGGCGACCCGAGCGCCGCCCGCCGTATCGTGTCGGCCATGACGAACGACCTCGCTGCCGCATCCGAGGCGGTCACGCTGGCGGCTGCGGCCGTCGACGGCGCCGCCCGCACCCTCGCCGAGCGCTCGACCGTCGACGGCAAGCTGTCCGTCGCCGCCCTCGACCGCAACCAGGTGCTCGCCTACGACCTCGCCCACGCGGCCGCGGCAGTCGAGGCGTCGCGCGTCATGGTCGAGTACGGCGACCACGGCGACGTCGAGTCGATGCTGGCCCGGGCCTACGTCGCCGACGCCGTGGCCGACATCGTCTCCCGGCTCGTCGGCCGTGAGGCCACCTGGGGCGTCGATCCGACGCTGCTCTCCCCCGCCCACGACTTCGTCGCCGCGCACCGTGACCCCGAGTTCCTCTCGGCCCTCGGCGAGGAGTGCGCGAAGCACGGCACCGGCCCCACGCACTTGTCGTCCGACTTCGAGTTGGTCGCCGACACCTTCCGCCGCTTCGCCGAGGACAAGGTCCGACCGGTCGCCGAGCACGTCCACCGCCACGACGCCGACATCCCCGAGGAACTCATCAGCGGCCTCGCCGAACTCGGCGGGTTCGGGCTCTCGGTGCCCGAGGAGTACGGCGGCTTCGCCACCGGCGGCGAGCAGGACTACATGGGCATGATCGTCGCCACCGAGGAACTCGCCCGCGGCGGCCTCGCCATCGGTGGCTCGCTCGTCACCCGGCCCGAGATCCTCACCCGGGCGCTCGTGATGGGCGGCACCGAGGAGCAGAAGCAGACCTGGCTCCCGCGCATCGCGACCGGCGAGCTCATGGCCGGGATCATGGTGACCGAGCCCGACTACGGCTCCGACGTCGCCGGGGTGAAGGTCACCGCCACCCCCACCGAGGGCGGCTACGTCGTCAACGGGGTGAAGACCTGGGCCACGTTCGCGGGTCGGGCCGACGTGCTCATGCTCCTCGCCCGCACCGACGCCGACCGCAGCCTCGGCCACCGCGGACTCTCGGTGCTCATCGTCGAGAAGCCCCGGGCCGCCGGCCACTCGTTCGCGTTCGAGGACGGTCGGGGCGGGAAGATGGAAGGCCGGGCGATCGGCACCATCGGATACCGCGGCATGCACTCGTTCGAGGTCGCGTTCGAGAACTGGTTCGTGCCCGCCGCGAACCTCATCGGCGAGGAGTCGGGCCTCGGCCGCGGCTTCTACCTGCAGATGGCCGGGTTCGAGAACGGGCGACTCCAGACCGCGGCCCGGGCCGTCGGCCTCATGCAGGCCGCGTTCGAGGCCGGGCTCTCCTACTCGCAGGACCGCAAGGTCTTCGGCAGCGCGGTGTTCGATTACCAGCTCTCGAAGGTGAAGATCGCCCGCATGGCGGCCCTCACCCAGGCCGGACGTCAGGCGTCCTACGACGTCGCCCGCAAGATGGCGGTCGGCGAGGGCACGCTCGAGGCGTCGATGGTGAAGGCGTACGTGTGCCGGGCCGCCGAGTGGGTCACCCGCGAGGCGATGCAACTGCACGGTGGCATGGGCTACGCCGAGGAGTTCCCGGTGTCGCGCTACTTCGTCGATGCCCGAGTGCTGTCGATCTTCGAGGGCGCCGACGAGACGCTCTGCCTGCGGGTCATCGCCCGGCGTCTCGCCGAGCAGGCCCTCGCCGGCTGATCGTCCGATCCCGACGGGCGGCGGGGGTCACGACCCCCGCCCCGTCGAGCGGACCGTCGGTCAGGCCTTGGGCGTGCGCACGAGGCCCATGCGCTCGCCGCGGGAGCGCAGCTTGATCGCCACCTTGCGCGAGGCCTCGTCGATCATCTCGTCGCCGAACATCACCGCGCCCTTGCGGTCACCCTCAGTGGTGGCCTCCTCGTAGGCCTCGAGGATGTCGCAGCAGCGGTCGAACTGCTCCTGGCTCACCCCGAACACCTCGTTGAGGATCGCGACCTGGTCGGGGTGCAGCGCCCACTTGCCGTCGTAGCCGAGGGTCTGGGCCCGCTTGCAGAACTCGCGGAAGCCCTCGCCGTCGCGCACCTTCACGTAGGGGCCGTCGATCACCTGGAGGCCGTTGGCCCGGCCCGCCATGAGGATCTTCACGAACACGTAGTGGAAGTAGTCGCCCGGGTAGTCGGGGATGTGGAGGCCACCGGCGAGCGACGGCATCTCCATCGAGGCGCTCATGTCGACCGGACCGAGGATGATGGTCTCGAGCCGGGGCGACGCCGCGCAGATCTCCTCCACGTTGATGACGCCGCGGGCAGTCTCGATCTGGGCCTCGATGCCGATGTGACCCTTCGGCAGACCGGCCTTCTCCTCGACCTGGGTGAGGAGCAGGTCGAGGGCGACCACCTCGGCCGCCGATTGCACCTTCGGGAGCATGATCTCGTCGAGTCGCTCGCCGGAGTTGCCGACCACCTCGAGCACGTCGAACGCGGTCCACTGCGTGTCCCAGGCGTTGACCCGCACGCACAGCACGCGATCGTCCCAGGGCAGGTTGCGGATGGCGTCGACCACCTTCGGTCGGGCCGCCTCCTTCTCGAGCGGGGCGACCGCGTCCTCGAGATCGAGGAAGGTCATGTCGGCCGGAATCGTCGGGCCCTTGGCGAGCATCTTCTCACTCGATCCGGGCACCGAGAGGCACGAGCGACGGGGGAGGGTTCGGGAGCGTTCGGACACGCCGCCAATGTATCGACACCACTACCGTGCGGGCATGCCGGAGGCCGAGCCCCTCACCCTGCACGAGATCGCCGACGGGGTGTGGACGTGGCTGCAGCCCGGCGGAGAGTCGGGCGTGAGCAACGCCGGGGTGATCGCCGACGACGACGGGCTCACCGTCGTCGACACCCTGATGGTGCGCGAGCAGTGGGAGCCCTTCGCCGCGGCGGTCGCCGGGCTCGGGCGCCCCGTGCGCCGAGTCGTGCTCACCCACGCGCACATCGACCACGTGGGCGGCACGTCGGCGTTCCCCATGGCGAGCGTGCTCGGGTCGCCCCAGACGAGCGACCTGCTCGACGGGGCCATGCCGGTCGACGCCTACAAGTCGTTCATGCCCGCGTTCGCCGACGGGTTCGACGAGCTGGCCGAGCTCGGCACCCGGCCCGTCACCCACCTCGTCACCGATGCCGCAGCCCTCACCACCCGCATCGAGGTGCTGCCCGCTTCGGGGCACACCGCCGGCGACCTCATGGTGCTCGTGCCCGACGCCGACGTGTGCTTCGCCGGCGACCTCTGCTTCTTCGGGGTCACGCCACTCGCCTTCCAGGGCGATCCGGCGGTGTGGGCCGAGGTCGTCGACGCGGTCGCCGATCTCGCCGAGGTGATCGTGCCCGGGCACGGACCGCTCGGCGGCGAGCGGGAGGTGCGCGAGCTCGGCGACTACCTCCGCCACTGCGCCGCCGGGTCGGTGCCCGCCGGCCCCTGGGACACCTGGCTCGAACGCGAGCCGCGCGACACGATCAACATCGAGCGGGCCCGGCTCCTCGCCGAAGGCCGTGACGAGATCCCGCCCGCCATGCTGCGGGCCCTCGGGTACTGACTGCGGCCGCGGACGCGAGTCCAACGGGCCCGGAAACGCAATGCCCGCGAGTCTCCCGGTCCGGAGCGACCCGTCCGGGGCGCGCTAGGTTTCGGCCGTCATGGCGCAGAACCCCGATCCCCTCCTGCCCATCACGAGCCGGGCCGGCGTCACCCGCACCCTCGACGACTGGGCGACGGTGTTCAACCTCGCCATCGTCGTGCTGCCCGACCGGCCCGAGGCGGCGGGATTCGTGCCGGTGATCGACCGGATCTTCGCCACCTTGGGTGACGCCGACGTGCGCACCATCGTGTGCGTGCCGAGCACCCCGGCGATCGCCGACCGGATCCTCGGTGACGCGGCCGAACGCCACCTCGTGTGGTGCGACCCCGACCGGGCCTTCGTGAAGAGCCTCGGCCTGGAGCGCCTGCCCGCCCTCGTGCATCTGCGGCAGGACACGAGCCTGGCGACCGCGGCCCAGGGCTGGAGCCCGACCGAATGGCAGCGGGCGACCGACGAGATCGCCCGGCACGCGCACTGGACCTCCCCGGCGGTGAGCGGTCGCGGCGACCCCGCGCCGACGCCGGGCTGGCCCGCCTGAGTTCCGGAACCGGGCCCGTGCCCGAGACCGTCCGCCTCACCACGTTCTCGCACGGTGCGGGCTGCGCCTGCAAACTCTCCCCCGACGACCTGCGCACCGTGCTCGGCTTGGTGCGGGCCGGCACCGGGCCCGCCGACCCCGATCTCCTCGTCGGCTACGACACCGCCGACGACGCAGCCGTCTACCGCCTGCGCGATGACCTCGCCGTCGTCGTCACCACCGACTTCTTCACCCCGATCGTCGACGACCCGTTCGACTGGGGTCGCATCGCCGCCACGAACGCGCTCTCCGACGTGTACGCCATGGGCGGCACGCCGCTGCTCGCGCTCAACCTCGTGGCCTGGCCGCGCGAGACCCTGCCGTTCGAGCTGCTCGCCCGGGTGCTCGACGGCGGCGCGACGGTGGCCCGTGACGCCGGATGCCTCATCGCCGGCGGACACTCGATCGATGATGCCGAGCCGAAGTACGGCCTGGCCGTCGTCGGCACGGTCGATCCGAACGCCGTGCTCACCAACGCCGGGGCCCGGCCCGGCGACGCGCTCGTGCTCACGAAACCGATCGGCATCGGCGCGGTCACCACCGCGGTGAAGCGCGACCTCGCCCCGCCCGCGGCGGTGGAGACCGCGGTCGCGTTGATGACCACGCTGAACGCCGGTGCCCGCGCCGCCGCAGTGGAGGTCGGCGTGCACGCGGCGACCGACATCACGGGGTTCGGCCTGCTCGGCCACCTCCGGGAGATGGCGGTGGCTTCGGGCTCCGACGCCGAGATCGACCTCGGCGCGGTGCCGACGATCGCCGGTGCCCGAGAGCTCCTCGACGCCGGGGTCGTCGCCGGGGGAACGCAACGCAACCTCGCGTTCGTCAGCCCCGACATCGACTTCGGCTCGCTCGCCGAG
>JBJSXF010000082.1:0-40183 GCA_046086225.1 Actinomycetota bacterium | reverse complement strand
CCGGCCTGTTCCCCCACGAGGACATGACCGCCGACATCCGCGGCAACCTCGACCGCACCTCCGACAAGGAGGCGTGCCAGCCCGCTCTCCGCACCGGCCGCCGCCAGGAGCTCGGCTGGGCGGCGACCTTCCTCGCCTCGCCCTACGCCCGGTTCGTGTCCGGCCACACCCTCGTGGTCGACGGCGCCAACTGGCAGCGCCGCTCGCTCACCAACCCGCCGGTGGTGCCGGTGCGCGAGCAGATGGGCCGCGGCCCGTTCGCGATCGACGGCTGAACGGCGGCGCCGACGAGCCGGTACGTTTCCACCGTGGACTTCGCCGAGCCCGCCGAGCACACCCTCCTCCGCAAGGCCGTCCGCGATGTCGCGGCCGAGTTCGGGCACGACTACTACGCCGAGCGGACCCGAGCGGGGGCCAAGACCGACGAGCTGTGGCAGGCGGTCGCCGACCACGGGTTCCTCGGCGTCCACCTCCCCGTCGAGCACGGGGGCGGCGGGGCCGGCATGGCCGAACTCGCGATCGTCTGCGAGGAGCTCGCGGCCCAGGGCTGCCCGCTGCTCCTCATCCTCGTGTCGCCGGCGATCTGCGCCGAGCTCATCGCCCGCTTCGGCACCGGCGAGCAGCAGGCCCGGTGGCTGCCCGGCCTCGCCGCCGGCGACCGCATGGCCTTCGCCATCACCGAACCCGACGCCGGCTCCAACAGCCACAACCTGGCGACCACGGCGACCCGCCACGGCGACACCTGGCGGATCCGCGGGGCCAAGACCTACATCTCGGGCGTCGACGAGGCCGGGTGCATGGTCGTCGTCACCCGCACCGGCACCGACGAGCGCACGGGCCGGGCCCGCCTCTCGCTCTTCGTCGTCGACACCGACGCGCCCGGCCTCGAGCGCACGCTCATTCCGGTGGAGATCGCGGCCCCCGAGAAGCAGTTCCAGCTGTTCTTCGACGACGTCGAGGTGGGTGAGGACCGCCTGCTCGGCACGGCCGACGACGGCCTGCGGCAGGTGTTCCGGGGCCTCAACCCCGAGCGGATCATGAGCGCGTCGATCTGCACCGGCATCGGCCGCTACGCACTCGACCGGGCGGCCGAGTACGCGTCGACCCGAGCCGTGTGGGGCGCCCCGATCGGCACGCACCAGGGCGTCGCCCACCCGCTCGCGGCCGCCAAGATCGAGGTCGAGCTCGCCCGGCTCATGACGGCCAAGGCGGCCTGGATGCACGACACCGACGCCGATTCCCGAGCCGCGGGCGAAGCCGCCAACATGGCGAAGTACGCCTCGGCCGAAGCGGGCCTCCACGCGCTCGATGCGGCGATCCAGGCCCACGGGGGCAACGGCCTGGCGAGCGAGTACGGCCTCGCCGACCTCTGGGGCATGGCCCGGCTCCTGCGCATCGCGCCCGTGAGCCGGGAGATGATCCTCAACTTCGTGGCCCAGCAGTCGCTCGGACTGCCCCGCTCGTACTGAGCCCGGCCGGGCTACTCCGAGGTCGGACCGGTGAAGCGCGGCTCGCGCTTCTCGCGATGCGAAGCCAGCCCCTCGGCCGCGTCGGGTCCGCCGAACCCGTAGAACTCGTACGCGAGCGAGGCGTCGAAGGCCGCCCAGTTCGCCCGGTACCAGTGGTTCAGCGTGTGCTTCGTCCAACGGATCGCGCTCTGGGCGCCGGTCGCGAGCCGTTCGGCGATGCCGAGCGCGGTGTCATGCACGTCCGCATCATCGACGCAGAGCGACACGAGTCCGATCCGCTCGGCCTCCTCGCCGGTGAGCGGATCACAGGTGAGCAGCAGGTACTTGGCCTTGGCCATGCCGCACAGCAACGGCCAGCAGACCGCGGCATGGTCGCCGGCCGCGACGCCGAGCCGGGTGTGACCGTCGATGATGCGGGCGGTGCGCCCCACGACCGACACGTCGGCGAGCAGTCCGGCCGCCAGCCCGGCGCCCACTGCCGGTCCGTGCATCGCGGAGACGATCGGCTTCGAGCACTCGATGACGTTGCGCACGAGGTCACGGGCCTCGCGCAGGACCCGGGTGCGCACCGCGTAGTCGTCGACCATCGAGGCGATGAGGTCGAAGCTGCCCCCGGCCGAGAAGGCCCGCCCCGCGCCCTGCAGTAGCGCGACGTTCGCGTCCGGGTCGCGATCCACTGCGAGCCACACGTCGGCGAGCTGCCGGTGGACGGCATGGTCGACCGCGTTCAGGCCCGGGCCGTCGAGGGTGATGCGCAGCACGCCCGGAGCCGGACGATCGAAGCGCAGATCGGGGAAGGATGCGTACGGGTCGCTCACGGGCCGACCCTACGCGCCCCCGCGGCGCTCCGGCCCGCCGTCTATCGTCGGGGGATGCGCAACCGCAGGTCCCTCGCCCTCGCCGCCACCCTCGTGGCCGTCGCCGCCGCCCTCTCCGGGTTCGCCGCCGTCCGCAGCGATGCTCCCGGCCGGGAGCCCGACGCCGGCCTCGTCGCCGCCCACACCCCACTCGCCCGGAAGTACTGCCACGGCAATCCGGCCCGGCGGTCGGTCACCGTGTCCCACGGTCCCGTCGCCCCGGTGGTGGTGATCGACAACGGCGCGGCCGGCGACTCGGCGGGCGACGAGCGCATCTTCGCCTACTCGGCTACCGACGACCGCGGTCGGGCCGTGCACGTCGACTGGACCATGACGACGACCGGGATCGACTTCCCTCAGGCCGGCCTCCAGACCCGCGTCAACAACGGGATCTTCTCGTGGCCCGACGTGAACACGCAGTTGACGCTGAACGGGGTCGGCGTCTACCCGAACTCGGGCTCGGTGCTTGCGGCCTCGTCGCAGCTCGAGCGGCCGCTCGTCGGTGGATCGGGCGAGTACGCCGGGGCCAACGGCTGGGTGCTCTCCGACCACCTCGCCGACGGCAACTGGACGCACACCTTCTACTTCTGCCGCTGAGCCGGGCGCGGCCCCGGTCGGGCAGGTGCGGGTGGGCCCGGCCGGGATCGAACCGACGACACACGGCTTGTAAGGCCGCTGCTCTTCCAGCTGAGCTACGGGCCCGCGCTGGGCAGTCTCGCGCGTCGCCCGTCGCCGCTCCCCGGGCCCGACCCGGTGGGGCCGGACCCGGGGGCGATGGACGCGCCCGCGGACCGGGGCTCGCGGCCGACCGAGGGGGGAATCGGTCGGCGCCTCTCGTTGCCCCGGCCCGCCGGCACCGATCAGGCGGACCGGGCGCAGTCCCGGTCGTCGCTCCGAACCTTCGGGGGGCGGCCGCGGGGCCGCTTGTTGGCGACGATGCGTCCGTTCACGAGCAGTTCGCCGCCCCAGACTCCCCAGGGCTCCCGTCGTCGCAACGCGGTGTCCAAGCACTGCCCGCGCACCGGGCACTCGGCACAGAAGGCTTTGGCCGCTGCGATGTCGTCGAGCTGCTCCGAGAAGAACCGCGCGGTGAGCGGGGCGCCGTCGGTCCGGCAGCGGGCGTCGGCCTGCCAGTCGAGGTCCTCGTCGGCCGTGATGCTGGGGGCGGTGGCAGTGAGCACGGTGGGCTCCGTTTCGGTCGGGTCGGGTCGGTGGTCGGGGTCGGTGGTCGGGTTCGGTGGTCGAGTTCGGTGGTCGAGGTCAGGGGACGGGGGACGGGAGACGGGGTTAGCCGGGCCCGGAACGCAGAGAGGCCGCCGGGTTGCCCCGGCGGCCTGAGGAGAGTTCCCGTTGGTAGCGGTGGCTACCGGATGGGATCCTCGGTCCGCCGGGACCGGCCGTTGCCGGTCTTCATCCCGGCAAACGGACGGCAGGCGTAGGCGTGCTTCGCCCAGGCGGCGGACGGGCACGCAACCGCGATGCCGCGCGTCGCGACCCGGCCGGTGGCCGGGTGGAGGTGCGAGGCGAGTGCGGTCATGGTCGTGCGTTCCGGGTCGAGGCTCGGGGTCGGCTGGCGTCGTCCGGGCGGACGGACCAACCGGGACGGGCAATAGGACACCACGTCCCGGCGGGGCCGGTCAAACGATTTTCCGGCGGGCTCGTTCCGTAGCCCGATCGGCACCCCGAGGCGACCCCCCGGGCCCCCGACCCGATCGGGTTCCGGGCGCCGGGATCAGGCGGTGGCCCGGGCGATGGCGAGGAGCTGCTCGTGGTTGCCGGGCGGACCGGCCAGGATGTCGCCCGAGGCGAGGAAGTCGTCGGGATCCCCGTGCCAGTCGGTGACCACACCCCCCGCCTCCCGGACGATGACCGCACCGGCGGCCACGTCCCAGGGGCCGAGGTGCAGCTCGAAGTAGCCGTCGAATACCCCCTCGGCCGTCCAGCAGAGATCGAGACTCGCCGCCCCGATGCGGCGCACGTCCTCGAACGTGGTGAACACCTCCGTGAGGGCGCGCCGGTAGCGCTCGAAGTTCGCCTTGCGCCGGAAGGGAAGCCCCGTGGAGACGATCGCGGCCTCGAGCCTCCGACCGCTCACCGAGATCGGCGCGCCGTCCCGTCGGGCCCCCCGACCGGTCGCCGCCGAGTAGCAACGGTCGAGGAGCGGGGCGTACACGACACCCACCGTCGGCACGCCGTCGACGACGAGGCCGACCGAGACCCCGACCGCATCGAAGCGGTGCAGGAAGTTCGCCGTGCCGTCGAGCGGGTCGACGAGCCACCCCGTGTCGGGAATGGCACCGCCCGCCTCCTCCCCCAGCACCGGCAGCGGGAGTGCCGCTTCGAGCACGGCGCGCACGGCCGCCTCGCTGGCCAGATCGGCCTCACTCACCCAGTCGCCCGGCGCCTTGGCCCGGATGTCGCGAGCCCGACCGAAGTGGGCGCGCACCACCTCGCCTCCGGCACGCGCCGCCCGCTCGGCCGCCGCGAGCGCAGTATCGAGATCGACGCCGCTCACGACGGCTCCGCCCCGGACAGCGCAGCCAGCAGCTCGGGCGTCCCCGCCGCCACGAGCCGACGCCGCGCACCGGGATCGTCGGTGACGAGTACCTCACCCCCGGAGTCGCGGACGATCGCGCCCGCCTCGGTGCAGGCGAGCAGGCCACCGAGGTAATCCCAGGGTGCGTGGAATGCCCCCGGGCTCAAGTAGCCGTCGAGCCCGCCGGCTGCGACCTCGCACAGTTCGAGCGCACAGCAGCCGAGCACCCGGGATTGCTTCCAGCCGAGATGGCGCGGCGGGAGACCGCCGAGCCCGACGACCGCGTCACCCATCGCGGTGACCGCCGACGCCCGCAACGGTCGCTCGTCCCGCCGGGCCCCACCTCCGCGCACCGCAGTGACCGCAGCACCGGTCGCCTGGTTCACCACGAGCGCGCACCAGGGTCCGTCGGCGTCGACCGCACAGATCGAGGTCGCCCAGTAGGCGAGACCGCGGGCGCAGTTCGTGGAGCCGTCGACCGGATCGAGCACGACGGTGACGGTCGCCGCCGCCCGCTCGTGGATCCCCGACTCCTCGCTCAGGACCCGGACGGGCAACCGGCCGAGCACAGCACACGCCGCGGCATCGGCGACGAGATCGAGCGCGTACTGACCGGGTCGGGCGGTGCGGTCGCGACGAGCGGCGTCGGGAACCGCCGCTACCGCAGTGCGCACGGCTGCCGCCGCATCGACGAAGCACTCGAGCACGGTCTCCGGCGTCACGGGACGGCCACCACCTCGACCACCGCCGTGTCGTCGAAGACGCCGGCCTCCGGATCGCGTCGGGTCGGTGAGAGCAACACGTTCGCCTCGGGGAAGAACGCCTGCACGTTGCCGGGCCGGATCGCGTGGAGGTGGACCCGCGCCGCCATCTCGCCGAAGGCCGAGCGCACGACGACCCGGTCTCCTGCCGCCAGCCCGAGCGCCGCGGCATCGGTCGGCGCGAGGAACAGCGCATCCCGGCCCGCGCCGGTGAGCGGGTCGACGTCGGCCCACACCATCGAGTTGAACTGCTTGCCCCGCCGGGTCGAGAGCACGAACCGCCCCTCGGGCACGACCCGCTCGGGCGGCACGACCACCGAGAAGCGGGCCCGGCCGTCGGTGGTGGGGAACGTGCCGTCGACGCACAGGTGCCGTCCACCGATCTGGAACTCGTCGCCCGGCGCCCGCAGATCGGCGATCCCTGCGTACTCGGGCACCAGCCGGGCGATCTCGGCCCGGATCGCCTCGGCACTCGTGCAGCCGAAGCGCTCGGCGAGTTCGGGGCGCACGCGCCGGGCGACCTCGCCGAAGATCCACCACTCGCTGCGGGCCTCACCGACCCGGGGGCCCGGCAGTTCGGGACTGAACGCGACCCGGCGCTCGGTCGTGGTCGACGTGCCACCCCCCTCCTGCTCGTAGCGGGTGGCCGCGGGCAGGAGCAGCACGGTCTCACCCGGATCGACCAGCATCTGCGGCGAGACGACGATGTCCTGGTGCACCCGCAGTCCGATACGGGCCAGAGCCGTGCGGGTGATCTCGGGCGCGGGCAACACGTCGAGGAAGTTGCCTCCGCTCGACCAACACACGTCGAGGTCGCCGAGGCGGGCGGCGTCGATCATCTCCTGGGCGGTGAGACCCGGACCCTCGGGTACGGGGAAGCCCCAGTCGGCAGCGAACCGCGCCCCCGCGTCCGAATCGAGCGCACGGCCACCCGGGAGCGACGAGGGCACCGCGCCCATCTCGGCGGCCCCCTGAACCCCCGAGTGACCCCGAATAGGCATGAGCCCGGCCCCGTCCCGGCCGACGTTGCCCCGGGCGAGGGCCAGGTTCACGAGCGCCCGCACGTTGTCGACCCCGAACTCGTGCTGGGTGATGCCCATCGACCAGACGATGACCGCCGACCGGGCCGCCGCGTACATCCGGGCGAAGCGGGCCATGTCGTCGCGGCTCGAGCCCGACGCCGCGGCCAGGTCGGCGAACGACTCCTCCTCGAGTTCGGCGAGCACCGCGTCGAAGCCCGTCGTGTGCTCGCGCACGAACCGGCGATCGATGCCGCCCGACGCGAGGAGGTGCTTCAGCACGCCGTTCACGAAGGCGATGTCGCCCCCCGAGTGGACCGGGAAGAACGCGTCGGCGATCCGGGTGCCGAACAGCGCGCTCTCGGCGTTCGACGGCACCCAGTAGCGCTCGAGACCAGGCTCGCGCAGCGGGTTCACCACCACGACCTTCGCCCCGCGCTGCTTGGCGAGGTACAGGTACTTCATGAACACCGGCTGGGCGTTGGCGACGTCGGACCCGAAGAGCACGATGAGGTCGCTCTCGATCACGTCGCGGTACGAACAGGTCGTCACCGAGACGCCGAGCGCATCGTGCAGCGCCGCCGTCGACGGCGAATGGCAGACCCGCGACGCGTTGTCGATGTTGTTGGTGCCGATGGCCCGGGCCGACTTCTGAGCGGTGTAATAGACCTCGTTGGTGAGGCCCCGGGCGGTCAGGTAGATCCCGACCCGGTCGGGTGAGGTGGCCCGGATCCGCTCGGCGACGAGATCGAGGGCCGCGTCCCACGTGATCCGCCGGAAGCCGGGCTCACCCCGGTGCCGCACCATCGGGAAGGCGAGCCGACCGAGCTCGCGCAGTGCACGCGGCCCCGACGTGCGGTCGAGCGCCGCAGCGTCGGCCAGGGCGTCGTCGGGAATCGCCGTGGCCGTGTTCAGCTTCAGCAGCTCGAGCCGGGTCGTGCAGAGGTGCACGCCGTGGATCGTCCAGTCCCGGAACCCCGAGACGCCGAGCGCGCAGCCGTCGCAGACGCCCTTGCGCAGGATCCGCCACGCCCAGGGCAGGGAACGGCGGTTCTCCACCACGGTGCGCCAGATCGCGCCGAAGTGGTTCGGCTTCTGGAGTCCGGCACCGTTCGGCCGCCAGCTCACCCAGGAACGCGGGTGCAGCCCCGGTCGGCTCCGGATGAGTCCTCGTCGCGAACGGCGGCTCACGGCGCGTCCGTCACGATCCGCTCGGGCCGGGTGTACACGTTGCCGCGGTCGTCCCGCACGAAACCGACCAGGGTCAGCCCGAAGCGCTCGGCCGCGGCGACCGCCAGACTCGACGGGGCCGACACCGCCGCCATGATCGTGAAGCCTGCCGCCGCCGCCTTCTGGACCAGTTCGAACGAGCAACGGCCCGAGACCATGAGCACCTCGTCGGCGAGGGGCAGCGCACCGGCGAGGAACGCTTCGCCGACGAGCTTGTCGAGCGCGTTGTGGCGACCGACGTCCTCGCGGAGGGAGATGAGCTCACCCGCCGGGGTGAACCGGGCCGCGGCGTGCAGGCCCCCGGTGCGCCCGAAAACCGCCTGCGCGGCGCGGAGCCGCTCGGGGAGCGCGGCGATCGTCGCGGCCGCGACCCGAGGTCCGGTGCCGACCGGATCGCACCGATCGGCGACGTCGTCGAGCGTCGCCTTGCCGCACAACCCGCAGGCCGAGGTGGCGACGAGCGCCCGGGCGGGCAGGCGCAGTGGCGCCCCCCGCAGCCGCACGGTGACCACGTTGTACTGCTGCTCGCCCTCGCCGCCGAGGCAGTAGGCGATGCGGGCGATCCGGTCGGGCTCGCGCACGATGCCCTCGGCGAAGAGGAAGCCTGCCGCGAGCTCGAAGTCGTGACCGGGGGTTCGCATCGTGACCACGAGCGGAGTCGGCTCCCCGGCCGGCCCGTGGAGCCGAATCTCGAGGGGCTCCTCGGTGACGACGACATCGGATCGGCGCCGGGTGCCCGCCGCATCGAAGCTGACGACCTGCACCGTCGTGCTCGGCCGGCGGACCGGCGCTCCCGGGATCACGAGCCGATGCTAGGGGGCACCCGCCGGGTCCCCGGGCGGGTCCCGCAACGCGCGGAGGGCGTCGGGATCGTCGACATCGGTGAAGGCCTCGGCGTCGTCATCGACCGCGAGCTGGACGAGATCGGGGGCCTGCCCGAGGACCCGCAGTCCGCGCGCACCGGCGGCGAAGGCGCGCTCCGCAGCACCTCGGGCCGCCGGCGACCAGCGTGCACAGGCCCACTGGGGCCGGTCCGCGACGACCGGCACGACGCTCACGTTGCCAGGATGGTCGGCGATCCGCCGGAGCGCGACCTCGCTCAGGTGCGGGAGGTCACAGGCCACCACCACGAACGCCGCGTCGGCCGCGGTCGGCCCCGCTTAGCGCGCGCCCGTGAGGAGTGCGGCGAGCGGGCCCGTGCCGGCGGGTTCCTCCCGGGTCGCCGGAAGTCCGCTGACCCCGCCACCGACCTCGATCGCCGGATCGCAGACCGCGGCGAGGATGCGAGCCGTGCGCACCGCGAGGGTGTGCTCCCCCACCACGAGCGTCGCCTTGTCGGCGCCCATCCGTCGGCTCGCGCCGCCGGTGAGGAGGATTCCGGCCGGGATCACCGAGCGGGCGGGCCCGGCTCGACCCGGAGGCCGTACCCGACCACGACCCACCCGTTGGCGCGCCGTTCCAGGGTGACGTTGTTGCGAATCGCCTCGTCGGCACTCCCGATCCGGGTCACGACGAGCGCGGCGTCGCTCCCCGCAATGGAGCTCTCGGCAGCGATCGGAGTTCCGAGCCGAACCGGGGTGCCCGCCCGGTCGTGGGCGGCGCGCTTCACCCGCACGAATCGCTCCCGGCGCATGCCGTCGCGGAGCTCCTCACCCGAGAGGTGGTAGAGGAGCTCGAAATCGAGGTTGTCCCAGGCCCGCTCGTACGCGATGGCGACGTCGGCCGGCCCCGGTCCCGGTTCGCGGGCGACGGCGACCCAGGAGAAGGCCATGAGCGCCGTGAGCACCACCGCGACAACCACGAGGAGGATCACGCCGCCCCTTCAATGGCCGCCGCCAGCGCGAAATCGCGCTCGGAGAGACCGCCTGCGTCGTGGGTCGTGAGCGCGACCCGCACGGTGCGCCACCGCACGTCGAGATCGGGATGGTGGTCCGCCGCCTCGGCGAGGAACCCGATCCGCACCACGAAGGCCACGGCATCGGCGAAGGAAGGGCGCTCGAATCGCTTCTCGATCTCGTCGCCCGATCGCGCCCAGCCGGGGAGACGCTCGAGCGCCGCCGCGATCTCGGCCTCGGTGCTGCGTTCCACGCTCCTATTCAACTCCAAGGGCTCGGATCGGCCACACTCGTGCCGTGCCGCTCGACCTCCCCGATGCCGAAGCCCCGGAATCCGTCGAGCTCGACCGGGCCGCGACGCTCTCCCTCCGCTGGGCCGACGGCACCGAACGCCGCTACGAACTCGCCGAGCTGCGGCGGAACTGCCCGTGCGCCGAATGTCGGGGCCTGCGGGAGCAGGGCCAAACCCCGGGTCCGGGTCCGGACGCCCCGATCACCGCGATCGACGCCGAGCTCGTCGGCGGGTGGGGCCTGTCGATCCGCTGGAGCGACGGCCACAGCACCGGGATCTACGCCTGGTCGATCCTGCGCATGTGGGACGGTCCCGCCACCTGAGCCGACGGGAGCCGCAGCCCCGGTCAGGCCGGAGGTGTGAGCTCGAGCGACGAGAGCGTCACCGGTTCGGGGAAGCCCTTCAGGAGGCGGCGGCCGGCGGGCACGGCCCGGAAGCCGGGGGGCACCGTGGCCGCCACCTCGGGAGCGAGGAGAATCTCCCAGGGCACGGCGATGTCGGTGATGCGCGAGGCGAGGTTGACCACGGCGCCGTAGTAGTCGCCGCCGTGGGCGAGCACCTCACCCGCCGCGATTCCCGCGCGCGGCGTGAGATCGTCACGACCCCGGAGCTCGGTGAACAGCCCGTGCGCGATGCGACACGCGTCGGCCGCATCGACCGCGGCGTACATCACCTCGTCACCGATGAGCTTCACCACCCGCCCCCCGAAGGCCTGCACGAGCTCGTGCGCGTGCCGCTCGAAATCGAGGAGCAGGTCGAGCAGCTCACGCGCCGGCAGGGTCGACGAGGTCGGCGTGAACCCGACCAGGTCGACGAAGCCGATCGCCATCGCCAGCCGCTCGTCGTCGGGGCGCACCGAGCGGGCCGCCTCCCGCATCCGGGCGATCGAGACCTGGAACTGGGCCCGCAGCACGGGCGCGAGCATCTCGGCGACGACGTTGAGCGAGTCGACCGAGGCCGCGCCGATCCGGGCGATGCCGATCTCGCCGCCCTCGCCCCCCATCATCGGTGCCTCGACATTGAGCCGGAACAGCGAGTTCGCGGCCTCGGCGATCCGGTCGAGCGACGAGCCGAGCACCCGGGCGAAATGGAGGGTGGCAGCCTCGCCGAAGATCATGCGGGCGGTCGCGAACTCCCGCAGGAGCGGCGCCGTTTCGATCGGCAGGATCGGCTCGTCGTCGGGGAGCCCGAGGGCGTGGATCGCCGCGGCTGCCTGCTCCACGTCGATTCCCGCCGCGACCGCAAGCTCCTCGATCGAACACGGCCGACCGACCTGGGCGGCGCGATCGCTCGCCAGCGCGTAGAGCCTCTCGCGCCGGTGGTACTCGGCCATCTCCGCGACCGAGAAGCCCTGCTCGGAGAGCCAATCGAGCAGCGCGAGCCGTTCGGCTTCGCCGGCGGAGAGACGCTCGAGGAGCCCGGCGGCCTCGTATTCGTCGCGGGTCGGCACGGAGCGCAGGCTACGCCCCGCCCGGAGCTGTCCCGGCCGAATACCGACTACGCGAGCGCGGCGTCGAGCGTGATGGTGGTGCCGGCCAGCGCTTTGCTCACCGGGCAGCCGCTCTTGGCTCCGTCGGCGAACTCGGCGAACTGCTCGGCGGTGAGGCCGGGCACGGTGCCCCGCACCGTGAGGTGCACACCGGTGATGCCCTCGCCGGGCTGGAAGGTGACCGCGGCCTGGGTGTCGAGCTGCTCGGGCGGGTTCCCGGCCTTGGCGAGCGCACTCGAGAGCGCCATCGAGAAGCAGGAGGAGTGCGCCGCCGCGATGAGCTCCTCGGGGCTGGTGCAGCCGCCCGGCTCTTCCGACCGACGGGGCCACGACACGTCGAACGTGGCGAGCTCCGACGACTCCAGGGTGACCTTGCCCGCGCCCTCGAGGAGCGAGCCGTGCCAGATCGTGCGAGCGTTTCGGGTCGTGGCCATCGCGATGTGTCCTCCCGGACGGTGGATCGAGCGTTAGGGACGAGACGGTACCGGGGGCGGGGGCGCTCCCCCGTACCGAACGGCCCGGCCGACCGGCGGGGCCGGCAGGGATCAGGTGGGGCGGGCAGGGATCGAACCTGCGACCAGTCGATTATGAGTCGATTGCTCTGACCACTGAGCTACCGCCCCGGGGCCGACCACCGTGCCGCTCCGCACCGCCCGACGACGGATCGTGAGCGACCGCGGGAGCACCCGGTCGGGCGAGCTCCGGGGGAGAGACTCGAACTCTCAACCGTCGCGTTAACAGCGCGCTGCTCCGCCTATTGAGCTACCCCGGAATACGTCCGGAGGATAGCAGCGGGGTCCGGGGCGACAACCGCCCCGGGCGGAGCTACTCGTCCTGGAAGTAGTCGCGCAGACGGCGGGACCGGGTCGGGTGGCGCAGCTTGGCCAGGGTCTTCGACTCGATCTGACGGATCCGCTCACGGGTGACGCCGAACTCGCGGCCGACCTCTTCGAGCGTTCGGATCTGCCCGTCGTCGAGTCCGAACCGCATCCGGACGACTGCCCGCTCACGATCGTTGAGCTCCCGGAGGGCGACCTCGACCTCCTCGGTGAGCCAGATCCGCTCGGCTTCGGGCTCGGGCGAGATGCCGTTCGGATCCTCGACGAAGTCGCCGAGGCTGCTGTCCTCCTCCTCGCCCACCGGTGACTCGAGCGAGAGCGGCTCCAGCGCGATACGACGGATCTCGCGCACCCGGTCGGGCGACATCTCCACCCGGGCGGCAACCTCGTCGACGGTGGGCTCGCGCCCGAGCTCCTGAAGCATCTGGCGTTGCATCCGCAGCACCCGGTTCATCGTCTCGACCATGTGCACCGGGATGCGGATCGTGCGGGCCTGATCAGCGATCGCCCGGGTGATCGCCTGACGGATCCACCAGGTTGCGTACGTCGAGAACTTGAAGCCCTTCGTGTAGTCGAACTTCTCGACCGCACGCATGAGGCCGAGGTTGCCCTCCTGCACGAGGTCGAGCAGCACGAGACCTCGCCCGACGTAACGCTTGGCGATCGAGACGACGAGGCGCAGGTTGGCTTCGGTGAGCTCACCGCGCGCGAGCTCACCGTCGCGCTGGACCGCCCGCAGGCTCACCCGCTCGCTCTCGGAGAGCTTCGGGGCAGAAACCGGCCGACCCTCATCGTCGACCTCGGGCGGGTCGAGGCGCCGGGCGGCATCGACACCTGCCTCGATGCGCTTGGCGAGGGTGACCTCCTGCTCAGCCGTGAGGAGCGGTACCCGACCGATGTCCTTCAGGTACATGCGCACCGGGTCGGAGGTGCCGTCGGCGGCCGCCATGGCTCGACTCGACGCCCGGGCCGCTCGGCCCGCCGCCGCCGCACCCGGTGCCGGCGCCTTCGTCGCGACCGGGTGCCGTCCAGCACCCCGGCGCCCGGTCGGCTCCTCCGCGCCGGAACGCCGCCGATCCTCGAGCTCGATCTCCTCGGCGATCTCGTCGAGGACCTTCACGCCGCGGGCCTCGAGCGCGGTGTAGATCGCCTTCAGCTCACTCGTCTCGGGCTCGAGGTCGGGGACCGCCGCGAAGATCTCACCCGTCGTGACGAAGCCGCGCTCCCGGTAACGGGCGAGCAGGTCGTCGACGACCGGGGTGACCGGATCAGCGGCGGGTGGAGCGGGTCGACGACGCTTCGGGGCGGACTTCCCGGTCGCGCTCTTCGCGTCGCTCGCGTCGGCATCGGGACCGCCGCTTCCAGTCGCGGCCTCGCCGCGCTCAGACCGCTTCTTCGTCATCCGCGATCCACGCTACCAACTGCACCGCCGCCGCCTCGGCGACGTCCCAGTGCTCCGTACCGCGCGCGTTGGCGAGCGAATCGAGCAGCAACATGATGTCGCCCGCCCGCTCGTCCTCCCGGCGGAGCATCGTGGCGAGGAGGCGACGACCGGCTGCGTCGACGAGATTGACGACGACGCGCTGGGCGAGTGCACCGACGTCCTCGTCCCCGTCGATCTCCTCCACTGCGAGCCGGGTGAGGAGGTCGACCGTCCGGTCGTCGGCATGCTCACGAATCTCGGCCGGATCCCAGCGGGTGAGAGCCTCGAAGCACGACTGCGCCACCGGATCGGCGAAGAGCGCGATGTCGAGCCGGCCGCTCATCAAGGTCGGCTCGTGCACGGCGAAGCGCAGCGCGTCGAGCTCACGGCGATCGACCGCAGCCGACGCATCTTCCCGCCGCACCGGGCCGAGATCGACGGGACGGCCACCCGAACGGGCGCTCGCCACCGAAGCCCGGAGCCGGTCGACGTCGATGTCGAGCCGGCCGGCGAGTGCCATGACGTACTGGTCGCGGACCAGGTCGTTGGGATGCTCGGCGACCATCCCCGCCACCCGCCGCGCCACGCGGGCCCGAGCTTCGAAGGACCCGAGATCCTCGGTGGCGAGCACCCGGTCGATGCGGAACTCGAGGAACGGGGTCGCGTCGGCGACGGCGGCCACGAGGCGGGCCGGATCGTCACGGAAGACGTCGGCCGGATCCCGGCCGGCCGGGAGATCGGCGACTTGGAACTCGACCTCGAACTTCTGCTCCCACTGGTAGCAGCGGTCGGCCGCCGCGAGCCCGGCGGCGTCGGCGTCGTACGCGAGGACCACGCGCCGAGCCAGGTTCTTGAGCGTCACGAAGTGGTCGTCGGCGAGCGCGGTGCCGCAGGTCGCGACCGCGACCGGCACTCCGGCGAGGGCGAAGGCCATGACGTCGGTGTACCCCTCGCAGATGACGACCGTGCCCTGGGCCACGATCTCACCCTTGGCGAAGTTGAGCCCGTAGAGCAGCCGCGATTTCCGGTAGATCGGGGTCTCGGCCGTGTTCTTGTACTTCGGTCCGTCACCGCCCTCGAGCACCCGGGCCCCGAAGCCGACCGGATCACCCCGGGTATCCCAGATCGGGAACATGAGCCGCCCGCGAAACGCGTCCTGGAGTCGGTTGGCGCGGTTCACGAAGGCGAGACCGGCGTCGGCGATGTCGTCCCGCGAGAACTTCGCGGCCTGGAGGTGATTGCTCAGAGTGTCGTACCCCGGTGGCGAATACCCGAGCGAGAAGTGGCGGGCGGTGTCGCCGTCGAAACCGCGGCTGCGGAGGTAACGACGGGCCGGGCCGGCATCAGCGCTCTCGAGGAGCCGCTGGTGGTAGAAGGCGACGGCGGCCCCCACGGCCTCGTGGAGCCGCTGCGTGCGCTTGCGCTCGGCCGAGAAGTTCGCGTCGTCGTAGCGCAGGGTGACCCCGGCCCGGGCCGCGAGCCGCTCCACCGCCCCGACGAAGTCGAGCTGCTCGACCTCACGGACGAACGTGATCGCATCGCCGCTCTTCTGACAACCGAAGCAGTAGTAGGCGCCCATCTCGGGATTGACCGAGAACGACGGCGACTTCTCCGAATGGAAGGGACACAGGCCGGAGAAGCGTCGACCGACCCGCTTCAGGGCGACGTGCTCGGAGACGAGGGCGACGATGTCGGTGGCTTCCCGAACCCGCCGGACGTCGTCGTCGAGGATGCCCACTGCGCGAGAGACTACGGGTCGGGCCGCTCGGGTTACACCCCTCGGGGGAGGTCCTCCGGCCGCCAGCCGAGGCATTCCACGCCGAGCCCGAGGGCGTAGCGGTCGGTCATGCCGCTCACGTAGTGAACGGCCGCGGCCGCGGCGTCGGCGGTGCCCGGAATCACCTCGGTTCCCATGCGCCGGGGCGTGTCGATGAAGAAGTCGACGAGGCCCTGGAGCAAGCCGATCACCTTCTCGGCCTGCCGCACGGAAGCGGGCCGCAGGTAGATGCGCTCGAAGTTGAAGGCCCGGAACCGGTCGAGGGCGGTCGCGGCCGGCTCGGTCATGCCGACCCGTCCGGTGCGGGCGATCGCCTCGAGCACGGCACCGAGGAACACGCCGATCTGCGCCGAGCGCTCGGACCCGACCACCTCGGCGACCTCGGCCGGGAGATCGTCGGGCACGAGGATCCCGGCGCGAACTGCGTCTTCGAAGTCGTGGCACACGTAGGCGATGCGGTCGGCCCAGGCGACGACCTCGCCCTCGGGGGTCTGCGGGGCGGGGCGTCGCCACGAGTGATTGCGCACACCGTCGAGGGTCTCGACGCACAGGTTGAGCGGAGCGAGGGTGACGTCGGCGCCGTAGACCGCATGGTCGTAACCGCCGGGAACGTAGGGCGAGAATGCGTCCTCGCTCGCATGACCGGCCGGACCGTGACCGCAGTCGTGGGCGAGGGCAATGGCCTCCGTGAGGGGCACGCACAGACCTGCGGCCCGGGCGATACCGGTGGCGATCTGGGCGACCTCGACGGCGTGGGTGAGCCGGGTGCGGAGGTGGTCGTCTTCCGGGGCGATGAAGACCTGACACTTGCCGGCGAGCCGCCGCCAGGGCCGGCTGTGCTTCACCCGATCGAGGTCGCGTTCGAAGCAGAGCCGGAACGGATCGGGCGCCTCGGGCCGCAGCCGCACCCCCGCCCCGACCGGCCGGGTCGCTCCCGGCGCCAGGATCCGGTCGAGCTCGATCTCGCGCTCCTCCCGCACCCGCAGCGGCGCGCCGACGGAGACGGCACTGTCGGGATGGGCGAGCGCGATGGGCACCTCGGCCGACCCGACGAGCGTGCCGGTGGCCCGGTCGCGAATCGGCTCGGTCGGCTGGGAGCTGGCTCCGATGGTCACGGAACGAGGGTACCGACCGGGTCGGACACTCATCCCGGGACCGGCGCGCTCAGGCAGTCGACCCCGGACCGAGCGCCCCGAGCGCCGCGTGCGCCGCAGCGAGGCGAGCGATCGGCACCCGGTACGGCGAGCAGGACACGTAGTCGAGGCCGACCTCGTGGCAGAAGCCCACCGAGCGGGGGTCACCACCGTGCTCGCCGCAGATCCCGAGCTTGAGGCCCGGCCGAGCGGCCCGACCGCGCTCCACACCCATGCGCACGAGCTGACCGACACCCTCGGTGTCGAGCGTCTCGAACGGGTTGTCGGAGAGCAACTTGTACTCGAGGTACTCGGCCATGAAGCGACCCTCGATGTCGTCGCGGGAGAACCCGAACGTCATCTGCGTGAGGTCGTTGGTGCCGAACGAGAAGAACTCGGCGATGCCGGCGATCTCCTCGGCCGCGAGCGCAGCCCGGGGCGTCTCGACCATGGTGCCGACCAGGTAGGGGATCTCGACCCCGGCGTCGCGCAGCACGAGATCGGCCTCCTCCCGCGACCACTGCTCGAGCAGCCGCAACTCGGGTGCAGCCACGATGAGCGGGATCATGATCTCGACGACCGGGTTGCCCCCCGCCTTCTTGCGGGTGACGGCCGCCTGCATGAGGGCCCGCACCTGCATGCGGTACAGCCCGGGCTTGATGATGCCGAGCCGGCAGCCCCGGGTGCCGAGCATCGGGTTCGACTCCCGCCACAGCTCCGCCGCGTGGAGCAGACGCTCCTCGTCGGCGCTGAGCCCACCTTGAGCCCGCTTGACCACGAGCTCCTCGTGATCGGGGAGGAACTCGTGGAGCGGCGGGTCGAGGAGCCGCACCGTCACGGGCAGGCCGTCCATCGCCTCGAGGATCCCGACGAAGTCCTCCTCCTGCTGGGCCCGGAGCTGCTCGAGCGCCGCACCCTCGTCCTCCGGCGTGCTGGCCAGGATCATGCGCTGCACGATCGGCAGGCGGTCACCGAGGAACATGTGCTCGGTGCGGCACAGGCCGATGCCCTCGGCCCCGAACTCACGGGCCTTCTCGGCGTCCTCGGGGAGGTCGGCGTTCGTGCGGACCGCGAGCGTGCGGAACCCGTCGGCCCAGCCCAGGATCGTGGCGAAGTGCCCGGTCGGCTCCGGCGTCACCACCGGCACCTCGCCGAGCACGATCTCGCCGGTGGTGCCCGAGATCGAGATCACGTCGCCCTCACGGACGAGAGTGCCGTCGACCGTGAACCGGCGGGCCGTGAGATCGATCTTCACGTCGTCGGCTCCGCAGATCGCGGGCTTGCCCATGCCCCGGGCCACCACCGCCGCGTGCGACACGAGGCCGCCGCGCGACGTGAGGATGCCCTGGGCCGCGATCATGCCGTGGAGGTCGTCGGGCGAGGTCTCGGGGCGCACGAGGATGACCCGCTCGCCATCCTGGGCGTGAGCCTCGGCCTCGTCGGCCGTGAAGTACACCTTGCCGACCGCCGCGCCCGGCGACGCGTTCAGGCCGGTGGCGAGCACTGCGTAACTGGCGTCACGGTCGAACTGCGGGTGCAGGAGCTGGTCGAGCTGCGCGGGCTGCACGCGCAGCACCGCCTCGCGCCGGTCGATGAGGCCGCTCTCCTCCATCTCCACCGCCATGCGCAGCGCGGCCGCCGCCGTGCGCTTGCCCACCCGGGTCTGGAGCATGAAGAGGCGACCCTGCTCGATCGTGAACTCGATGTCGCACATGTCGCGGTAGTGGTTCTCGAGCTGCTTCATCAGCCCGAGGAGCTGCTCGTGCGGACCCGGGAAGTGGGTGCCCATCGCGTCGAGTGGCTCGGTGATCCGGATGCCGGCCACGACATCCTCGCCCTGCGCGTCGCGGAGGAAGTCGCCGTAGGGGGCGTCCTCACCGGTGGACGGGTTTCGGGTGAAGGCCACGCCGGTGCCGGAATCCTCGCCCTTGTTGCCGAACACCATCGTCTGGACGTTCACCGCCGTGCCGAGGTCGTCGGGAATGCCCTCGAAGCGCCGGTAGTCCTGGGCCCGCTTGCCGTTCCAGGAGCGGAACACCGCCTCGATTGCGAAGCGGAGCTGCGCCGCCGGGTCGGTCGGGAACTCGACGTGCTTCTCGTCGCGGACGATGTCCTTGAAGGTCTCGACCAAACCGACGAGATCCTCGGCCGTGAGGTCGGTGTCGGACTCGAGGCCCTTGGCGTCGACCAGCTCGTGGAGTGCCTCTTCGAACTTGGCGCCGGGGACGTCGAGCACGATCTTGCCGAACATCTGCACGAAGCGCCGTTAGGAGTCGTACGCGAACCGCTCGTTGCCCGTCTGGGCGGCGAGCCCCTTCACCGAGTCGTCGTTGAGCCCGAGGTTGAGGACCGTGTCCATCATGCCCGGCATCGAGAACGGCGCACCCGAGCGCACGGAGACGAGCAGCGGGTCCTCGGCGTCGCCGAGCCGCTTGCCCATCTTCGCCTCGAGCGCGACCATCGCCTCGCGGACCTCGGGGATGAGACCCTCGGGGAGGTGGTTCCCGGAGGCCATGTAGGCGTTGCAGGCCTCGGTCGTGATGGTGAACCCGGGGGGTACCGGCAGACCGAGGTTGGTCATCTCGGCCAGGTTCGCGCCCTTGCCGCCGAGGAGGTACTTCTGCTCCTTCGAGCCCTCTTCGAACGCGTAGACGTACTTCGTCATCGGGTACCTCTCACTCGGTGGCTTCGGACACGACGATCGTGTGCGCGATCCGGTCCTGCAGCGCTTGCATGTTGGGGTTACGGGTCCAGGTGGTGACGCCGACGAGGACGATCACCGCCGCGAGCGGTCCGAGCACGAACGACAACGCGTAGGTCGCGATGACGATGAGCCCGTAGCGCTTCACGGCATCGCCGGGCCGGATGCGGGAGCCGTCCTCGCGCAGCACCCGGAGCCGCTGGGTGCGCTTGCCGAGCGTCTGTCCGCTCAATGCCGACGGCACGACGAGATAGATGAAGCCGAAGAGGAAGAAGAGCGTGGAGACCAGGTTGTAGACCGGCTGGAGCTTGCGCGACTCGGTCTCGAGCGCCTTCTCGGCCGCGGTGTACTCCTTCTTCGCCGACTCGTACTCCGACTTGGCCGCGCTGACCTTCGCCGGGTCGGCGGGTTCGGCATCCTCGGCTTTCTGGAACGCCTTCTTGGCATTGTCGCGATCGGTCTTCGCTTCGTCGAGGGCCTCGCGCTTGGCCTCGATGGCGTCGACCGTCGCCGAGCGGGCCGAGTTCACGTACGCCTGGGCGGCGAACTGACTCCCCACGAACACGAGGAAGAGCACGAGCAGGTCGATGCCCATGGCCTTCATCCGTCGCTTGGGCTCGGGGTACGCCGTGCCCGCGGGCGGGGTGATCGTGGGCGGTCCCATCACCCGCTGACCACGGGTCGGACGGGCCGACGACGGCGGAGCGGCCGACATGCCGGTGGACGCATCCGGTTCCTCGTCGGCGCCGTCGCCGCCCTCGGCCAGGCGCTCGTCGTAGCGGCCGCGCTGGTAGTCGTCGGAGAGCACGTTCCAGGCCCGGTTGAGTCGGGCGGCGTCGGCCCGGCCGTCCTCCCCGGCCGCATCGGCCGCTTCGCGCCGCTCGCGATAGGCGGCCTTGATGGTCTCCTTGTCGGCGCCCCGCTCGACGCCCAGCAGCTCGTAGTAGTCGTCCATGCTCAAAACCCCAGACGGTCGTGCAGCTCAGAGATCAGCCGGTCGAGGGACACCCGGTCCTGGACCATCGTGTCGCGATCACGCACGGTGACGGCCGCGTCTTCCAGCGAGTCGAAATCGATCGTGACGCACAGCGGCGTGCCGACCTCGTCCTGGCGGCGGTAGCGCTTCCCGATCGACCCGGCGTCGTCGACGTCGATCATGAAGTGCCGCCGCAGGGAACCGGCGACCTCGGCCGCGAGCGGAGCGAGCTGCTCGTTGCGCGAGAGGGGGAGCACCGCCACCGTGACCGGGGCCAAGCGGCGGTCGAGGCGCAGCACGACCCGCTTCTCGCCCTTCACCTCCTCCTCGTCGTACGCCGAGAGGAGGAACGCCAAGGTGGCCCGGTCGGCCCCGGCGGCCGGCTCGATGACGTAGGGCACGTACCGACGGTCACCGGCCTGGTCGAAGTAGGAGAGATCCTCGCCCGAGAACTGCGCATGCTGGGTGAGGTCGTAATCGGTGCGGTTGGCGATGCCCTCGAGCTCGCCCCAACCCCACGGGTAGCGGAACTCGACGTCGCTCGTGCCCGCCGAGTAGTGCGAGAGCTCGTCGGGGTCGTGCGGACGGATGCGGAGCATCTCCTCGGGGATGCCGAGATCGAGGTACCAGCGATACCGCTCGGCGACCCAGTACTCGAACCACTCCCCCGCCGCCTCGGGCGGCACGAAGAACTCCATCTCCATCTGCTCGAACTCACGGGTCCGGAAGATGAAGTTGCCAGGCGTGATCTCGTTTCGAAAGGACTTGCCCACCTGGGCGATGCCGAACGGCGGCTTCTTGCGGGTGGTCGTCTGCACGTTGCGGAAGTTGACGAAGATGCCCTGGGCGGTCTCCGGCCGCAGGTAGGCGACCGAACCGGCATCGGCGACGGGGCCGACGTGGGTCTCGAACATCAGGTTGAAGTTGCGGGCCTCGGTGAAGGTGTCCTTGCCGCCGCAGTTCGGGCAGGCGCCCGACTCCGGGAGCTGATCGGCACGGAACCGCTCCTGGCAGGCGCGGCAGTCGACGAGGGGATCGGTGAACGTGGCCACGTGACCGCTCGCCTCCCAAACCCGGGGGGCCATGAGGATGGCGGCGTCGAGGCCGACGACGTCGTCGCGGTCCTGGACCATCGCCCGCCACCAGGCGTCCTTCACGTTGCGCTTGAGGAGCACCCCGAGCGGCCCGTAGTCCCAGGTGGAGCGGAATCCGCCGTAGATCTCGGAAGAGGGGAAGACGAGGCCCCGCCGCTTCGCCAGGTTGACGACGCGGTCCATCGCGCTGGGATCGGCGGGCCTGGCCATAGCGCGCCAGGCTACCTGCCGGGCTGCGACCGACCCCGGACGGGGCGGCTCCGGCCCGGGCGGCTCAGAGGAGAGCGGTCGACCGCAAGCGGCGCTCACCGTGGTGCTCGAGCGCCCGGATGCCGAGCTGCTCCACCTCGTGCGCAGCCTCGCCCGGATCTTCGGCGAGCACCCGGTTGAGATCGCCCCCGAGGATGCGGCGCAGCAGCGCGAGCGCGCCGGGCGAGAGTGGTCGGCCACCTCCCCGAGCGCAGTTCCGACAGCAGGCGCCGCCCTCATCGAGATCGAACGCGACGAGGGCGGTCTCCGGGTCGTCGTCGGGCTCGGTGCCGCAGCGGGCGCAGCCCTCGAGCATCGGGTGGACCCCTTCGAGCACGAGCAGCTTCCAGAAGAACGCCGGGGTGACGAGAGGATTGGCCCGCTCGGCGAGGGTGCGCAGCGCCCCGGCCAGCATGCGGTAGAGGGCGGGATCGGGCTCACGTTCGGGTGCGATCTGGTCGACCGCTTCGAGCATGGGTACCGCGTGGGTGAGCAGGGTGTAGTCGTCGCGCAGCGACCGGTGGACCTCGAGCGTCTCGACCTGGGTCACCGTGTCGAGCTCACGACCCCGATAGCACTGGAGCGCGACCCGGGACGTGGGTTCCAGCCGGGCCCCGAACCGGCTCGTCGTGCGCCGGACTCCCTTGGCTACCGCCCGCACCTTGCCGTTGCCGAGGGTGAGGATCGTGACGATGCGGTCGGCCTCGCCGAGCCGGATCGTGCGCAGCACGACCCCTTCGTCGCGGTACAGCCCCGGCATGACACGAGTGTAATTCGGCGACCGGACACCGAATGCGAGCGTCTCGGGAACCGCCGGGAACCGACCCGGGCCGCTCAGATCGCGCCGAAGCGCCGTTCGCGCCGCTGGAACTCGCCGATGGCGGCGAAGAGATCCTCGCGGCGGAAGTCGGGCCAGAGCACGTCGGTGAATACGAGCTCGGAGTACGCGAGCTCCCAGAGCAGGTAGTTGGAGATCCGGTATTCACCCGAGGTGCGTACCAGCAGGTCGGGATCGGGCATGTCGGGGGCGTAGAGGTGGCGCCGGATCGTGCGTTCGTCGATCCGACCCGGATCGGAGCGACCGGCCGCGGCCTCGGCGGCGATCATCCGCACCGCGTCGACGATCTCGGCTCGCCCGCCGTAGTTGAACGCGAAGGTGAGGGTGAGCTCGCGATTGCGCTGCGTGAGCTCCTCGGTCTCGACGATGCGCCGCTGCACCCGGGCCGGAACCCGACCGCCCCGCCGCCCGACGAAGCGGACCCGCACGCCCTTGGCGTGGAGCTCCTCGCGCCGGGTCAGCAGGAGCCGCTCGTTGAAGCCCATCAGGAACCGGACCTCGTCGACCGGACGACGCCAGTTCTCGGTCGAGAACGCGAACACGGTGAGCCAGCGCAGCCCGATCGCCAAGGCACCTTCGACCGTGTCGAAGAGCGCCTCCTCGCCGGCCGCGTGCCCGTCGGTGCGCTTGAGCCCGCGCTGCTGGGCCCACCGACCGTTGCCGTCCATGACGACGGCGACGTGGGTCGGAACCCGTGATCGGTCGAACGCGGTCATCACCGCGTCGCCGCTACTCGCCGCCGGTCTCACCGCCGGTCGGTACTGCGTCGGGCGGGTTGCCCGCGTCGGTGAGCGCCTGCTCGAGCGTGACGACCGGGCCGGTCACGTCGACGATGCCCTTCATGCCGGCCGCGGCATGCCCGGGAATCGGGCAGTAGAACTCGTACTCGCCCTCCTCGCCGAAGTACGCGACGCCGACCGAGGTGGCCTCCGCACCCTCGTCGAGCAACTCGCCCAGCCGGACCGCCTCGTCGTAGAACGCCGCGGCATGGCCGGGCGCCGCCCAGGTGATCTCGACCCGAGCCAGGCCCGTCTTGACCTGGAAGCTGGCCGGCGAGAACGAGAAGGCACCACCGGGCGCACCGGTCATCTTGATGACCTGCGTGGTCTTCAGATCGGCGGGCAGCGCAGTCGCCTCCGGCTCCTTCTTGGCTTCCGACTTACCCAGGGTGATCCATCCCGAGCTCATCATCGCCACGACGAACACCGAGACCAGCAGCACGATGGTCTGGGTCGAGAGGTGCTTCGACGCCGAGAGGACCGTGGCGCCGATGAGGATGGCCATCAGCACCACGGTGCCGATGATCGTGGGCAGGTTGCCGTGGGTCGCCAGGAAGATCCGCGACACGTTCATCACGATCACGACGACCCCGAGCACCACCACGGCGGGCAGCAGGAGCGGCACGAGCAGCGCCTCGACCGCGGGCCGCTCCCAGAACGGCGTGCGCGCGGGCGGAGCCGCTTCCTCGGATTCGGGCTTCTCGGTGACTGAGGTGTCGCTCATTGCGTCTGCAATCCCATCAACTCGCGGTCGAGGTCACGCGACATGCGGCGGTGGAGCGCCGTGCCGCTCTCCTCGACGTTGTACCAGCGGAAGAAGATCACGGCGATCGTGATCGAGAGGCTGAAGCCCACCACGACCTTCATGATGAGGCCGGCGAGCTGCATGTCGTCGAGCGCGCCGAGACCCCAGAGGCGGGGCGCCGACTCGTAGAACCGGTAGAGCGGCCGCTCCCCGAACGTGAGGAACGATGCGGGCACGGTGGGCACGACGGTCTGCAGGAAGAGGAAGAGCATCCGGGCGAGCGGCTGCAGCCGGGGCACCTCGGGGAGCGGCGACAGCACCGGCATCCACACGATGAGCGAGGAGACGACGACGAGCGCGTGGATACCGAAGTGGATCCACGCGTTCCCGAGCGCGGCGTCGACCACGACAGGCGTGTGGGTGACGATCACCACGAAGTTGAACAGCAAGGTCGCCGCGATGAAGCCCGACAGCTTCCGCACCGTGCGGAGCAGCCAGCGGGGGCTGAGGATCCAGCGGGCGAGCCAGGTGGGCGTGCCGATCAGCAGCAGGGGCGGGACGATGATCGCGAACACGGAGTGCTGCACCATGTGGACCGTGAAGAGGTAACCCTCGCCCAGATCGTGGACCGGCCAGTCGGATGCGAGCCACAGCGCCAGCAGGCCGGCCGAAAACGAGACGACCTGGAGCCGGGTCGCGACCGGGGTGCCCGCCGGGGCGAGGCGCGGCCCGAGACGCCGCAGGGCCGCGGCGTAGCCGACCGCCAAGCCCGCGACCAGGAGCCACACATCGGGGTGGGCGACCCAGGCCGGGAACGAGGCGCGGACCACGGCGGTCAGTCCTGGAGAACGGTGCTCGAGAAGGTGAAGAGCACGATGGCGTAGACGAGCCCGGCGCCGATCATGCCGACGGTGAAGATGCGCCGGAAGAAGGGCTTGTCCTGCTTCATGTGCATGTACCAGGCGCAGACCAGGAAGAACTTCGCCGCGGCGAGGATCACGAGGAGCGTGATCAGGATGTTGGAGTTGACCTCACCGTCGAAGTAGGAGACGGCCACCTCGAGGCCGGTGAGGATCACCAGCACCACCGCGATCATCACGTACTGCCGCGGCCCGGGGTGCGTGTGCCCCTCGACGACGGCCGGAACCTCGTCCTCGAACGGGACAACCGCCGATCCACCCTCGAGTTCGGCCTGCACGACGTCGCTCATGACTCCCCCGGGTCGTTCGCGTTCACTTGGTCGCCGGGACCAGGTAGATGGCGGTGAAGATGAAGATCCACACGATGTCGACGAAGTGCCAGTAGAGGCCGGCGATCTCGACCGACTCGTAGCGCTCGGTCGGCAGGCGGTTCTGCATCGACCGACCCCACAGGATCAGCAGCCAGATGATCCCGAAGGTCACGTGGGCGCCGTGGAGCCCGGTCATCACGTAGAACGTGGTGCCGAACATGTTCGTGGAGAGCTGCAGGCCCTCCCGGTAGAACTCGGTGAACTCGTACACCTGGCCCGAGATGAAGAGCAGGCCGAACAGGCACGTGGCGAGGAGCCAGATCCGCAGTCGCCGGTGGTCGCCCCGCTGGATGGCGGCGAGGGCCAGCACCATCGAGAGCGAGCTCATCAGCAGGATGAACGACGTGACCGAGGTGAACGGGATGTTGAAGAACTCCGACGGGGTCGGGCCCTTCAGGAATTGCGAGTCGCGTCCCCGGTAGAGGAAGTAGGTCGTGATGAACGACCCGAAGAAGAGCGCCTCCGACGAGAGGAACAGCCACATCGCCAACTTGGCGTGGCTGACGCCCGTGTTGGTGTCCTGCCCCGGATCGGGAATCTCGTGGTGGGCGACCTCGCCGCCCCCGGCCGTCACGATCGCGCTCATCAGTGGGACTCCCCGCCACCGTGGCCGTCGGGGGCGGTCGAGGGCTCGAATGCCCAGCCGTTGAGCCCGAACATCGCGACCACGATGCCGCCGGCGAGCAGCCACCAGTTCTTGAACACGAAGCCGTAGCCCATGATCGGGAGGCCGAGGGAGAAGATCAGCGGCCAGTACGACGGCGACGGCAGGTGGATGCCGTGCGGGTCGGCCGGGGCTTCGGGCGCTTCGGTCGCCGCACCCGAAGGGAGCCGGACCAGGCGGCCCTCGTCGTCCTCCGTGTACTTGCGGTGCCACAGCTCGTCGCGGTGGGTCACCACCGGTACCTCGGCGAAGTTGTACTCGGGGGGCGGCGAGCTCGTCGTCCACTCGAGCGTGCGCCCGTCCCACGGGTCGGCCGAAGCGGGCACCCGGCGCTTGGCCGAGTACACCACGTTGACGAGGAAGATGAGCACCGAGAGAGCGATGACGAACGAGCCGATCGTGGCCAGGAGGTTGAGGAAGTCCCAGCCCATGCCCTCGGGGTAGGTGTACGTGCGGCGGGGCTGGCCCTCGAAGCCGAGGAAGTGCATCGGGAAGAACGTGAGGTTGAACCCGACGACGAGCGTCCAGAACTGGACCTTGCCCATGCGATCGTTGAGCATGTGGCCGAAAATCTTCGGCCACCAGTAGTAGAAGCCCCCGAAGATCGCGAACACCAGACCGCCGAAGAGCACGTAGTGGAAGTGGGCCACCACGAAGTAGGTGTCGGTCTGCTGGGTGTCCGAGGGCACGATCGAGTGCATGACGCCGGAGAGGCCGCCGATCGTGAACTGGGCGATGAAGCCCAACGCGAACAGCATCGGGGCCGCGAGTCGCACCGCGCCGCCCCACACCGTGCCCAACCAGTTGAAGATCTTCACGCCGGTGGGAATGGCGATGAGCATCGTCGTCAGCCCGAAGGCCGACACGGCAACCGGACCGAGACCGGAGGTGAACATGTGGTGCGCCCACACGCCCCAGCCCAGGAAGCCGATGGCGATCCCCGAGAACACGACGATCGCATAGCCGAACAACGGCTTGCGGGAGAAGGTCGGGAGGATCTCGGAGACGATGCCCATGCCCGGCAGGATGAGGATGTACACCTCGGGGTGGCCGAAAATCCAGAAGAGGTGCTGGTACATCAACGGGTCGCCACCGGCCGCCGCGTTGAAGAAGTTGGTCTGGAAGTTGCGGTCCATGAAGACCATGATCAGCGCCGACGTGATGGGCGGCATCGCGAACAGGGTCAGGAACGCGATCACGAGCATCATCCACACGAAGACCGGCATGCGCATGAACGACATGCCCGGTGCCCGCATGTTGATGATGGTCACGAGGAAGTTGACCGCCGTGGCGACCGAGCCGATGCCGAGCATGATCAGCCCGATCGACCAGAAGTCGGGGCCGCGCCCGGGCAGGTATCCGAGATTCATCGGCGTGCTCGAGAGCGGGGCGTAGCCGAACCACCCCTGATCGGGGGCGCCACCGAGCGCGAACGACGAGTAGATGAACAGCCCACCGAAGGCGAAGATCCAGAACCCGAGCATGTTGATGCGCGGGAAGGCGACGTCGCGCGCCCCGATCATGAGCGGAACGAGGTAGTTGCCGAAAGCGGCCGCGAGCGGCATTCCCACGAGGAACACCATCGTCGTGCCGTGCATCGTGAACAGCTCGTTGTAGCGCGCCGCGGTCAGCACCGTGCCGTCGGGCTGGGCGAGCTGGAGACGAATGAGCAGGGCCTCGATGCCGCCGACGAGGAAGAAGAACAGCGACAGAGCCCCGTAGAGGATGGCGATCTTCTTGTGGTCGACCGTGGTGATCCAGCTGAACCAGCCGGTCGTCTGCTGCGGACGCTCGAGCAGCCGGGCCCGGCGGGAGGGCGCGTGAACGACGGACTGGGCTTCTTCGACGGTGGTCATCTCAGTTGCACTCCGCAGGCGGGACGGAACCGGACGTACCGGTGTTCTCGAGGAGGAACTTCGCGATGTCGTTGGCTTCCTGCACCGTCATGCCCTGCTCCTCGAACGAGGGCATCGCGGCCGCGAACGGGCCGAACGGCTTCATGCCGGGCGCGTTGTGCACCCACTCGGTGAGGTTGTCCTCGTCGAGGGTGTACACCTCGGCCGCGAACTTGCACCGGTCGGCGAGGTGGGTGAGGTTCGGGGCGATCGAGCCCGGCTTCACCGGATCGGCGCTGTGGCAGCCGAGACAGCCCCACTTCTTGTTGATCGCGGCGAACGTGTTCGTCGCCTCCGGGGTCAAGGGCTTCAGCTGGCGCGAGACCCAGTCCTCGTACTGATCCATCGGCACTGCGGTCACCCGGAGGCGCATGTTGGCGTGGGACATCCCGCAGTACTCGGCGCACTGACCGAGGAACGTGCCCGGACGATCCGCCTCGAGGGTGAGGTAACTCGTCCGGCCGGGGATGATGTCCTTCTTGCCGTTGAGGGCGGGCACCCAGAACGAGTGGTTGACGCCGTTGTCGTAGCAATTGGCGCCGGTGCCGGTGCCCGACGGCTCGAACCCGGCATCGACGCACGGCGGCGGACCCTCGAGGGTGAGCGACACGGGCACGCCGACCGGGATGTGCATCTCGTTGGCCGTGACGATCCCGTTGTCGTACGTGAACTGCCACCACCACTGGCGACCGGAGACGGTGATGTTCACAACGTCCTTGCCGGTGGGCTTCTCGGCGAGGTCGAAGATCACGGCCACCGTGGGCACGGCCATGACCGCAAGGATGAGGGCCGGGATGAGGGTCCAGCCCACCTCGAGGACGGTGTTGCCGTGCGTCTGCTTCGGCATCGGGTCCTCGCCCGGCTTCATCCGGAACTTGAGGGCGGCGTACACCGTGCCGACGACGACCCCGATGCCGATCACCACGGCGATCCAGAAGAACGGGCGGAAGAGGTTCAGGATCTTGTCCGCGTCGGGGCCGGCCGGCCGCAACGCGTTCTGACCATTGTCGGGTCCGGTCGTCTCGCCGCACCCACTGAGGGCGACGACCGCCGTGGAGACGGCGGCCAGGACGACACCGAACCGGATGCGGTGCCTGCGCTCCAACATCAACCCCTCTAGGAGACCCCTCTGCGGGCGGGAGACCGGATGTCACGACCCGCCGACTGCGACGACGCGGATACTAGGGCGGCCCGTTCGCCGCCCCGCAACTCTGTCACGCGGCGCGCACCGATCGGGGGAACCGGCCCGAGCGCGCATGATCACAAGCGCGCGTGTCGGCGGGCCGCGCCGCGTTCAGAGACCGAGGCGGTCGAGCGACCCCGCTCGTCGCGACCAGTCGGGATCGACCCGCACCCGGGTCTCGAGATGCACCCTGACCCCGAGGAGCGCCTCGAGTTCCCGCCGAGCCTCCGACCCCGCCTCCCGGAGCCGGGAGCCGCCCCGGCCGATGACGATCCCCATCTGCGACTCGCGCTCGA
The DNA here is from genome assembly GCA_046086225.1 of Actinomycetota bacterium. GTDB lineage: Bacteria > Actinomycetota > Acidimicrobiia > IMCC26256 > PALSA-610 > JBJSXF01. The sequence continues at coordinate 10,812 of JBJSXF010000082.1, read as the reverse complement.
CCCGGACGGTGAGGACGAGGGCGAGGAGGTCCTCCCCCGAGCGGGTCCGGCGCTCCTCGGCCTCGTCGGCGGTGACCGTGACCGAGTGGGGCACCTCGTCCCGGAGTCGGGCCATGAGCTGCTCTCGGAGGAACTCGGCCGCGAGATGCCCGGGGGGTGCGTCGCCCACGACGTCGGCCGGGTAGTACTGCGGCCCCTCGGGCATGCGGGCCTCGATCTCGGCCAGCACCCGATCACAGCCGTCACCCGTCCGAGCCGACACGGGGACGAATGCCGCGAAGTCACCGAGTCCGGACGCGTCGGCGAGGGCCCGGGCGATGCCGCCGGGATCGGTCGCATCGGTCTTGTTCGCCACGAGGACGACCGGGGTCGAGACCTCGGCGAGCCGCGCCGCGACGAAGCGGTCGCCCGCCCCGATCTCGGCCGCGGCGTCGACCACGAAGCAGATCAGGTCGACCTCACCGAGGGTCGTGAGCGCCCGTTCGTTGGCCCGCTCGCCGAGGAGGCTCCGGGGCTTGTGAACCCCGGGGGTGTCCAGGAGCACGATCTGAGAGCCGGGGGTCGTGCGCACCGCCCGGACCTGGGTCCGGGTGGTCTGCGGAGTCGCGGTCACGACCGAGACCTTCGCCCCCACCAAGGCGTTGCAGAGGGTCGACTTCCCGACGTTGGGGCGACCGACGAGCGTGACGAACCCGGACCGGAACGTCATTCGGCGGGAGCCGAACCGGGCCGGGGCACGAGCGGCCGGAACACGACCGACACGATGCGCCGCCCCTGGATCCGCTCGGCGCAGACCTCGAATCCGTCGATGTCGAAGCACTCACCCTCGACCGGCACGTGACCGAGGGTGTGGAACACGAGTCCGCCGACGGTGTCCCACTCCTCATCGGAGAGCGACGCCGTGAGCAGCTCGTTGACCTCATCGATCGGAGTTCGCCCCGGTACCCGCCAGGCCCCGTCGCCGAGGTTCTCGATCGCGGGCTCGTCGATGTCGTACTCGTCGGTGATCTCGCCGACGATCTCCTCGAGGAGATCCTCCATCGTCACGAGGCCGGCAGTGCCGCCGTACTCGTCGACGACCACGGCCATGTGGAACTTCTCCGACTGCATCTCGCGCAGCAGGTCGGCCACCGCCTTGGACTCGGGGACGAACCGGGCCGGGCGCAGGCTCGACCGCACCGGTCGACTGCCCTCGCCCACCCGACTCCGGGCGACGAGGTCCTTCAGGAAGACGAGCCCGACCACCTCGTCGAGGCTGCCCTCATAGACGGGGAGGCGCGATCGCCCCTCCCGGATCGCCCGCTCGAGCGCGGCGTCTGCCGTCGCATCGGCCTCGATGGCCACCACCTCGGTGCGGGGCCGCATCACCTCGCGTACGACGGTGTCGCCGAAGTGGAAGATCGAGTGGATGAGCTCACGCTCCTGCTTCTCGATCGACGACTCCTGGGCGGCGACATCGGCCATCGTGAGGATCTCCTCCTCGGTGACGAACGGGCCGTGACGAAGACCCTTGCCCGGGATGATCCAGTTGGCCACGGCAATGAACACGGCGGTGAGGACGCGCAGCGGGAGGAAACCGGTCACGAAGGAGAGGAGCCCCGAGGTGAGCAACGCTGCCCGCTCGGTGTGCTGCAGGGCGAACGTCTTCGGGATCACCTCGAAGAGGGTGAACACGACGAAGACCTCGGCCAACACCCCGACGAACACCCAGATCGCCCCGGCCTCCGGCTTCAGCGAGGAGCCGAGGATCGTGGCCGCACCCATCTGGGTGCCGAGCACGAGGAGCAGCACGCTGTTGAGGGTGCGTTCCGGACGGTCGAGGAGACGCAGGACGCGCTTGGCCCGCTTGTCGCCCTCATCGGCCAGGGCGAGCAGCCGGATCCGGCTGGCCCGGACGAACGCGGTCTCGGCGAGGGCCAGCACCCCCGAGAACACCCAGAGCACGATGACGACGGCGATCGCGGCCGAGTTCATGATCCCCCGTCTTCGATGGTGCGGAACCGGCCGAGCAGCTCCTGCTCGCGTCGTTGCATGACCGCCCGCTCCTCCGGCTCCTGGTGGTCGTAGTCGAGCAGATGCAGCACCCCGTGCACGACGAGGAGCGCGATCTCGTCGGCTGCGTCGGCCCCCCGGGCTGCGGCCTGGCGCCGGGCGACGGCCGGACAGACCACCACGTCGCCGAGCACGGCGGGCGGGTCACCGAAACTGTCGGCCCCCGGGCCGCGGCCGCCTTCGTCGGGGCGGCGCCCGGCAGGAACCGGTTCGTCGTCGATCGGGAAGGCAAGCACGTCGGTAGGGCCGTCACCGTCGAGGTAGCGCGCGTTCAGCCCCGCGATGGTCGGCTCGTCGACGAAGAGCAGCGCCATCTCGACCTCGGACCCGAAACGCTCGACCACGCGCTCGTCGGCGAGGACGACGTGCGCGAGCCGGGACCAGCGGTCGACGTCGACCGGGACGTCGACCTGCTCGTCGGCGCAGAACACGACCGGGCTGCCCGCCACCCTCACCGGACCTCCGTCACGGGGTGTGCCGTTCGTAGGCGTCGACGATGTCCTGGACGATCCGGTGCCGGACGACATCGGGCGAGCCGAGCTCCACGAACACGAGCCCTTCGATGCCCTCGAGCACCGTGCGGACCTGGGTGAGGCCCGAGCGACCCCGGCCGTCGGGCAGGTCGATCTGAGTGACGTCACCGGTGATGACGACCCGCGAGCCGAACCCGAGCCGGGTGAGGAACATCTTCATCTGCTCGGGGGTGGTGTTCTGGGCCTCGTCGAGGATGATGAACGAGTCGTTCAGGGTGCGGCCGCGCATGTAGGCGAGCGGAGCGACCTCGATCGTGCCCCGCTCCATGAGCCGACCCACCGCCTCGGGCTCGAGCATGTCGTGGAGCGCGTCGTACAACGGGCGCAGGTACGGGTCGACCTTGGCGAGCATGTCGCCGGGGAGGAAGCCGAGTCGCTCCCCGGCCTCGACCGCCGGCCGGGTGAGGATGATCCGGTTCACTTCCTTGGCCTGGAGGGCCTGCACCGCGAGCGCCACCGCCAGGTAGCTCTTCCCGGTGCCGGCGGGGCCGATCGCGAAGGTGATGGTGTGGTCGCGGACCGCATCGACGTAGCGCTTCTGGCCCGCCGTCTTCGGCCGCACGATCCGACGACCGCGAACCACCTCGGTCGCCAGCACCTCGGTGGGCCGCTGATCGGCCTTCAGCATGTCGATCGACCGGCCCAACACCTCGCGGTCGAGCACGTGGCCCTGCTCGACGAGCACCGCGAGCTCCTCGAACAGCCGACCGACCCGGGCCGCGTCCGCAGGATCCCCGGTGACCGTGATCTCGTTGCCCCGCACGAGCACCTCGACCGGGAAGGCCCGCTCCACCGAGCGGAGCCATTCGTCGCGCTCACCGAGAAGGCCCACCATGAGGTGGTTGCCGGGGACGAGCACGCGGACCGTTCCGATGCGCTCGCCGGTGCGATCGGACGTGGTTGTGGGTGGCGGGGCCAAGCTGTCGGCGAGGGTAGCCCAGGGAGCGCCGGCGGTCGACGCCGACGCGACCCCGACCGGACGTCAGGCGCGGGCCGGAACCCGCAGCCCGAGCTTCTCGAGCCGGGCACCGAACTCCTCGGGGCTGCGCCCGAGGCAGGCCGCGAGCACGCGCAGGTCGGAGCGACGGACGGTCAGCATCCGACCGTTGAAGTCCTGACGGTCGCGCTGCAGAGAGGTCGCGAACCGGTCGATGATCCCGGCGTCGGGATCATCGAGTTCGCGTAGGCGCACGAGGTCGAGCGTGAAGCTCGGACCGGCGTCGAAGTCGGCTCGGCCCGCCTCGGCGACGAGGTCGATATCGACGTCGATCTCGCGGGGCAGGAGCTGATCGGCGGGCACCTCGTAGACCTCGGCGAGCCGGAGGAGCCGGGGCACCGAGATGGCCCGCTCACCCCGCTCGTAGGCGCCGAGCACCGAGGCTTTGAACTCGAGTGCCGACCGGGCCTCGACGTCGTGGAGGGAGAGCCCCTTCTGGCGCCGGATGGCCCGGAGGCGCTCACCGACCCGCACCCCGTTCACGCCGTCCGCCTCGTCGCGGTCCTCGACCACCGTCGCCTCCCTGTCCGGGTTCGCCTCACCAGGCAGCCCGCAGTCCCCACTGCGCCCCGCTCCACCCCTCGGAAACCGACGGGCCGAACCAGGGCTGCCACGGGGCGTGATATCAGCTGCTGCTCCCACTCCCGCTCCGGGATGCCCGGTTCGGGTGCGGGCAGAGGATAACACTACGCAGCGTGGGAATCAGCGGATTCTCGGCCGGAAACCGTCACCCGGCGCGGTTCCCAGCTCGGATCGGGTGCCGCGCCCGGTTCAGGCCGACCACGGAGCGAGACAGGCTTGCAGGGCGGCCACCGCCGCCGCCGGCGCCGTCGCCGCCCGCAGCACGTGCGGGCCGAGGCCGAGCCGGGGAATCGGACCGAGCGACTCGATCTCGCCGGGCGCGAGCCCGCCTTCCGGACCGACGATGACCGTCCACGCCCCGTCCGCCGGGGGCACCAGCGCCGGGGCCGGGAGGCCGGCCCGATCGGCGACGACGAGCCCGGATCGGCCGACCAGGTCGGACAGCGACGTGACCGGATCGACGATCGGCAGTCGGGATCGCCGCGACTGCTCGACCGCGGCCCGGGCCGCGACCGAGAGGCGGGCGACGGCCCGGTCGGCCCGGTCGGCGTCCCAGCGGACCACGACCCGCTCGGTGACGAGCGGCACGATCCGTACTGCCCCGAGCTCGGTGACCGCCGTCACGACGTCCTCGAGGCCACCTTTCGTGAGAGCGACGGCGACCGCGATCCCGACCCGAGGGGCCGGCTCATGACGAACGGGGCCGGTCGCCGAGGCCACCAGACCTTCGGCTGTCGCCGCCGTGACCCGGTACTCCCGCCAGATCCCGGCGCCGTCGGCCGCCGTGATGGCCTCACCCGTCCGCAGCCGCCGGACCCGCACGAGGTGGTGGCCGGCTGCACCGTCGACGACGAGCTCGTCGGCGGGATCGTCGACGATGACGTGGGCGACTGCGTCGGCCGCCGCCGGGGAATCGGGCCCGGACGGGCTCAATTGCGGAACGCCGAGCGCAGTCGGGCGAGCAGACCCTCGTCCGACGGCGCCAGGTGCTCGCCCCGCAGCGCGGCGAACCGGGCGAGCAGCTCGGCTTCCTCGTCGGTGAGGTGCTCGGGCACGTCGACCCGCACCTCGCAGACGAGCTCGCCCCGTCGGGAACTGCGCAACGCCGGCACCCCGAGGCCCTTCAGGCGGACGAGCGCCCCGTGCTGGGTGCCCGCCGGCACCTTCACGGCACGCGGACCGTCGAGGGTCTCGATCTCGATCTCGGTGCCGAGCGCGGCTTGCGCGATCGACACGGGGAGCAGACGCCAGAGGTGGTCACCACGCCGTTCGAGTCCGGGGTGCTCGCGCACACGGACCGCCACGTAGAGGTCGCCGGGCGGACCGCCGTGCGACCCGGCCGGACCCCGACCCGAGAGGCGGAGGCGCTGACCGTCGGCGATGCCCCGGGGTACCTCGAACTCGACCGACCGCACGCCGCGGTGGCTGCCCTCGCCCGCGCACCGGGGGCAGGGGTCGGTGATCGTGCGCCCCGTGCCACCGCACGACGGGCACGGCGACGCGGTCATCACCTGGCCGAGCAGCGACCGCCGCACCTGGCGCACCTCGCCCGTTCCACCGCACCCCGCGCACTGCGCCGGATGGGTGCCGGGCGCGCAGCCCGACGCACCGCAGTCGTCGCACTCGACCGGGAGATCGAGCTCGAGGGTCTTGTGCGCCCCGAACACGACCTCCTCCAGGGTGAGCTCGACCGGGTACTCGGCGTCGTAGCCGCGCTCCGGTCCGCCTGAACGCCCGCGGCCGCCGAAGGAGTCACCCGAGAAGAACGCCTCGAACAGGTCGTTGAGCCCGAAGGCCCCCGAGCCGAACGGGCTGCCCGCCCCCGGGCCGTCGGCTGAGCCGTAGAGGTCGTAGCGGCGACGCCGCTCCGGATCGCGCAGCACCTCGTAGGCCTCGGTGACCTCGCGGAAGCGCTCGGCGGCGGCGGGATCGTCGGGGTTCGCGTCGGGGTGGAACTTGCGGGCGAGGGCGCGGAACGCCTTCTTGATCTCGTCCTCGGACGCGTCGCGGCCGACCCCGAGGACCTCGTAGCAGTCGCGTGCCGTCATCGGGTGAGCCGCCGCCCGAGCTGCTGGGAGACGGCCGTGACCGCGGCCCGGGCCTTGCGGTAGTCCATGCGGGTCGGGCCGAGCACACCGATGGTCCCGGCCGCTTCGCCGCCGACGATGAACGGCGCGAGCACGATCGAGCACTCGCGCAGGTCGTCGCGTTCGTTCTCCGAGCCGATCGAGACGGTGAGCCCGGGGCCGAGGAGATCGCGCAGGAGGGCGGCGAGCACCGTGTGCTGCTCGAGCAACTCGAGGAGCCGCGCCACGTCGGTGGCGACGAACGCACCGTGCTCGGCGGCCAGCCGACTGACCCCGCCGACGTAGAGCGTCTCGGCGTCGTGCTGCTCGGCGTGGACCCGGAGCGCCTCGCACGCGGTGCGCACCAAACCGCCGATGCGGTCGCCCGCTTCCGGCTCGGGGGCACCCAGCAGAGCGAGATCGGTGAGCCGCCGACCCTCGAGCAGCGACCCGAACCGGGCGTTGGCGGCGGAGACATCGTCGTCGGTCAGGTCGTCGTCGAGGGGCACGACCTGCTTGCCGACCTCCCCGTCGGAGAGCACGACCACGGCGAGGAGGATCCGGTCGTCGAGTCGCACGAGCTGCGCGGCCCGGACGGTGACGGCCTGGGTCTCGGGCCCGACCACCACCGCCGCGTGGGCGGTGAGGCCGGCGAGGAGCTGCGAGGTCTGGCTCAGGAGCTCGTCCATGGCCAGGGTGGCGCTCGTGAAGAACTCGGCGATCCGGCGCCGCTCGGCCCCGGGCAGCTGCGGCGCACCCGCCAGGTGATCGACGAAGTAGCGGTAGCCCCGGTCGGTGGGCACCCGCCCGGCCGAGGTGTGGGGCTGGGCGATGTAGCCCTCGCTCTCGAGGACGGACATCTCGTTGCGCACGGTCGCCGCCGAGACCCCGAGCCCGGCGGTCTGGGTGACGGTCTGCGAGCCGACCGGCGCCGCAGCCGCGACGTACTGCTCGACGATCGCCCGCAGGATCGCGGCCTTGCGCTCGTCCAGGGATCTCACGGTCCGCCGATGCTACCGACCGGGTCGGGCCGCTCCTCCGTCGCTCCCCCGGTTGCGGCACCGGCGGCGAGGAGGCGGGCGGTGACCTCCGACGCCAGCATCCGACCCCGCCGGGTGAGGACGACCCGATCGCCCGATCGGGTGAGGAGGCCCTGCTCGGCCAGGGCCACGACCTCACCGGACGCCGCCCGCGCGCACCGGGCTCCGGCCCGGGTGCGCAACGCGAGGGTCAGCCGCTCCTCCGAGCGTTGGACCGGGTCGAGCACCTCGTGGCCGGCGCCGGGATCGGCTCCCGTCGTGATCGCGTCGATGTAGCGCTCGGGAGTCCGCACGTTCCACCACCGCGTGCCCGCGGTGTGGCCGTGCGCCGCGCATCCGATCGCCAGGTAGTCGCCCTGCTCCCAGTAGCAGAGGTTGTGCCGGCACTCCTCCCCCGGCCTGGCCCAGTTCGACACCTCGTACCACTCGTAGCCCGCTGCGGTCAGCGCGGTGTCGGCCACCTCGTATGCATCGGCCTGCTCGTCGTCGTCGGGGGCGGGCCGGATCCCGGCCGCAACATCCCGTCCGAGCGGCGTCCCGGCCTCGACCGTCAGGGCGTAAGCGCTCACGTGGCCGACACCGAGGTCGACGACCCCAGCGAGCGAGGCCCGCCAGTCCTCGGGCCGTTCGGCCGGTGTGCCGTAGATGAGGTCGAGGTTGACGCGCTCGATCCCGGCCGCCCGGGCCGCGGCCACCGCACGCTCGACGTTCGCCGGATCGTGCGTACGTCCGAGCGCGGCCAGCACGTGGGGCACGAACGACTGGGCCCCGAGGCTGATGCGGTTCACCCCCGCCCCGGCGTAGGCCTCGAACTTCGTCGGATCGACGCTGTCGGGGTTGCACTCGACGGTGACCTCGCAGACCGAGGCCCGGGGCACGGCCGCGAGGATCCGGGCGAGCTGCTCGCCGGTGAGCAACGAGGGGGTCCCCCCACCGAAGAACACCGAATCGGCGAGGGGGAGGTCGGGTTCCCGACGGCGCCCCAGATCGCGGACGCACGCATCGACGTAGGCGTCGACGAGGTGGGCGCGGTCGGTCCACGTGGCGAAATCGCAGTAGTCGCAGCGGTGCGTGCAGAACGGGATGTGCACGTACACGCCGAACCCCATACGCCATCGTCGCGCGGCGGTAGCGTCCCCCGGGATGGACGGGACGACCGGACCGGCGAGCCGCGCCGACGGCGGAGCGGGCGGCAGCACCGGCGCCGGGAACGCGGCGGCCCTGCGCGACCTCGTCGCCCGGCACGCTGCCGACGGAACCTGGCCCGCCGACTGGAGCCGCACGCTCGCCGCCGCCGGCTTCGTGGCGCCGCACTGGCCCCGACCGTGGGGGCTCGACGCGTCACCGGCCGAGCAGCTCGAGATCGACGAGGTCATGCGCGAGCTGCGGGTGCCCCGCCCCATGAACCCGATCGGGATCGGTTGGGCGGGGCCGACGCTCCTCGTCGCCGGTACCGAGGAGCAGCAGGCGCGCTGGCTGCCCGGCGTGCTCGACGGCTCGGAGCTGTGGTGCCAGCTGTTCAGCGAGCCGGACGCCGGGAGCGACCTCGCGAGCCTGACCACCCGCGCGGTGCGCGACGGCGACGAGTGGGTCGTCAACGGGAGCAAGGTGTGGATCACGCTCGCCCACGTCGCCCGCTTCGGCATCCTCCTCGCCCGCACCGACCCCGGGGCCGAGGCGCACCACGGCATCACCTACTTCGGGGTCGACATGCGATCGCCGGGCATCGAGGTGCGACCGATCGTGCAGATGACCGGCACCCACGAGTTCAACGAGGTGATCTTCACCGACGTTCGCATTCCCGCGTCCGACGTCGTCGGTACGGTCGGCGACGGCTGGCGGCTCGCCCGGGTCACCCTCGGCAACGAGCGGGTGTCGCTCTCGGGCGAAGGCGCGCTGTGGGGTCGGGGGCCGACCGCGCTCGACGTCATCGACACCGTGCGGCACCGGGGTGGCACCGCCGACGCGTTGCTGCGTCAACGCCTCGCCGATCTCTACATCGAGGCCGAGGTTTTGCGCTTCATCCGCCTGCGGACAGTGGCCGCCAAGGTGCTCGGACACGAGCCCGGTCCGGAGGCGTCGATTCGCAAGGCGATCGCCGACGAGCACGGTCAGCACATCATGGGACTGGCCAAGGAGTTGGCCGGCACCCACGGGCTGCTCGCCGATGTCGGCCCGTTCGGCACGCCCGACGACAAAGGCTGGCACTACGGCTACCTGTACGCCCGGGCCCTCACCATCGGGGGCGGCACGAGCGAGGTGCAGCGCAACATCGTGGCCGAGCGGGTGCTCGGCCTCCCGCGTGACGCCTGAGCGACCGCCGAGCGCGCTCCTGGATCGGCTCCGGGGCGGTTCCGGGGCCGGGCCGTCGTCCTCCTCGTTGTCTCCCTCGGCGCCGGCAACCGCGCGCGATCACCCTTCCGGAGATTCGCCGAGAGATTCGCTGCGAGGAATCGCCGACGCAGGCGCCGAACCGGGCGCCTGCGCTCCCGAGCTCGCCGAACGGTTCGCGGGCTTCGTGCGGGCCTGCCGGGGTGCGACGACGGAGTGGGTCGACGGCTGCCCGATTGCCGTCCATCCGTCGGGCCGCCCGTTCGCCGCGGCCTACGGGGCCTGCGGGCTCCTCGTTGCCTCCGAGGAGCCGGCCGGTGCCCTCGCCCCCGCCGACGGCGATACCGGTCCGGGACCACCGTGGACTGCCCTCGACCCGTGGGCTGCGGACGTCACTTTCGCCCGGGCATCCGATCTCCTGCGCAACCGGATACTGCGCGCGTTCGCCCGCGCCGGGGAATGAGCCGCGCGCGACGGCCCGCGCCTCACTCGTCGAGGCGCAACGCCGCGACGAATGCCTCCTGAGGCACCTCGACCCGGCCGATCTGCTTCATGCGCTTCTTGCCTTCCTTCTGGCGCTCGAGCAGCTTGCGCTTCCGGGTGATGTCACCGCCGTAACACTTGGCGAGCACGTCCTTGCGCTTCGCCTTCACGGTCTCGCGGGCGATGATCCGACCGCTGACCGCAGCCTGGATCGGCACGTCGAAGAGCTGCCGGGGAATGAGCTCGCGCAGCTTCTGGGTCATGCGCCGGCCGTAGTCGTAGGCCTTGTCCTTGTGGACGATGGCGCTGAACGCGTCGACCGGGACGTTGTTGAGCAGCACGTCAACCTTGGCCAGGTTCGACGAACGCTCCCCGGCCGGCTCGTAATCGAGCGAGGCGTAGCCGCGGGTCCGCGACTTCAACTGGTCGAAGAAGTCGAGGACGATCTCCGCGAGGGGCAGCATGTAGACGAGTTCGACCCTGTCCTCGGACAGGTAGTCCATGCGGTCGAGCTCGCCCCGCCGGGCCTGGGCCAGCTCCATGAGCGTGCCGACGTACTCGACCGGCGTAAGGATCGAGACCTTGACGTACGGCTCCTCGATCCGCTCGACCTGATTGGGCGTCGGCATCGACGACGGGTTGTCGACCACCTCGACCGACCCGTCGAGCATGTGGGCGCGGTACTCCACGTTCGGCGCGGTCGCCACGAGCGAGAGGTTGTACTCCCG